>NZ_JBWKEQ010000018.1:0-24007 GCF_056435365.1 Kitasatospora sp. NPDC043949 | reverse complement strand
CCCATAACCAACCCCCCCCCCCACACCCCCCCCCCCCCCCCCCCTACTCCCCCCCCCCCCCCCCCCCCCCCCCCAAACACCCCCCCCCCCCCCCCCACCCCCCCCCCGGGCCGGGGAGTGAGAACGATCACTCGGCGTCGAGCTGCGCACCGACCTCGTCGGAGATGTCGAAGTTGGCGAAGACGTTCTGCACGTCGTCGCTGTCCTCCAGCACGTCGATCAGCTTGAGGATCTTGCGGGCGCCGTCGACGTCCAGCTCGACCTGCATGCTCGGGAGGAAGTTGGCCTCGGCCGAGTCGTAGTCGACGCCGGCGTCCACCAGCGCGGTGCGCACGGCGACCATCTTGGCGGCCTCGGAGACGATCTCGAACGAGTCGCCGAGGTCGTTGATCTCCTCGGGCTCCTGGTCGAGGACGACCTCGAAGAGCTTGTCCTCGTCCACGCCGTCAGCCTTGGGGACGATCACGACGCCCTTGCGGGTGAACAGGTACGACACCGAGCCCGGGTCGGCCATCGAGCCGCCGTTGCGGGTCATCGCGACGCGCACGTCGGAGGCGGCGCGGTTGCGGTTGTCGGTGAGGCACTCGATCAGGACGGCGACGCCGTTCGGGCCGTAGCCCTCGTACATGATGGTCTGGTAGTCGGCGCCGCCGGCCTCCAGACCGCCACCGCGCTTGACGGCGCGGTTGATGTTGTCGATCGGGACCGAGCTCTTCTTCGCCTTCTGGATGGCGTCGTAGAGGGTCGGGTTGCCGGCCGGGTCGGGACCGCCGGTGCGCGCCGCCACCTCGATGTTCTTGATCATCTTGGCGAAGAGCTTGCCGCGCTTGGCGTCGATCACGGCCTTCTTGTGCTTGGTGGTAGCCCACTTAGAGTGGCCGGACATTCGCCAGCTCCTTTACGTCGCCAAAGGGAAATGAAACAGATGAGATCTTACCGGTGTCGTCACCGGAAAGGCGCACACGGTCAGCGCCGCCCCAGGTGCTCCTCGACCATCGCGACGAAGTAGGCGTGCACGCGGTGGTCGCCGGTGAGCTCCGGGTGGAAGGAGGTCGCCAGCAGGTTGCCCTGGCGCACGGCCACGATCCGGCTCTCCGGACCGTCCGCGGCGGGCAGCTCGGCCAGCACCTCGACACCCGCGCCGACGCCCTCGACCCAGGGGGCCCGGATGAAGACGCCGTGCACCGGCGCGTCGCCCAGGCCCTCGAAGGCGACACCGGACTCGAAGGACTCGTTCTGGCGGCCGAAGGCGTTGCGGCGCACGGTCATGTCGATGCCGCCGACGGTCTCCTGGTCGTCCCGGCCGTCCAGGATCTTGTCGGCCAGCATGATCATTCCCGCGCAGGTGCCGTACACCGGCATCCCGGCGGCGACCCGCTCGCGCAGCGGGTCCATCACGCCGAACAGCAGCGCCAGCTTGGACATGGTGGTGGACTCCCCGCCGGGGATCACCAGCGCGTCGACCTCGGCCAGCTCCTCGGCACGGCGCACCGGGCGGGCGAGCGCGTCGGCCTCGGCCAGCGCGACCAGGTGCTCGCGGACGTCACCCTGGAGGGCGAGGACGCCGATGACTGGAGTGCTCACGGTCTTCAACCTCGTTAGATCGTTCTACGGATGTACGTGACGCGGCCCGCCGCGCGCCGAGGCGCTGCGACGGGCCGGCACAGGGGGCGACTACCAGCCGCGGTTGGCGTAGCGCTCGGTCTCCGGCAGGGTGTCGCAGTTGATGCCGACCATGGCCTCGCCGAGGTTGCGGGAGGCGTCCGCGATGATCTTCGGGTCGTCGAAGAAGGTGGTGGCCTTCACGATGGCGGCGGCGCGCTTGGCCGGGTCGCCCGACTTGAAGATGCCCGAACCGACGAAGACGCCCTCGGCGCCGAGCTGGCGCATCAGCGCGGCGTCGGCCGGGGTGGCCACGCCACCGGCGGAGAACAGCACGACCGGCAGCTTGCCGAGCTCGGCGACCTCCTTGACGAGCTCGTACGGGGCGCGCAGCTCCTTGGCGGCGGCGTACAGCTCGTTGTTGTCGAAGCCGCGCAGCTTGGCGATCTCGTTCTTGATCTGGCGCAGGTGGCGGACGGCCTCGACGACGTTGCCGGTGCCGGCCTCGCCCTTCGAGCGGATCATGGCCGCGCCCTCGGCGATGCGGCGCAGGGCCTCGCCCAGGTTGGTGGCGCCACAGACGAAGGGGGTGGTGAAGGCCCACTTGTCGGAGTGGTTGACCTCGTCGGCCGGGGTCAGCACCTCGGACTCGTCGATGTAGTCGACGCCGAGCGACTGGAGGACCTGGGCCTCGACGAAGTGACCGATCCGCGACTTGGCCATCACCGGGATGGAGACCGCCTCGATGATCTCCTCGATCATGTTCGGGTCGGACATCCGGGCCACGCCGCCGTCCTTGCGGATGTCGGCCGGAACCCGCTCCAGCGCCATGACGGCCACCGCGCCGGCGTCCTCGGCGATCTTGGCCTGCTCGGCGTTGACCACGTCCATGATCACACCGCCCTTGAGCTGCTCGGCCATGCCGCGCTTCACCCGGGCGGTACCGATCTGCGGCTGGTCTGCGGTGGTGGGGGTGGTGGACACGTGAGACCTCACTCGAAGATGAACCAGTGCTATCGCCCTATGGTAGGCGGAACGGGTGACGCAACCATGCGCCACCAAGTCCAGCCCGGACGACGGGATGCGACAAACGGGCCGTATCCGAGCACAGCCTAGGCGGGTGCCCCTTCGGGCGTGAGCGCGGGCGGCGGGGCATCGTCCATCTCGAACGCCAGCGGGAACGGGGCCTTCCCCGCCAGCCGGAAGTACCGCACCAGACGGTGCTCGCGCACCGCCCGGGCCGCCCGCACCGCGTCGTTGTGGAACCGGCGCGCCATCGGCGCCCGGCGCACCGCCGCCGTCAGGTCGCGCACCGCGTCCTCCCCGCCCGGCTCCGCCACCAGCGCCGCCACCTGCTCCGGCTCGGCGAAGACCGCCCGCAGCGCCAGGCTCAGCTGGCTCTCCGCCACCTCACGCTGGTCGTCCTCGGCCTGCCGGGCCGCGTGCGCCGCGTCCAGCAGCAGCAGCGAGGCCGCCGGGTCCAGCAGCGAGGACGTGGCCAGCTCCATCGCCACCGAGGCCCGACGGACCAGCTGCGCGTCCAACGCGGCCCGCGCCGCGTCGATCCTGGCGTGCAGCCGGTCCAACCGACCGGCCGTCCAACTCAGGTACATGCCGAAGAGCACCACGGCCACGCCGGCCCAGATCCAGGTAGTCACGGGGCGCAACGCTACCGGGTGTCACCGGCTCAGCCCTCCGCGCTCGCGCTCCGGTAGGACCCGCGGTCGATGTCGGAGACGTTCACCGCGGTGTGCAGCCGGGTGCCCGGCGCCGGCGCGACGTGCTCCGCCAGCAGCGCCAGCACGCCCTCGCTGAGCGCCGCCTTCGCCTCCGGCGTACGGCCCGGGAAGATCTGGAACTCGACGTACACCTGCGCGGCGGCCCCCTCGCCCTCCCCCACCACGAAGTCGTCGTTCTGCCGGAACAGCGTCTTGCACGCCTCCGGCTTCGCGTCGATCGTCCCCACCGCGAGCCGGTTGATCGCCACGCCCAGCGCCCGGCGGTCGAAGGAGCCAGCCAGGCTCGGCGAGTAGTCGACGGAGATCTGCGGCATCGGTGCCCCCATGCGTCGTGCCCGAATACGGTCGACCGACCCTAACGCCGCCGACACCCCGGAAAAGTCCCGGGCCCGCCGGCCTCAGTCCCGGGCCAGCCCGAACCGGCCGCGCCGGCCGCCGCGCACGTCCTCCTCGACCACCGCCGCGGCCCCCGCCGCCACCGTCTCGTACACCGCCAGGATGTCCGCGCCGACCGTCGACCAGTCGAACCGCCGCACGTACCGCGAGGCGGCCTTGCTCAGCTCCCCCAGCCGCCCCGGATCGCCCAGCAGCCGCAGCGCCGCAGCGGCCAGCGCGTCCGCGTCCTCCACCGGGAACAGCTCGCCCGCGTCCCCGCCGTCCAGCACCTGCTTGAACGCGTCCAGGTCGCTGGCCAGCACCGGGGCGCCCGCCGACATCGCCTCGACCAGGATGATCCCGAAGCTCTCGCCACCGGTGTTCGGCGCCACGTACAGGTCCACGCTGCGCAGCAGCCGGGCCTTGTCGCGGTCGCTCACCATGCCGAGGAACTCCACCTGACGGCGGACCTCCGGCGCCAGGCCGGCGACGGCCTCCTCCTCGTCCCCCTTGCCCGCCACCAGCAGCCGCACGCCCGGCCGCTCGGCCAGGATCTTCGGCAGCGCCGCCAGCAGCGTCGGCAGGCCCTTGCGCGGCTCGTTGATGCGGCCGACGAAGCCGATCGTGCCCGGCTCCCCGGCCGCCGCACCGCCGCACCAGCGCTCATCCGGCTCGGCGTCCGCGAAGAAGCCGACGTCCACGCCGTTCGGGATCACCACCGCGTCGCCGCCCAGGTGCTCCACCAGCGTCCGCCGGGCGTACTCCGACACCGCGATCCGGGCCCGCATCTTCTCCAGGCCGGGCTGCAGGATCGGCGAGGCCGCGATCATCGCCCGCGAGCGCGGGTTGGAGGTGTGGAACGTCCCCACCATCGGCCCGGACGCCGACCAGGCGGCCAGCATCGACACGCTCGGCGCGGCCGGCTCGTGCACGTGCAGGATGTCGAACCGGCCCTCGTGCAACCACCGCCGCGTCCGCGCCGCCGACAGGACGCCGAAGCTCAGCCGCGCCACCGACCCGTTGTACGGCACCGCCACCGCCCGCCCGGCGCCGACCACGTACGGCGGCAGCGCCTCCTCGTCCTCGGCCGGCGACAGCACCGAGACCTCGTGGCCCAGACCGATCAGGTGCTCGGCCAGGTCCCGGATGTGGAACTGCACCCCACCGGGGACGTCCCAGTCGTACGGGCAGACGATGCCGATCTTCACGGGTTCCTCATGCTCCTTCGGGTACTCCTGCTGGCCGGGATCAGGACCCGGAGGCCTCGGCCGCCGGCTCGCCGGCCGGCTCCGGCGCGGCCGCCCGGGCCGCCTCGGAGTGCGGCGCGGCCGCCTCCTCCACCGTCTCACGGACCGGGAGGTCGGCCAGCCAGAACCGCTGCAGCATGTGCCAGTCCTCGGGGTGCTCGCGGATCGCCTCCTCCCACACCCGCGCGAGCGCCTGCGTCATCACCTGCGTCCGCTCCTTGCGGTCGCCCTCCTGCGGCACCGGCACCTCGGGGTGGATCCGCGCCCGCATCACCGGGCCGTCGTACCAGAGCGTCACCGGCAGCAGCGCCGCCCCGGTGCGCTGGCACAGCGCCGCCGGACCGGCCGGCATCCGGGTCGCCTCCCCGAAGAACGACACCTCCACGCCCGCCTCCGAGAGGTCCCGGTCCCCCACCAGGCAGACCAGCCGACCCTCGCGCAGCCGTCGCGCCAGCGTGCCGATCACGTTCGCCCCGCCCCCGGTCAACGCCAGGACCTCCATGCCCTGGCCCTCCCGGAACTCCACGAACCGGTCGAACAGCCGCTCCGGCTTCAACCGCTCCGCGACCGTGGTGAACGGGAAGCCCAGCTGCGCCACCCAGGTGCCCGCCAGGTCCCAGTTGCCCATGTGCGGCAGCGCGATCACCGCGCCCCGACCGGCCTCGATCGGCGCGCGCAGGTTCTCCAGGCCTTCCGACCGGACATCCCGGGCCACCCGCTCCCTGCTCCAGACCGGCAGCCGGAACGACTCCATCCAGTACCGCAGGTACGAACGCATCCCGGCCCGGGACAGCGCCCGCAGGCCCGCCTCGTCCAGTCCCGGACGGACCCGGCGCAGGTTCGCCTCCAACTGGAGCACCCGCTTGCCCCGCCGGCGCCAGGCGTGGTCCGCCAGCCGGTCGAACAGGCCCCGCGCCACCCGCTCCGGCAGGTGCTTCAGCACCGCCCAGCCCAGCGCGTACGCCCAGTACACCAGTCGGTCCGTCACCGCAGGACGCCCCCCATCAGCTCCCGGCCGCCGCTCGGTCGGCCTCGAACGCCTCCCGGCGCACGGTCAGCATGCGCTGGAACACCGTCACCAGACTGCCCACCGCCACCAGCCACAGCGCCACCGGCAGCAGCCACTCCACGTACGGCACCCCGAACTTGTGCAGACCCGCGACCCCGGCCGCCACCAGGCTGGCCACCAGCCGCTCGGCCCGCTCCACCAGCCCCGACACGTCGCACGGCAGCCCCTGGCTCTGCGCCCGCGCCTTGGTGTACGACACCACCAGCCCGCTCGCCAGGCAGCAGATCGCCACCGCGCACAGCAGGTTGTCGTCACCCTTGCCCGCGTACCACATCGCCAGACCACCGAAGATCGCCGCATCCGCGACCCGGTCCAGCGTGGAGTCCAGGAACGCCCCCCACCTGGTGCTCCGGCCCAGCTGGCGGGCCATGTTCCCGTCCACCAGGTCCGAGAAGATGAACAGCGTGATCGTGATGGTGCCCCAGAAGAACTCCCCGCGGGGGAAGAACACCAGCGCACCGGCCACCGAACCGGCCGTACCGATCAGCGTCACGGCGTCCGGGCTCACGCCCAGCCGGATCAGGAACGCGGCGAACGGGGTCAGAACACGTGTGAAGAAGGCACGCGCGTATTTGTTGAGCATGGCCTTCCCGACCGCTCCGATCTCCCTGGTACCCGCCTGGCGCAACACGCGCGGCAGACGGCCGGACGGATCAGCCCGTCCGGCCCACCCATCGTAGCCAGGCCGGAGGCACGCTCCGTCGCACGCACCGCCCGACGACACCCCGGCCACGTCCCACACACGGACGGTCACCGCCCACCCGTACGACACGCGCCGCCGCAGCACCCGCACCTACACTTTCGAAGGACAGCCCCGGCGCGACGGGAGGAGACCCCGATGCCCGACCGCAGCACGGCACGAGCCGCCCAGGCACCCGCCGTCACCGCCCCCCGGGACCTGCGCAACGTCGTCCTCATCGGCTCCAGCGGTGTGGGCAAGACCATGCTCGCCGAATCCCTCGCCCTCGCCGCCGGCGCCACCGGCCGGGCCGGTCGCGTCACCGACGGCACCACCGTCTCCGACCACGAGGACATCGAGCACCACCAGCAGCGCTCCGTCCAGCTCTCGCTGCTCCCGCTCGAATGGAAGGGCGTCAAGATCAACCTGATCGACCCGCCCGGCCACCCCGACTTCACCGCCGACCTGCGCGCCGCCCTGCACGCCGCCGACGCCGCCGTCTTCGTCGTCTCCGCCACCGACCCCGTCACCGCCCCCACCCGCGCACTCTGGCGCGAGTGCGCCGCCGAAGGCATCCCGCGCGCCATCGCCGTCGCCAAACTCGACCTCGCCCGCACCGGCTTCGACGACATCCTCACCGCCTGCCACGACGCCTTCGACCTGGGCCCCGACACCCTCCGCCCGCTCTTCCTGCCCGTCCTCCACGACGGCCGCCCCGACGGCAGCGTCGACCTGCTCACCGGCGACACCTACGGCCGGGCCGCCCCGCTGCCCGACACCGGGCCGGCCCACGACAGCCTCGTCGAGGCCATCTCCGGCCAGGACGACACGCTCATGGAGCGCTACCTCTCCGGCGACACCCTCGACACCGACGCCCTCGAAGCCGGCCTGCGCCGCGAAGTCCTCAGCTGCGCCCTCCACCCCGCCGTCCCCACCAGCGAGAACGGCCTCGGCGCCACCGAACTCCTCGACCTGATCGTCCACACCTTCCCCGACCCCGGCGAACGCACCCGCCCCGCCCCCGACTGCGACCCCGACGCCCCGCTCGCCGCCCAGGTCGTCCGCGTCACCGGCGACACCTACGTCGGCCGGATCAGCCTGCTGCGCCTGTACGCCGGCACCCTGCGTCCCGACACCCGCATCCACCTCGCCGGCCCCACCCACAGCGCCGACCAGAACGGCGACGAACGCGTCACCGCCCTCAGCAGCCCCTTCGGCAAGCTCCAGCGGCCCGTCCCGCACGCCGTCGCCGGCGACCTCGTCTGCATCGCCAAGCTCACCACCGCCCGCGCCGGCGACACCGTCCACGACCCCGGCCACCCCGTCGACCTCGCCGGCTGGGCCCTCCCCGAGCCCCTGCTCCCGATCGCCGTCGAAGCCCACAGCAAGGCCGACGACGACAAGCTCTCCCAGGCCCTCACCCGCCTCACCGCCGAGGACCCGGCCCTACGCCTCGAACAGAACCCCGACACCCACCAGCTCGTCCTCTGGTGCACCGGCGAGGCCCACGCCGAGGTCGTCCTCGACCGCCTGCGCACCCGGCACGGCGTCCACGTCGACACCGTCGAACCCCAGGTCGCCCTCCGCGAGACCTTCGGCACCGCCGCCGCCGGCCACGGCCGGCTCGTCAAGCAGTCCGGCGGCCACGGCCAGTACGCCATCTGCGACCTGGAGGTCGAACCCCTCCCGGCCGGCTCCGGCTTCGAGTTCCAGGAGCACGTCGTCGGCGGCGCCGTCCCCAAGCACTTCATCCCCTCCGTCGAGAAGGGCCTGCGCGCCCAGCTCGCCAAGGGCGTCGCCACCGGCCACCCGCTCGTCGACGTCCGGGTCACCCTCACCGACGGCAAGGCCCACTCCGTGGACTCCTCCGACGCGTCCTTCCAGGCCGCCGCCGCCCTCGCCCTGCGCGACGCCGCCGAACACGCCGTCATCCGGCTGCTCGAACCCGTCGCCGCCGTCGCCGTCCTGCTGCCCGACGACTACCTCGGCGCCGTACTCGGCGACCTCTCCGCCCGCCGCGGCCGCGTCCTCGGCACCGAGACCGGCGGCCCCGGCCTGACCCTGCTGCGCGCCGAGGTCCCCGAACTCGAACTCGTCCGCTACCCGGTCGACCTGCGCTCACTCACCCACGGCACCGCCGAGTTCTCCCGCGCCTACCTGCGCCACGAACCCATGCCGACCGCCCTGGCCACCCGCTACACCGACTGAGCGCCCTGCCGCCGCGGCAGCGCGCACGCCGCCGTACCCCCCGGCATCCGGTGCCGGTTGCGCGCCACCCAGCGGTACGCCAGGCCCGCCACCGGCCGCACCGGCGCCGACGCCAGCACCGCCCCCAGGTACGCCCACGCCCCGCCCGAACGCATCAGCAGCCGCGCCACCGCCTGCGCACCCCCGTACACCCGGCCCGTCGGCGTCACCCACAGCACCTCGCGCTCCGCCCGCTCCGCGGTCACCTCGCCCAGCCCGCCCGCGCGCGCGTCCAGCGCCGCCAGGTCCTCGAACTGGAACGGCACCGCGTCCCAGCCCCCCGAGGCCAGCGTCTGCCGCAGATAGCGCTCCGCCCACCGCACGCAGGACGAACAGAACGAACAGTCCCCGTCGAACACCAACACCGGATCCATCGCCCGGGCTCCCTTCCTGGCCGTCACGGCCATCCTGCACCACCCCGACGACCGCCGCCGACCGGGTATCGACCAGCCCGAAGCTGGGCATCATGCCTCTCAAGCCCAGGCGCGGCCCGATCGTGACGGCACTTCAGACGATCATGCGCGCGGCGACACCGCGGCACGATAACCTGCCGCTGACAAGGGGAGGAGGGGACGCCACCGTGACCACACTCGACATGACTCCGGGTGCGCAGATACCCCGCACCGACGCCGGGCCGCAAACCGGAGTCACCCCGGCGCTCTCCTCGGTCGCGTACCGCGACGGCAAGATCGAGGACTTCGTCGGCAAGGTCACCGCCGCGACCCACAAGAAGCCCCGGTTCAAACTCTTCGAGGCGAACCTCGGCGAGGCGTTCAGCGCCGCCGTCATCTCCCGCACCGTCGGTGCCGGGCGCAAGCCGATCGTGCCCTCGTTCGGCACCGACACCCGCCAGATCGTCGAACACTGCCTGGCCGCACAGGAGTTGCGGGCCGCGCGGGACCGCAAGCTCACCGTGGTCACCGTGCTCTTCGGCCTGCTCGCCCTGCCCGGCACCCTGATCTGGATCGGTGCGTTCTACCTGCGCATCTACCTCATGAAGGGCAAGGCCCTCCAGGACGAGCTCTACGGCGCCCTCGCGCTCCTGGCCGCAGCCGTGGTCTCCGTCCTGTTCCTCGTCAAGCCCCCCGCCCACGGCCCGCTCGGCGTCTACCTGCGCGTCGCCATGATCCCGCCCATCATCGGCGGGATCCTCGCCCGACGCATCGTGCTGCGCTCCACCAAGGAGCTCCGCGAGCGCTGGCTCGCCCTCGCCGAGGGCAGCTCCGTCGCCGCCACCGTCTCCAAGGCCGTCCCCCGCGACGACCTCGACAAGAAGGCCGTCGACCTGCGCGACAAGCTCGCCCGCATGGAGGCCGAGCAGGAGACCAACGTCCAGCACTACGCCGGTCCCAAGGGCATCCTCGGCGTCGGCAAGCGCTGGGGCGAATGGCGCCTGGTCGACGTGATGCGCCCCGCCGCGGGCCACTCCGACTTCCGCGCCTTCCACCCCTGGGACCTCGTCCGGAAGATCTCCTCGCACCTCAAGGGGCTCGCCGTCAGCGAGGTCGCCAACAGCGGGATGACCAACATCACGGTCAAGCAGTGGGCGGTCCTCGAAATCGGCGAGAACGCCGATGAGATCTCCCGCCCCGGCAACGCCGACATGGACGGCGACCGGATGCGCGACTTCGCCCTCCAGACCATCGCCGACAAGCAGACCTTCGCCGGCGGCGGCCCCCGGCACTACCTCGCCACCCAGTTCATCACCTTCGACGGCAAGCTGATCATCACCTTCACCGTCACCGTCACCCTGCTCGCCAACACCCTCACCGTCACCGTCGCCGGCTACGCGCTCGGCCCGGTCAACGGCGTCTTCTCCGACAAGCCCTCGGCCAAGGAGAAGACCGTCCAGAAGACCGGCAAGTTCTGGGAGGAGCGCACCGTCAAGCTCCCCCTGATCGACAACGACGAGGTGGTCCGCCAGGCCCTGCGCGCGCCGCTCACCCGCGCCCCCGGGCTGCTCTCCTGGCTCGGCGGCGGCCTGGGCCTGCCCGAGCCGTTCGGCTTCCGGCACGCCTGGGCGAGCCCGCCGTGGGGCAGCCGGTTCATGACCGACAACGCGCTCAACGCCTCCGTCCCGGTCCTCGGCGCCGTGCACGCCGCCACCCTGGAGTTCCTGGAGGAGCACGACCTGGACACCGACCGCTTCAAGAACCGCGCCTCGATCATCAAGTCCGAGGCCCAGGGCACCCGCCCGTACAAGGTCGACCAGTTCGAGTGACCACGGCCCGCGCACGCCGGAGGGGCCCGCCACCGACTCAGCGGTGACGGGCCCCTCCGGCGTTCCCGATCAGTCCTGCGGCCAGGCCTCGGCCAGCATCTTCCGGGTGTCCGCCAGCAGTTGCGGCAGCACCTTGGTGTGGCCGACCACCGGCATGAAGTTGGTGTCCCCGCCCCAGCGCGGCACCACGTGCTGGTGCAGGTGCGCCGCGATCCCGGCACCGGCCGCCGCGCCCTGGTTCATCCCGATGTTGAACCCGTGCGCCCCCGAGGCCGCCCGCAGCGCGGTCATCGCCCGCTTGGTGAAGTCGGCCAGCTCGGCCGTCTCCGCCTCGTCCAGGTCGGTGTAGTCCGCGACGTGCCGGTACGGGACCACCATCAAGTGGCCGCCGTTGTACGGGTACAGGTTCAGCACCGCGAACACGGCGGCGCCCCGGGCGATGACCAGCCCGTCCTCGTCGCTCAGCGCGGGGATCGAGCAGAATGGACAACCGTCGTCCGGAGCCGGACCGGTGGGCTTGTTCTCACCCTGGATGTAGGCCATCCGATGGGGGGTCCACAGGCGGCGGAAGCCGTCCGGCTCCCCGACGCCCCGCTGCAGTTCCGGCTCAGTCGTCATGCTGATCAGCATATTCGCCCAACGCTGCTTGCAAAGCCGCGCGGGGCGGACTCATCGAGAGCCCGCCCCGCGCGTGGTGGTCCGAAGGCGTCACACCTGGACGCGGTTCCTCACCGCGTCCACGATCTCGGCGACGGCGTCCGCCACCGGCACGCCGTTCTTCTGCTCGCCGTTGCGGTACCGGAAGGACACCGCGCCCGCCTCGACGTCGTCGTTGCCGGCGATCAGCATGTACGGAACCTTGCTCTTCTGAGCGTTCCTGATCTTCTTCTGCATGCGGTCGTCCGAGGTGTCCACCTCGACCCGGATCCCGTGCTTCTTCAGCCCGGCCGCGACCTCCAGCAGGTACGGCACGTGCTCGTCGGTGATCGGGATGCCGGTCACGGTGACCGGGGCCAGCCACGGCGGCATGGCGCCGGCGTAGTGCTCCAGCAGCACCGCGAAGAACCGCTCGATGCTGCCGAACAGCGCGCGGTGGATCATGACCGGCCGCTGGCGCGAGCCGTCCGCCGCCGTGTACTCGAGATCGAAACGCTCGGGGAGGTTGAAGTCGAGCTGGATCGTCGACATCTGCCAGGTCCGGCCGATCGCGTCGCGCGCCTGGACCGAGATCTTCGGGCCGTAGAAGGCCGCGCCGCCCGGGTCCGGCACCAGCGGCAGCCCCTGCTTCTCGGCCACGCTGGCGAGGACGGCGGTGGCCTCCTCCCAGGTCTCGTCCGAGCCGACGTACTTGACCGGGTCCTTGGTCGACAGCTCCAGGTAGAAGTCGGTCAGACCGTAGTCGCGCAGCAGGTTGAGCACGAAGGTCAGCGTCGAGTCGAGCTCCTCCGCCATCTGCTCGCGGGTGCAGTAGATGTGCGCGTCGTCCTGCGTGAAGCCGCGGGCGCGGGTCAGGCCGTGCACCACGCCGGACTTCTCGTACCGGTACACCGTCCCGAACTCGAAGAGGCGCAGCGGCAGTTCACGGTACGAGCGGCCGCGCGCGTCGAAGATCAGGTTGTGCATCGGGCAGTTCATCGGCTTGAGGTAGTAGTCCACGCCCTCGTCGAGCTGCATGGGCGGGTACATACCGTCCGCGTACCAGTCGAGGTGGCCGCTCTTCTCGAAGAGCTTCCCCTTGGTGGCGTGCGGGGTGTAGACGAACTCGTAGCCCTCCTCCTCGTGCCGCTTGCGCGAGTAGTCCTCCATCGCCCGGCGGATGATGCCGCCCTTGGGGTGGAAGACGGCGAGGCCGGAGCCGATCTCCTCGGGGATGGAGAAGAGGTCGAGCTCGTTGCCGAGCTTGCGGTGGTCGCGCTTCTCGGCCTCGACCAGGAAGTCGAGGTGGGCCTTGAGCTCGTCCTTGGTGGGCCAGGCGGTCCCGTAGATGCGCTGCAGCATCGGGTTCTTCTCGCTGCCGCGCCAGTAGGCGGCCGCGTTGCGCATCAGCTTGAACGCCGGGATGTACCGGGTGCTGGGCAGGTGCGGGCCGCGGCAGAGGTCGCCCCAGCACTGCTCGCCGGTCTTGGCGTCCAGGTTGTCGTAGATGGTGAGCTCGCCGGCGCCGACCTCGACGTCGGCGCCCTCGCCGGCGGTGGCGGCGGAGCCCTTGAGGCCGATCAGCTCCAGCTTGTACGGCTCGGCGGCCAGCTCCTCGCGGGCGGACTCGTCGGTGACCACGCGGCGGGAGAACTTCTGCCCGCGCTTGATGATCTCCTGCATCCGCTTCTCGATGGCCTTGAGGTCATCGGGGTGGAAGGGCTTCTCGACGTCGAAGTCGTAGTAGAAGCCGTCCTTGACCGGCGGGCCGATGCCGAGCTTGGCCTCGGGGTAGAGCTGCTGCACGGCCTGCGCCATGACGTGCGCGGTGGAGTGGCGCAGGATGTCCAGGCCGTCCTTGCTGCCGATCGCGACCGGCTCGACCTCGTCGCCGTCCTGGACGGCGTACGCGAGGTCCTTGAGCTGGCCGCCGACGCGGGCGGCGATGATCGAGCGGTCGTCGGCGAAGAGCTCGGCGGCCGTAGTGCCCGTGGTCACCACGCGCTCTTCCCGATCGGGTTCGCGGTTGATGATTACCCGGACGTCCGTCACCGGTCTCTCCTGACGTGCTGGATTCAGAGGACGCAACACTGCGCTGCGCGTGACGATGGTACCGAGCGCGTCGACCCGGCCGCGCACCTACGCCCCCTCTCCCCCTTCCCCGAGGCCTCCGTCGAGCTCTTCGCCGAGCTCTTCCCCGAGTCCCTCGCCGAGGGACTTCAGCAGCCGCTCGCGGTCGGCGTCCTCCCAGCCGCACAGTTCCAGGCCCTGCGGCCGGGTGAGCCGGCGGAAGCCGCCGCGGCTCTCCAGCCGGCCGGCGACCCGGACCGGCAGGCCCGCGAGGTGGGCCTCGGCGGCGAGCCGGTAGTCGGGGTCGGGCAGGCGGAGCTTGAGTTCGCGGACTTCGGCGCCGCCGAGGACGCGCAGCCGCACCGCGCCCGGTCCGGCCGGGTCGGCGCGCTTGAGCCGGACGACCACGCCGACGACGGTGACGGCGACGGCGGGCTCGATCCGTTCGAGCAGTTCGGCGGCCTCGGTCAGGGCGGGCAGGTCGCCGGGCGAGAAGTCGAGGACGACCCGGCGGTCCCCGAAGCCGCCCGGGGTCCCCGCGGCGGCGGACCAGGCGACGGTCAACCGGGCCGCCGTCGCGCCGCGGACCAGGTCCTCCACGGACTGGACGAGTTCCCGGCTGACTCCGGCCTGGACGGCGTTCTCGAAGGCCTCGGGCCCCCCGCTGACCCGGCGGTAGTCGACGGCGTCGCGCAGTGCCTCCAGGGCGCGGACCAGGGTGGTGACGGCGGCCCGGCCCTCGGGCGCGGGGGTGTAGGCGGTGAGGGCGGCGCCCTGCTCGACGACCAGGACGCGGTCCAGGAAGTCCCCGGCGTGCGCGTCCAGCCGGGCGCCGAAGTAGGCGGCCGTGGCCCGGCCGGCCTTGGCCCCGGCGGCGAGCATCGCGCGGGCCGCCCGCTGGAGCCGCTCGGCGTCGTCCCAGGTGGCGGCCTCGGCGGGGCCGGCCGGCTCCCGGTGCCAACGCAGTTCGTCGCCGGGGACGGCCAGTGCGAGCAGGATGGCTCGGGCGGACGGGGTGGAGGAGCGGGACAGCGCGGTGACGGCGTCGGCGAGGAGGTCGACGGCGTCGTCGAAGCCGTCCCCGGCGGGGACGAGGACGCTGGTGCCGGACTCGTCGTCGGGCGGCGTCCAGCGGCCGTAGCGGGCGGCGGGGCCGCCTCGCCGGACCCAGCCGTGCCGGGCGAGCAGGGTGGCGAGCACCGCCGGGTCGACGGCGGCGGGGTCGGGCAGGGCCTGGACCGGCTCGCCGGGTGCGTGCGGCGGTGTCATGGGTGCTGCTCCTCGCTGCCGGGGGCCGGGACCGGGGCGGGCGGTCACGGGCTGCCACCCGCGCCGACCCGGGCCATGATGTCGCAGAGCGCGCGGTCGTCGAAGACCTTGCCGGTGGGGACCCGCACGTTGGTGCGCCGCTGTCCGGTGACCGGGTGGCCGGCCAGGTTGACCCAGTAACAGCAGTGCCGCAGTTCCAGCGCGTCCGGGCGGGCGTGCAGCCAGCGGTCGACCCGCCGCGGCAGCAGCATCACGACCAGGATGCGCGGCACGGCGACCCTCGCCCGGGCGAGCTTGCGCAGGTGGTCGTTGTCGAGGGTGAAGCTGAAGAACGGCCCGGTCGGATCGGCCGCGATCTGCTGGGTGGCCTTCAGCTGGATCTTGATGGTGACCTCGTCGTCCACCTCGTGCGCCCGGGAGCCGTGGCTGACCTGCCAGTCGATCCCGTTGTCCGGGAACGGCTGGGAGAGCGAGCAGCCGGCCGCGGCGGCGACCGCGTGCAGGTAGCCGACCTGCAGCGTCTCCATGCAGGCGGTGACCGCCAGGTTTCCCCGTAGAACGGCCGCCGCCTCCTCGGGCTGCGGCTGCGTCAGTGCCATCGCCCCGTGGCCTCCCCCTGCTCCGGGCCCGTCCGGATCGGAACGGCGGGCCCACGGGCAGGATCCCCGGTCGGGCTTGCGCCAAACGGTTGAACGGGTGTCAGAACCGGGTATCAACCGGGCGCGCGGAAAGCTCGCCTGAGGGGCAGTCATGCAGCAGCACTGGTACACCGGCCCACTCGCCTCCTTCGACACCGAGACCACCGGCGTGGACGTCGAGTCCGATCGGATCGTCTCGGCCGCCCTGGTCGTCCAACTCGCCCCGGGTCGGCCGGTGCAGACCACCACCTGGCTCGCCGATCCGGGCGTCCCGATCCCGGACGGCGCCCGGGCGGTGCACGGCATCACCGACGAGCACGCCCGGACGCACGGCCGCCCGGTCGGCGCGGTGGTGGCGGAGGTCACCCGCGCGCTGGCGGACCAGGCACGGGCCGGGCGCCCGGTGGTGGTGATGAACGCGCCGTACGACCTGACGCTGCTGGACCGGGAGCTGCGCCGCCATCACGGGCTGACGCTGACCGGCGGGGTGGGCACGGCCGGGCTGGTGGTGCTGGATCCGCGGGTGCTGGACAAGCACGTGGACCGCTACCGCAAGGGCCGTCGGACGCTGACCGATCTGTGCGCGCACTACGGCGTGGAGCTGGCCGGGGCGCACGACGCGGCGGCGGACGCGACGGCGGCGCTGGCGCTGACCCGGCGGATAGGCGCCCGCTACCCGGCGGCGCTGGGCGAACTGACGGCGGCGGAGCTGCACCTGCGGCAGGCGGTCTGGCACGCGGCGCAGGCGCGGGGGCTGCAGAACTGGTTCGACCGGTCGGGGACGCCGGAGCGGGTGGACCCCTCCTGGCCGCTGCGGCCGGCCCGGTGCGGCTGCGGCCGCCGGCTGGAGCCCGAGCACGGCTGCGAGGCGGCGGCGTAGCGGCGGCCGGCAGGCGCCGGCCCCGAACGCGCCGCAGGCCCTGACCGGTTTCCTGGTCAGGGCCTGCATGCTGTCCGGTGGGCGATACTGGGATCGAACCAGTGACCCCTTCGGTGTGAACGAAGTGCTCTCCCGCTGAGCTAATCGCCCGGGCAACGAGAAGAACTGTAGCACCATTTGGCGGTCGTCGTACAACTCGTCCCTTCCGGGTACTGCTGGCGCATCCGCAGAACTCGCGCTCCACGCGGAAGATGACTGAGCCTCAGTCGCATTCCGGATGGTTCTTCGGATGGATTCCGGAAATACACGTGAGGCCCAGCCGATAATCGGCTGGGCCTCACGTATCACAATGCATTCCGGTGGGCGATACTGGGATCGAACCAGTGACCCCTTCGGTGTGAACGAAGTGCTCTCCCGCTGAGCTAATCGCCCGGGTGCAGGGAAAACATTACCGCATCCCGGAGGGTGGTCCGAACACCCTGGTCACGGCAGCCCCCGGCCCCGGGCCGCTCAGCTCTCGCCCGCCGTCCAGGGGACGGCCAGGCCGTAGCGGGTGAAGTACCAGCCGCCGATCCCGACGACCGCGGCGAGGCCGATGGCGGTGACGGTGAGGTTGCGGCGGCGCACCCGCGGGTCCAGGGCGCGGTGGGCGGCCTCGGCGACCTTGCGGCGGCTCCACCGCAGCACCAGCCGGGCCCAGTCGAACTCGGTGGCCCAGACCCCCATGCCCAGGAAGATCACCACCCAGCCGGGGCCGGGCAGCGGCAGCATGATCACGCCGAGGACGACCACGGCGAGGCCGGCCAGGAAGATCGCCACCTGCCAGGTGAGGTGCAGCGGCCGCGAGCGGCGGACGAACGCCGGGGCGCGGGAGCCGGCCGCGTCATCCGCCGTGACCGGTTCACCCGATCCCGTGTTCTTGGCCGTCTTGTCGTTTCGCACAGTCATGCCAGGAAACTAACCAAGAAGCGGCCCGGTAATGCCCGACCGGGCCACTCCGGGATGATTCCGCAATGCGCCGTAAGGGGTACGACTCGCGCCCGAATCGGGACAGAGGGGTTTACATCGGGCTTGGGGGTGGGATGGTCCGTTCGCCGACGTGCGATTCCCCGAGCGCACACTGAGCGAAAGGCCATGGCGCTTATGAACACCACGGTCAGCTGCGAGCTGCACCTGCGCCTCATCGTGTCCAGCGAGTCCTCACTGCCCGTCCCCGCGGGCCTGCGCTACGACACCGCCGACCCCTACGCCGTGCACGCCACGTTCCACACGGGCGCCGACGAGACCGTGGAGTGGGTGTTCGCCCGAGATCTCCTCGCGGAGGGGCTGCACCGACCGACCGGTACCGGCGACGTCCGGGTCTGGCCGTCCCGCAGCCACGGGCAAGGGGTGGTCTGCATCGCGCTGAGCTCTCCGGAAGGAGAAGCCCTGCTCGAAGCCCCGGCCCGGGCGCTTGAGTCATTTCTCAAGCGGACGGACGCCGCGGTGCCCCCCGGCACCGAACACCGCCACTTCGACCTCGACCGGGAGCTGTCCCACATCCTCGCCGAAAGCTGATCCCGCCCGGAGGCGGTCACGCCCCGCCATCGGCGGGGTGGTACCTCCTGCCGTCACCGCTGCCGTCCTACTCGGGGGCACGGCAGCAACTCAGCCGCGCGCGACGCGGCCTCGGGGCCGGTGGACGGCCCGATCCCACCGGATCGGGTCCGCGACACTGCAGGCGCCCGGCAACGAGGCCGGCCATCCATACGGGTGGCCGGCCTCGCTGCCGGGCGCCCTCGGCATTTCGGGGGGTCCTTCGCGGGCCCGGCCGCCCGGACGCCGTCCGCTTCACGGCACTCTGACGGAATCCGTACACGCCTTCGAAAGAACCCGCCGCCCTTCCGCCGCACGGCCCGGTATGGTCTGGGGTAACCGTGGACGCGGGGTTCCGGAGTCCCCCTGCGCGAGGAGTCCCCAACGTGCTGATCACCCATGACACCGAGTGCGCGCTGAGCATCCTCGTCGAGCTGCTCAACACCGCGCCCGAGGTGTGCGGCACCGAGCGGCTGCCGGACGTGGCCGCGCTGGACGCCTTCGTGGTCGGCCAGGAGATCAGCGAGATCGACTCGCTCACCGAGAACGACCTGCGCAAGGTGCACGAGCTGCGCACCCGGCTGCGGGAGGTGTTCGGGACGGAGTCCACCGCCGAGGCCGCCGAACTGGTCAACCGGATCGTCGCGGCCGCCGGTACGACGCCGCGGCTGACCAACCACGACCACCACGACTGGCACATCCACTACTTCGCGCCGCACGCCGCGCTCGGCGACCACCTCGCCGCCGAGCTGGGCATGGCGCTGGCCTTCATCCTGATGGCGGGCGAGCGGGAGCGGTTGCGCCGGTGCGAGGCGCCGGACTGTGCCCGGGTCTTCGTGGACCTCTCCCGCAACCGCTCCCGGCGCTACTGCGACAGCCGCACCTGCGGCAACCGGCTGCACGTCGCCGCCTACCGGGCACGGCAGCGCTCGGCGGAGGCCGTGCCCTCCGCCTGACGCCGACCCCCGCGGGGGTTCGGATGCCGCGTTCGGATGCCGCGTTCGGATGCCGCTCAGATGCCGCGCTTGCGGAGGATCTCCTCGATGTCGGAGAAGTCGCCGAGGCCGTCGTCCCGCTTGCCCGCCGCGGGTTTGCCCGTCGCCGGCTTCTTCGGCGGGGTGGCCGCCACCGCCGGGCGCTCGGGCGCGGCACCGGCGGCCGCCGGGCGGTCCGGGGCGGCGTCCACGGCGCCCCGGCGGCCCACCCAGCGCGTCGTCACCAGCAGGAGCGCGGAGAGGCCGAGCAGCACGATGCCGGTCCAGACCCGGGGGTCGAACACCAGCCTCGTCGCCCAGTCGGCGAACTCGCTGCCGATCGTCCGGGCCACCGGGAACAGGCCGGTCAGGTAGAGCCCGGCGGGCACCAGGGCCACCGCGAACCAGCGGGTCGCGGACAGGAACCGCCGCCGGTAGGCCCGCAGGCCGGCCACGGCCACCCCGCCCGCCGTGAGCGCGAAGCTGGTCGCCGCCGTCAGCACGGCAGTACTCCTTCGCTTCCGGTCGTCCTGGTCATCACTGCCTCCCTGTCGGCCTTCGCAGGGGCGCACCGTCGGCCGGAGCGGGCGCCCACTAGTGAAACACTGGGGGAATGATCGATGGTTCCCTCCCCCGGCTCGAGTTCTGGTGCGACCTCCAGTGTCCGGACTGCCGCACCGCGCTGGACGACGTACGGGCGCTGCGCGCGCGGTACGGCGACGCGCTGCCCGTCGAGGTCCGCCACTTCCCGCTGGAGAAGCACAAGCACGCCTACGCGGCCGCGGAGGCCGCCGAGGAGGCGTTCGCGCAGGGGCTGGGCTGGCCGTTCGTGGAGGCGCTGCTGGCCCGGGTCGAGGAGTTGGACGCCCGCGGGCAGCAGGTGCTGCTGGAGGTGGCCCGGGCGGTCGGGGTGGACGCCGAGGAGGTCGACACCGCGCTGATCGACGGCCGGCACATGCTCACCGTGGACGCCGACCAGGCCGAGGGCCGGGCGATCGGGGTCACCGGTACGCCGACGTACGTGATCGGCGGGCAGCGGCTGGACGGCGGGCAGAGCCAGGACGGCCTGCGGGACCGCATCGTGGCCGCCATCGAGGCGGCGGCGGCTTCCTGACGTCATGTCGGGTCACAGCGGCTTTCCGTAGATGCGGTTGGTGACCCGGTAACCGAGCGAGGCGTAGAGGCGGATCGCGACCTCGTTCCCGGCGAACACGTTGAGGCCGAGGTCGCGCACGCCGGCGGCCAGGCACTCGCGCTCGGCGAGCAGCATCAGCGTGCGGCCGTGTCCCCGGCCCCGGTGGGCCGGGGACACCTCGACGGTCATCACCCAGGCGAGCGGCCCGCCGTTCGGCAGGTCGCGCCGGTGGAAGTCCACCCAGAGCGAGCCGAGCGGCTCGGCTTCACCGTCCGCGCGCAGGCGACGCAGGGCGACGCCGGGGCTGTCGGCGCCCTGCGGGAGCTGGCGCTGGTGGTCCAGGTGGGACCTGGCGCGGGCCTGCTCCTCGCTGAGTCCGGACTCCACGAGCGAGCGGAGGTAACCCCGCGCGGCCCGGTCGAGCCAGTCCTGGAACTCCGGAGGCTCGATCCGGTCGGCGGTGATGCCGGCGGGCAGGGCGGGGGCGGTGGTCAGCCGCTTGGCCAGGTTCCGCATCCGCTCGGTGTAGCCGAGGGTGGTGGCGAGCCCCCGGGCGATCCGCGCCGTCTCGGGGATGTTGGCGTCCACCCGGGTGCAGTCCCAGTTGCGCAGCACCTCCTCCGCGGCCAGCGCGCCGAACGTGCCGCGGCCCCGACCGCGGCCTTCCCTGACCTCCAACTCCGATATCTCGCCCCAGAGTTGGCTGCCGTGCGGGATGGCGGTGGTGCGCAGCGCGCCGACCTGGCGGCCGTTGGCGCAGATCTGCCAGCGCCTGGTGCGGCCGCCGGCGTCGGTGGGTGTCTCCGGGCCCTCGGGGCGCAGCGTCGTGGTCATGTGGTGGTCCCTTCCCCGCGCCCGGGCCCCTATGCCCTGGTTGCCGCTTCGGGGATCACGGGTCGAGGTCGTCGCCGCTGCGTTCGGCGAAGACGGCCATGGCCTTGGCGGTGACGGGGCCGATGCCGGGCAGCTCGCGGTCGTCCACCCGGGTCACGGCCTGGACGTCACGGGTGGTGGAGGTGAGGAAGACCTCGTCGGCGTCCCGGAGGGCGCTGAGCGGCAGGTCGGTCTCCTCGGCACCGCACCAGTCGACGACCAGCTGACGGGTGATGCCGGCCAGGCAGCCGGAGCCGAGGGTGGGGGTGAGCAGGCGACCGCCGAGGACGACGAAGACGTTGGAGCCGGTGCCCTCGCAGAGCAGGCCGGCGGTGTTGGCGAGCAGGGCCTCCGAGGCGCCGGCGCGGTGGGCGGCGGCCAGGGCGACGACGTTCTCGGCGTACGAGGTGGTCTTTAGGCCTGCGACGGCGCTGTACTCGTTGCGGCGCCACGGGACGACGGCGGCGGCGGTCTCGTCGGGGCGGCGGTTGATCGCGCCGAGGGCGACGACGAGGGTGGGGCCTGCGGTGCCGCGCTCGGAGCCGAGCGGTGAGGTGCCGCCGGTGTAGGTGACGCGCAGGCGGCCGAGCGGGGCCGGGTTGGCGGCGAGGACCTGGACGCAGGCCTCGCGGACCAGGTCGTGGTCCGGGTCGGGCAGGCCGAGGCCGCGGGCGGAGCGGGTGAGCCGGTCGAGGTGCCGGGTGACCGCGAAGGCCCGGCCGTCGGTGGCCTTCATGGTCTCGAACACCCCGTCGCCGGTGGTGAGTCCGTGGTCGAGGACCGAGACGGCGGCGGCGGCGGAGTCGACGAGCGCCCCGTTGACCCAGCTCGTGGTCGGGTTCTGCATCGAGGGCTGCTCCTAGGACGAGGTGGGGGCGGGGCGGTTCATGCGCCCGTCGGGTCGATATCGCTGCCCGACGCTATCGCGACCAGGCGGGCGGCCTTCAGTTCGGTTTCCGCCCACTCGCGGTCGGGGTCGGAGCCCCAGGTGATGCCGGCGCCGGTGCCGAAGCGCAGCACGGGCGCCTCGGGGTCGGTCCGGTCGAGCCAGAAGGTGCGGATGCCGACGGCGAGTTCGCCCTCGCCTCGGTCGGCGTCGACCCAGCCGACGGCGCCGCAGTACGGGCCGCGCGGGGCGGTCTCCAGGGCGTCGATGATCCGCAGGGCGCTGGACTTGGGGGCGCCGGTGACGGAGCCGGGCGGGAAGGTGGCGGCGAGCAGCTCGGGCCAGCCGGCGCCCTCGCGCAGGGTGCCCTCGACGGTGGACACCAGGTGGACCAGGCCGGGGTGCTTCTCGACGGCGCACAGGTCGGGGACGGTGACGCTGCCGGTCGCGCAGACCTGCCCGAGGTCGTTGCGGACCAGGTCCACGATCATCACGTTCTCGGCGTGGTCCTTGTCGAGGAGGTCGTCCTCGGTGCGGCCGGTGCCCTTGATCGGGCCGGAGGAGACGGTGCGGCCGGCGCGGCGCAGGTACAGCTCGGGCGAGGCGGTGGCGATCTCGACACCGTGCGCGGGCAGGCGGATGGTGCCGGCGTAGGGGGCGGGGTTGCCGTGGGCGAGGAGGCCGGTGAGGGCGTCGACGTCGCTGCGGGCCGGGTCGGGCAGCGGTGCGGACAGCACGCGGCAGAGGTTCGCCTGGTAGACCTCGCCGGCGGCTATGTGTTCACGGATGCGGCGTACGCCCGCGGTGTAGGCGGAGCGGTCCAGGGAGCTGTGCCAGTCGCCGGCCCCCGGTCCGCGCCAGCCGGCGCCCGAGGGCGGCGCGGGGGCGGGGCGGACGTCGTCGAAGCGGGCGCAGGTCAGCCGGCCCTCGAAGTCGTAGGCGACGGCCCAGTAGCCGGTGGAGTCCAGGGCGGCCGGGTCCGAGGTGACGTCGCGCAGCCCGGTGGCCAGGCGGCCGCCGAAGCGGGCGAGCGGGGTGCTGGGTTCGGTGGGGCCGGACACGGTTCTCCTGCGCGGTGGTGCTGGGCGGCGGTGCCTGAAGTGTAGGTCCGGGGTGCGGGCCCGGCGCGGGGGTGTGACGCAGGGGCGTGAGCAGCGCCCGGCGTCGCGCGGGTGTGCGCCGGGTGGCCTGCGGATGATCGTCCGGAAGCGCCGCAGGTGGCGGCCGGTGGCCGGGCCGAGGGGTCCGCGGGGAGGCGCTCGGTGGGCATCCCATCGGCACGCTGCGGGAACGGATTTTTAGCTGGCCCGGGAATCCGCTAGAGTTCAACACGTCGCCAGGGAGCGCAGCCGAAGAAAAGCGGTGAAGGTCCCGGGAGACAGGCGGACGTGGCTCAGTTGGTAGAGCATCACCTTGCCAAGGTGAGGGTCGCGAGTTCGAATCTCGTCGTCCGCTCGATGGAGAACAGTGTAAGATCGTTCTTCGTGTGTTGCCTGGTGGAGTGGCCGAGAGGCGAGGCAACGGCCTGCAAAGCCGTGTACACGGGTTCAAATCCCGTCTCCACCTCCGAGAGGTTCGACCGGTTCCGACCGGAAGACCTCCCCGCGCGATTAGCTCAGCGGGAGAGCACTACCTTGACACGGTAGGGGTCACTGGTTCAATCCCAGTATCGCGCACGTCGGATCCTTCGGGGTCTGCTGCAGGACCGCCACACCAGGCGCGATTAGCTCAGCGGGAGAGCACTACCTTGACACGGTAGGGGTCACTGGTTCAATCCCAGTATCGCGCACGTCGGGCCCTTCGGGGTCTGCTGCAGGACCGCCACACCAGGCGCGATTAGCTCAGCGGGAGAGCACTACCTTGACACGGTAGGGGTCACTGGTTCAATCCCA
>NZ_JBWKEQ010000017.1:164999-166990 GCF_056435365.1 Kitasatospora sp. NPDC043949 | reverse complement strand
CCCCCCCCCCCCCCCCCCCCCCCCCCCCACCCCCCCCCCCCCCCCCCCCCCCCCCCCCCCCCCCCCCCCCCCCCCCCCCCCCCCCCCCCCCCCCCGCGCCGGGGATCAGCTGGCGCCGAGGCGGGCGGCCCACTGCGCGCGCCAGGCCAGCGCGTCGGCGACGCCCTCGGCGATGCCCCGCCGCGGCTGCCAGCCGAGCAGCTCCCGGGCGGTGTCGACGGCCGCGTAACAGCCGATCACGTCGCCCGGCCGGGGGCCCGCCTCGCGGACGTCGAGCTTCACGCCGACGGCCTGCTCGAAGGCGGCGATCAGCTCGCGCACGGTGGTGCCGTCGCCCGTGCCCACGTTGATGACCCGGTAGCGGTCCTCGGCGCCCTCGGCGATCACCTCGTCGAAGCGGAGCAGCGCCGCGACGTGCGCCTCGGCGAGGTCCCGCACGTGGACGTAGTCGCGGATGCCGGAGCCGTCCCTGGTCGCCCAGTCGACACCGGTGACGGTGAACGGGGTGCCGTTGGTGTGCGCCTCGATCAGCTTGCCCAGGGCGTGGGTGGGGTTGAGGTCCTGGAGTCCGGTGCGCAGCCGCGGGTCGGCACCGATCGGGTTGAAATAGCGCAGGGAGATGACCCGCTGCCGCTCGGCGCCCTCCCCCCTGGTCCAGTCCTGGAGCACCTGCTCCATCATCAGCTTGGTGCGCGCGTAGGGGCTGTTGGCCTCGACCGGGCTGCTCTCGTCGACCCGCGCGTCCGGGGTGGGCGCGTAGATGGAGGCGGAGCTGCTGAAGACGACGCGGGTGCAGCCGTGGCGCTGGAGGGCGTCGAGCAGTTCGACGGTCTTGCCGACGTTCTCCCGGTAGTAGTACAGCGGCCTGGCCACCGAGTCCGGGACGACGATCCTGGCCGCGCAGTGCACGGCGGCGTCGATGTCCGGGTGCTCGGCGAAGATCCGGTCGAGCAGGGCCGTATCGGCGACGTCGCCCTGGTAGAACACCTTGCCCTCGACGAACTCGGCCCGGCCCTTGGACAGGTCGTCCAGGATGACCGGGGTGATGCCCTGGTCGAGGAGGGCGAACACCACCGAACTGCCGATGAATCCCGCGCCGCCGGTGATCAGGACCTTCTTCATGCGCGGACGCTCCCTTGCGGTCGGCCGGGCGCCCGGTGGCGCCCGGTGGCTTCTGGGACGGTGGTTCGCGCTCGATGGTTCCGCCGCCGGGCTCACCGGCGGCGGAGCCAGAATCCGGTGGCGACCAGCACGACGGCCGCGACGGCGGTGCCGATCGCGGCCCAGGTGGCGGCGTCGGGCGTGGTGTCGGAGGGGGTGTCCCGGGCGGCGGAGCGGGCCCGGGCGGCGCTGTCGGCGGCCGTCGGGGCGGTCGGGACCGTGGGTGTGGCCGTGGGAGCGGGCGCGGGTATCGGGGCCGGGGCGCCGGTCGTCGCGCCCGTCGCCCCCGACAGCGGAGAATCGCCGATCACCGCGGCCTCGACGTCGAGTTCACCCTCGCCGTGCCCCGGCGAGGGGAACGCGCAGTCGACGCTCACCCGCCAGTGCCCGGCCGGGAGGATCTCCCGGGTGGTGTACGTCCCCGGCTCGCCCGGGACGGCGACCAGGCGCCAGGGGCCGACCGTGCGCCCGTCGGTGGCCGTCGCGGCCAGCGTGCCGGTGAACTCCCCGGTGACCGGGTCGTGGTCGTCCTCCCAGGTGGCGATGGTGCTGACGCGGCCGTTCCGCTGGCCGGAGACGTCCAGGTGGACGGTGTCGCCGTGGGCGGCGACCGGCACGGCGGCGGGCAGCACGGCCGCACCGGCGAGGGCGAGGGCGACGACGAGGGGTCGGGTTCGCATGGCGGGAAATCCTCGTGAGGGGTGAGGGGCAGGGAGCGGTGACGCCGGGGGGGGGGGGGGGCGGGGGGGGGGGGGGGGGGGGGGGGGGGGTGGGGGGGGGGGGGCGGGGGGGGGTGGCGGGTGTGGGCGGTTGGTTCGGGGCGGTCTGCG
>NZ_JBWKEQ010000017.1:150396-164989 GCF_056435365.1 Kitasatospora sp. NPDC043949 | reverse complement strand
TGTCGGTGGGTTCTGTAACCGTTCGTCCCCTCCCCCCCCCCCCCCCCCCCCCCCCCCCCCCCCCCCCCCCCCCCCCCCCCCCCCCCCCGCCGCCGGACGGTCTCAGGAGGCCTTCAGCAGCGGCCGGTTGTTGCACGGCCGGCCGTTCGGGCTGCTGGAACTCCCCCCGGGGCGGGTCCGACGGTTCGCGCCCTGCGAGAATCGTCGGACCCGCCCTAGCCGACCACCGTAGTACCAGCGGCCGTCGAGCCCGAGCACCAGCGCGCCGCCACCCGACGTGAAGTGAACCGGCCGACACCGGAGGCGAGTTGCCGCTACGGGAGGCGCGGCTCCGCGCTCCGGCGTCCCATCGCGTTTCCCCTCCTCGTACGAGGTGCGGGCACCCCGCGGAGCGGGGCCCGAACCTTCCGGCACTCAGGAGAGCGGCGGGCCGCACGGGAATAACGAAAACCTCTTGCGGAATTCGGCCGCCCGCGCGCGGCGGGCCGGGTCGCGCGGAGCGGAGGGCACCGGAGGGGCGGACCGAGGACGGTCCGAGAGACCCCGGGGACGGCCCCGGACGTGACGTTGCCGGGAAGCGCACTCGGGGGGTGTGCGCTCCCCGGCAACGGGGTGGTGGCGGCCACCCGGCCGGAGTCCCGGGGCCTGGGCTCAGACGGCCGTGAAGGAAATGCTAGGGCGTGCCACGGGGCCCTGAACAGAGTCCTGAACTGGCCAATTCCCGCCCAGGACATGCCAGCTGGGGCAGCTGACCGACGTTCCGTCAACCACCGGTCAGGCCGCCGCCCGCACCGGGGCCTGCTGCGCCGCCGCCCGGCCGCCGGCGCAGCCGCCGTGCAGTCGGGCCAGCCCGGCGGCCAGCCCCGCCCGATCCCCGGCGAGCCACAGGCGCAGCGCGGCGGACAGTGCGGCGCTGGCCGGTCCGCTCGACGGGCCGCCGGTCCGCGCGATCCGCTCGCCCAGCAGCGGCAGCAGGTCCGCGATCGGGGCGGGCAGCCAGAGGGTCAGGGCGCAGGGGGCGGGCCGGGCCAGGACGCGCCGCAGCGGCAGCGCGGAGGCGTCGTCGTGCAGCGCGGGGATGACCTCCAGCAGGCCGTCGACCACCACCTCGGAGACGTCCCCGCCGTGGCCGCGCGCGAGGGCCCGCAGCAGCGCGCGTTCGGCGGCGGTGATCCGGACGGTCAGCATGACCTCGTCGCAGTCCATGGTCCCGGTTCCCCTGTCGTGGAAGTCGTGGCGGTCGTGGCGGTCGTGGCCATCGGGGCCGGTGGGCCCGCCCCGGTGGTTCTCCTGCCCGTCAACGAGGCTCCGCTACCGGCGTTATCAGGCCGTAGTGGCCGTCGTAGCGGCGGTAGAGCACCCGGGCGCGGCCGTCGCCGGGGTCGGCGTAGCAGACGAACGGGCCGCCGGTCAGCCAGAGCCGCCGGGCCGCCTCGGTGAGGTCGAGCGGGCCCGCCGGGTCGGCGCCCGTGGACCGGCCCGCCCCGGGCGCGCCGCTGAGCGGGCAGCGGTCGACCAGCGCGTCCCGGCCGGTCGCGGCGTCCGCGAAGAGGTGGAACGGCCGGTCCAGCGCGAGCAGTTCGCGGGTGGCCTGCTCGGGGGTGCGGCGGGCGAGGACGACCTCCTTGCGCCGGGCGATCCGCCGTTCGGCGAGCGGGCGGGCGGCGTACTGCGGGCGGTAGGCGCTCTCGTGGGCGTCGGCGAATCCGATGTCGCCCTGCTCGCGCAGCCGGCCGGCCCGGCCGGCGAGGGTGCCCAGGGCGACGTCGACGGCCTCACGGGCGGTGACGGCGGCGAGTTGCACCCGGACCGGGCCGACGCCGGCCAGGTCGGCGTCGGCCTGCGCGAGGGCGGGCCGGGTCATGGCCCGGTCGCGCACGCGGGTGAGCCTGATGCGCAGCACGCGGGTTCCGGGGCCGAGCCCGGCCGCCGTGTCCAGTGCCTGCGCCCGGGCGTACTCGGCGTCCTCGCGCGGCAGCTCGCCGCGGATTTCCACCCGGACGTCGAGGGCGGGCCGGTGGCGCAGACTGGTCATCAGGGTCCTCCTTCTCCCCGACCATGCTGGCCCTCGGGCGGCCAGGCGGCGAGGGTCCAAAGACCCTGCGCGAGGGGCCCGGCCCGGATCTTTCCGGTGGGGCCTTCACCGCAGGTCAGCAGCACGTTCCGGGGCGGTCGGAGCCACTGCGGATGATCGACCGTTGGAGTGATCCGCCCGCGTTCGGCGCAACGCCCGTCGGACCGGCGCGTTTGCCATGACGTGCGCCCCTCCAGCCGGGGCACGCGCGGATCCGCGCGAGCCGGCCCCCCACCTCCCGGCCGGCCCGTCGGGGCCCCCGGTATCGTCCGCACCGGCTCCTCTGATGAGAGGTACTGACATGACCCTGCTGACCGAGACGCGGCAACGGGACCTCCCCCCGAGAACCGCACCGACCGCACCCCGCACCACCCGTGCGGCCGTCCCCCCGCTCGCCCCCGGCGCGGTCCCCGGCCTCGGCCACGCGGCCGCCCTGCTCCGCGACCCGCTCGGATTCCTCGGCTCGCTCTCCCGGCACGGCGGCGTCGTCCGGATCCGGCTCGGGCCGCGCACCGTCTGCGTGGTCACCGACGCCCCGCTCGTCCACACCCTGCTCGTCGCCCTCGCCTACGACTGCCCGCGCGGCGCCGTCCAGGACACCCTCAAGACGGCGTTCGGCGACGGCCTGCTGATGTCCGAGGGCCAGGCCCACCGCGACCGCCGCCGGATCATCCAACCCGCCTTCGGGCCGGACCGAATGGCCGAGTACGTCGCCGTGATGCACCAGGTCACCGAGGAGCGGGCCGGGCGCTGGCACCCCGGGCAAGTCCTCGACGTGGCCAAGGAGATGAACCACCTCGCGCTGGAGATCGTCACCCGCTCGCTGTTCGACGCCCGGCTGAGCGAGGACGCCACCCTGGCCTTCCACCAGGCCCTGCCGGACCTGGTGAAGGGCCAGATCGTCCAGTCCCTCTACCCGCACCCGGCGCTCGCCCGGCTGCCGTTGCCCGTCAACCGGCGCTTCGACGCCGCCGTCCGGGTGCTCAACCGAGTCGTCGACCAGGCCGTCAGGCCGACGGGCACCCGGTCCGCCGAGCGGGGCGGCACCCTGCCCGCCCTGCTGCGTGCCGCCACCGACCCGGGCACCGGCCGGCCACTCACCGAGGCGGACGTCCGGTCCGAGGCGATCACCATGTTCGGCGCCGGCACCGAGACCGTCTCCACCACGCTGACCTGGCTCCTCGACGAACTCCTGCGCCACCCCGAGGTGGAGGCCCGGGTGCTCGCCGAACTCGACGAGCACCTGCCCGCCGGCGCCGCCCCCACCCCCGAGGCGCTCGCCAGGCTCACCTACACCCGCAGCGTCACCCAGGAGGTGGTGCGGCTGCACGCGCCCAACGCCTTCCTGATGCGCACCGCCCAGGTGCCGGTGGACCTCGGCCCGTACCGGATCCCGGCCGGCACCGAACTGCTCTACAGCCTCACCGCGCTGCACCGCGACCCGGACCGCTACCCGGACCCGCTGCGCTTCCGCCCGGATCGCTGGCAGTCGGGCGGGGCCGGACGGCACTCCTTCCTCCCGTTCGGGGCCGGCAAGCACAAGTGCATCGGGGAGGCCTTCGCCTGGGCCGAGCTGACGGTCGCGGCGGCCGCGATCCTGCGCCGCTGGCGACCGGTGGCCGTCCCCGACTCCCGGGCCCGGGAGGTGGTGTGGACGACGGTCCAGGCGCACGGGCTGCGCGTGCGGCTGGCCCCGCGCGGCGCCCGGGTGCCCCGCCCGGACAGCCCGCCGGACGACCGGGCGGGGGACGACCGGGTGCCGGACGACCGGGTGCCGGACGACCAGGTGGGGGACGACGGGGTGGGGGACGACGAGGTGGGCGTCGAGGCCCCGCCGGCGGCCCGCTGCCCGGTGAGCATCCCCGACCCGGCCCCCGCCGCGTCCCAACTCCCGCAGCGGTCCGGCGAACTGCGCACCGCCGCGGCCCGGCACGCCGCCTGGGTGGTCGGCCGCAACCTCCTCACCCCGCCCGAGATGACCCGCTACGGGGCCTACGCCCTGCACGAGTTGATCGGCCACGCCTTCCCCCGCGCCCACGGCGCCAACCTCGACCTGCTGGTGGACATGCTGGGCTGGTTCACCATCCTCGACGACCGCTTCGACGGCCCGCCGGGGCGCCGCCCCGCCGAAGCCCGCGACGTCGTCGACCCGCTCATCGACGCCCTGCGCCGCACCGGGGCCGATCGGACGGGCGCCTCCGCGCCGGTCGGCGAGGGCCCGGCACCGCGCTCGGGCGACCACCTGCTCCGCGCCTGGCACGACCTGTGGAGCCGCCAGGCGCAGGGCATGTCGCTCAACTGGCGCGTCCGGGCCGCCCGGGAATGGCAGGCCTGTCTGGAGACCTTCCCCGCCGAGGCCGAACACCGCGCCCACGGCACGGTCCCCGCCCTCGGACTGCCCGAGACCATGCGGCTGCGCCGCCACGGCAGCTGCCTCTACCCGTTCATGAACATACTGGAACGGGTCCACGGCGCCGACGCCCCCGCCGCCCTCCACGCGGAGCCCGCACTGCACCGGCTGCGCGCCAACACCGCCGACGCCGCCACGCTGATCAACGACCTGTACTCACTGGAGCGGGAGGAGCGCCAGGCCGCGGCCGCCTTCAACACCGTCCTCACCCTGCAACGGATCCGCGGCTGCACCCGCAGCCGGGCCGTCGGCGCCGTCCGCTCCCGGGTCGCCCGGCTGCGGCGGGAGAACGAAGCCCTGCGCAGCGACCTGCGCCGCCGCCACCCGGCCGGGCGCTGGTACCTGGACGGCACCCGGGAGCTCATCGAGGGCGTCCAGGCCTGGACCAGCACCAGCGACCGCTACCTCGTGAAGGACGGCCCTCGGACGTAGGAGGTGCCTACTTGCGGCCGCCGAGCGCGAACAGCAGCAACACGAAGCCGGCGAACAGGTGCGTGGCGAAGATGTAGATGCCGGCCCGGATGAGCATGGCCTTGCGCCGGCGCTTCTCCTCGCGCGTGCCGTCGCTCGTGCTCTCGCTCATGGCGGGGGTTCTCCTCGGGTCGGCCGGCCGGGTCGGGCGCGGGTCCAACGGGCTGGCCGGGCTCGCCGGGCTCCTCGGGTTCAGCCGGCCCGAGGGCCTCGGCGGGCTCAACGGTGCGGCCGGCCGCCGGGCTCGCGCAGTTCGGTGAGCAGCGCGCCCTGGTCGGTGATCAGCTCGGTCAGGATCCGGCGCGCGGCCCGCAGCAGCTCGGCCACGTCCGGGGTGCTGAGCGCGTACACCACGGTGTTGCCCTCGCGGGTGGCGGCGACCAGCTGGGTACGGCGCAGCACCGCGAGCTGCTGGGAGAGGTTGGAGGGCTCGACCTCGATCTCGGCCAGCAGCTCGCGCACCGGCCGGGGCCCGTCCTGGAGCAGTTCCAGCACCCGGATCCGGACCGGGTGGCCGAGGGTGCGGAAGAACTCCGCCTTGGCCTGGTACAGCGGGACGGGCATCGTCGGCGCCCCTCCCTCGGGTACGGCTCGCTGGGCGTGCGGCCGCGCCCTCAACGGCGGCCGGCAAGCATCATCGCCACAGATGAAGGTTTCTTCAAGTCGTCACAGTGGGCGCCCGGCCGTCGCCTGGCGGTCGCCCGGCCCGCCGGGGCCGCCCCCGAGTGGTCCACGTCACATCCGGAGGGCGTGCGGGAACGCCGGAAGCCGAGCCCGGGACGCTGCCAACTCCCGGACTCGGCGGTCATGGTGAGGTTCCGTCAGCAGCCTACAGGTACATCCACCTCGACCGGGGCCGGACCCCGCGAGATCGACTCGACGGAGAAGGTCGCGTGAAGGACCGAACCGCACGGCACGGTGACGCTGATACCGTCGACCCGCACGGTGGCGGTCGTGAACACGGCGCGCACGCTCGCCGAGCCGAGCGACTCGCCGCCGACCACCCCGGCCGACAGGCGGGTGAGCAGCTCCTGCGGCTTCGGCGGCCACGGGGTGTCCGGGGTGGGCGGACCGGCCAGGCCGATCTGCCCGTACAGCACGACACTGCCGCCGGTGACCTCGGCGCAGACCTTGGTCGACAGCCCGGCCTGGAGACCGTTGTAGCCGCAGGTCGTCACCGTGGCGACGGTCCCGGCCGCGCCGCCGGCCGACGCGGCGAGCGCCGGCGCCGGCGCCGCGAGCAGGGCGACGGCACCGGCCGCGCCCGAGGCGATCCGGGTGATGCGGTTCATTGTCTTCTCCTTCGGAGGGTACGAGGAACGATCAGAACAGGCGAGGTCACATGTGACATTTCACATGTGCCATGACGGTACTTTGCCATGCGATTCCCATGCCACGACCGGGATTCTGCCTTCGAAGTGCCGAGCCGACCGAAACCAGACCTTCGATGGCGTAATCCCACCCCGGAGGGTCGGGATCCGCGCACCTGCCACGGCCGGTCTGCCCGGCGCCCGGCGCGGGGCGGTCGCCCGCCTCGCAGGCGTCGGCCTGGGGACGGCCCGCACGGCGCCCGCGCCCACGGGCGGGCCACTGTCGGCCACCGCCGGCCGACCACCGCCGGTCGGCCGCCGCCGGCTCAGTCCAGAGAGGCCCGCAGGGCGTCGACCCGGGTGACGGCGTCCGCGAAGGCCGCGCGGTCGAGACGGCCGGAGTCCAGGGCGTCGGCGAGGGCCGTGGTGGCGTCCTCGGCCTGCTGCGGGTCGCGGGCGGAGCAGAGGATCAGGTCCATCCCGGCCTCGGCGGCAGCGACCGCACGGGAGCCCGCGCCGCCGTACGAGGCGAGGGCCTCGGCCTCCAGGGCATCGGTGACCGTGACACCCTGGAAGCCCAGGCGTCCGCGCAGCTCGCCCTGGACCACGGCGGGCGACATCCCGGCCGGGCGGTCCGGGTCGAGCGCCGGGTAGACCGCCCAGGAGGCCATCACCAGCCCGACACCCGCCGCGATGGCCGCCCGATAGGGCTCCTCGCCGCGGGCGCGCAGCTCGTCCAGCGGCACGGACAGGGTGACGGGGCGGTCATCGGTGTTCTCGCCGTTGGCGGCCGAGCCCAGCCCGGGGAAGTGCTTGGCGGTGGCGGCCACGCCCAGGCCCTGCTGGGCGGCGAGGAAGGCGCTGCCCAACTCGCCTACACCGGCCGGGTCCTGACCGTAGGAGCGCTCATGGCGGTCGATGAAGTTGCCCGGGGTGTCGTAGACGTCCAGCACCGGCGCGAGGTTCACGTTGAGCCCCGCGTCCGCGAGCGTCCCGGCGGCGCCGACACCGGCTCGGCCCGCCGCGCCGAGCGGGTCGGGGTCCGATCCGGTCCGGCGGGCGGAGAGTTCGGGCGCGCCGGGCAGGCGGCGCACCTTGCCGCCCTCCTGGTCGGTCATCAGCAGCAGTCCCTCGGGCACCGGCGACTGCGCCGCCGCCTCCCGCAACTGACCGACGGCCTCGGCGAGTTGCGCCGGGCTCGTGACATTCTCGGCGAACAGGATGACCCCGGCCGCCCGCCCCTCCCGGATCGTCCGCAGCACGCCCGGCGGCGGTGTCGGACCGGCGTACGAGAGTACGATCCGGCGCCCAGCGAGCTGCCGCGCGTCCTGATCGGCCATCTCCGCCGCCACCGCCCCCTCTCCCGGGGCAACTCCGCGCCCCGGTATCGACTCCGGTATCGACGCCGGCGCGGACACCGGTGCCGACGCCGGTGCGGACGCCGGTGCCGACCCGGCCGGAACCGGCCCGAGCGTGGCCGCCAGCACCACCAGCATCGCGCCGAACTGGACGGTGCGCCGAAGCACGGCCATCACGCCTCCCTGAGGTCGGCAGCGGGATACGGCCCGTCAAGGCACCCACGCCTGTCAAGGCACCCGAGCCCGTCGCCACCATAGCCCGGACCCCGGAGGAGCACACCCGCGCCGGCGCGGACGGGGGACCCGGGCGCCGGACGCCCTCAGCAGCCCTACCGGCGCAGCAACCGCCCCAGGACGGCGACTCCCTCCGCGATCTCCCCCGGCGCACCCGCCGCGTAGCCGAGCACCAGCCCCGGCGGGTACGGCAGGCGCGCGTGCCAGGACAGCGGCTGCACCTTGACGCCCTCGGCGAGCGCCGCCGTGGCCAGTTCGGTGTCCGTACAGCGGGCCCCGGGCGGCAGGGTGAGCATCAGGTGCAGGCCGGCCGCCGCGCCGTGGACGGTGGCGCCGGGGAGGTGGGCGTGGACGGCGGCGATCATCGCGTCCCGTCGTCGGCGGTGGCGGTGGCGCAACAGCCGCAGGTGGCGGTCGAGTTCGCCGGACTCCATCAGCCGGGCCAGCACCAGCTGCGGCAGCACCGGGTTGCCCAGGTCGGCGAACCGCTTGGCCTCCAGGACGGCCTCGCGCAGCCGCGGCGGCACCAGCAGCCAGCCGGTGCGCAGCGCGGGGGCGAGCAGTTTGGAGATGCTGCCCGCGTAGCAGACCTGCTCCGGCAGGGCGGCGCGCAGCGCGGGGACGGGCGGGCGGTCGTAGCGGTGCTCGGCGTCGTAGTCGTCCTCGATGACCAGGCCGCCCTCGCCCGCCCAGCGCAGCAGTTCGCGCCGCCGCTCGCCGCCGAGGACGACCCCGGTCGGGTACTGGTGGGCCGGGGTGAGCAGGACGGCCGGGGCGCCGGTGGCGCGCAGCGCGTCGACCCGGACGCCCTCGGCGTCGACCGCGACGGGCGGGGTCGCGGCGAGCCAGTGGGCGAGGTGCTGGCGGGCGCCGAGCGAGCCCGGGTCCTCGACGGCGACCTCGGTGACGCCCACCCGGCCGAGCGCCCGGCCGAGCAGGGCGAGGGCCTGGGCCGTCCCGGCGACGATCAGCACCTCGTCCGGGTCGGCGCGGATGCCCCGGTTGCGGGCCAGCCAGTGGGCGACGGCCTGGCGCAGCGCGGGGGTACCGCGGACGTCTCCGTAGCCGAGGTCCGCGGCGGCGAGGCCGTCGAGGACGGCGCGTTCGGCGCGCAGCCAGGCGGCGCGGGGGAAGGCGGCGAGGTCGGGCACACCGGGGGTGAGGTCGATCCGGGCGGACGTGCCGCGCAGCAGGTCGAACACCTCGGGGTCGGGGTCGGCGTGGAACAGGACAGGCTCCGGCCGGGCGCGCGACGAGGCCGGGGACTTGTCCGACCACGGGGATGTGGCCGACCACGGGGGCGCGGGCGGCGCCGGGGCCGCGACGACGACGGTGCCGCCCCTGCCCCGGCCGGCGATCTGGCCCTCCTCGGCCAGGCGCCGGTAGGCGTCGGTCACCACTCCCCGGGAGACGCCGAGTTCGGCCGCCAGCCCCCGGGTGGCGGGCAGCCGGCTGCCCGTGGGGAGACGGCCGTCGGCGATGGCCTCGCGCAGCCGGCGGGCGAGCCAGCCGGTCAGGCCGCCGGGCGGGGCGTCGGCGGTGTCGAGCTGGAGGAAGTCGGCGCCCGGGTCCGCCTGTTTGGACCTGCCGTCTGGCGCTTCTTTGGACCTGTTCACCGGGCCATTGTGGCGCGAAGGTGGGGCCATGACCACGGAAACGGCATCACTGAACGACCGGCAGGACGCCGCAGGCCCCGGCCCCGGCCACGACTACGCCCCGGGTTACGTCCACGGCTACTCGGAGACCGAGGCGCAACGGCTCGGCGACCAGGCGGACACCCTCGCCGAGCTGCTGCACGCGGGCACCGCGTACCCGGCGGGCAGCCGGGTGCTGGAGGCGGGCTGCGGGGTGGGGGCGCAGACCGCGCACCTGCTGGCCGCCGGCCCCGGCGTGCTGCTGACGGCGGTGGACGTCTCCGCGGACTCGCTGGCGCGGGCCCGGGCCCGGGTGGCGGCCGAGGCGCCCACCGCGCGGGTCACCTGGCACCACGGCGACCTGCACCGACTCGCCTTCCCGGACGGCTCCTTCGACCACGTCTTCGTGTGCTTCGTGCTGGAGCACCTGGCCGACCCGGTGGCCGCGCTGACCGCGCTGCGGCGGGTGCTGCGGCCGGGCGGCACGATCACGGTGATCGAGGGCGACCACGGCTCGGCCTTCTTCCACCCGCAGGGCCCGGCGGCCCGCGACGCGGTCGACCTGCTGGTGCGGCTCCAGGCGGCGGCCGGCGGTGACGCCCTGCTCGGGCGCCGCCTGTACCCGCTCCTGACGGAGGCCGGCTTCCGGGACGTGGCTGTCCGCCCCCGCACCGTCCACGCCGACGGCGCCCGCCCCGCCCTGGTCGAGGGCTTCACCCGGCGCACCTTCGTCGCGATGGTCGAGGCCGTCCGCGCCGAGGCGCTGGCCGCCGGTCTGACCACCCCCGACGCCTTCGACCACGGCATCGCCGAACTGCGCCGCACGGCCGAGCCGGGCGGGACGTTCCACTACACCTTCTTCAAGGCGGTGGCGGTCAACCCGTAGGCCGGTCGGGCGGGGAGGTCCGCCCGCGCGCCCGCCCGCTCACTCCGGGCTGTCGCCGAGGGCGGCCAGGAGGGTGCGCATGGCGTCGACGAGGGTAGCGGTCCCGGGGTCGTCGAGGCCGGCGAGGAGGGCGCGCTCGGTGGCGAGGTGGTCGGGGAGGGCGCGGTCGATCAGGGCGTGGCCCTCGGGGGTGAGCGCGACCACGCGGCTGCGGCCGTCCTGGTCACTCTGGGTGCGGGTGACCAGGCCGCGGGCCTCCAGACGGTCGAGGCGCTGGGTGATGGCGCCGGAGGTGACCATGGCGGACTGCATCAGCCCGGTGGGGGTGAGGCGGTAGGGCGGGCCGCTGCGCTTGAGGGTGGCGAGGACGTCGAAGGAGGCGGCGTCCAGGCCGTGTTCGCCGAAGGTCCGGTTGAGCTCCGCATCCACCAGGCGGTAGAGGCGCTTGAGCCGGCCGAACACCTCCATCGGAGAGACGTCCAGGTCGGGGCGCTCGACGGCCCATTGCGCGACTACTCGGTCCACATGATCTGCATCTGCCACAGGTTCAGGGTAGGGGATCCCGGAGGGATTCCTTAGCGATGAGGTAACTGTGAGCCACGCCACCCCGCCAAAGCGGTGAGAGATGCCTTAGCGCTGAGATACATTTGCTTAGTGCTAAGAAATCGCCTCGGAATCGTGCTGGTGACGGCGACAGCCCCCGCCGTCTGGGGGTCGACGTACATCGTCACCACCGAACTGCTCCCGCCCCACCGTCCACTCCTCGCGGCCGTCCTCCGGGCCCTGCCCGCAGGGCTGCTGCTGATCGCCGTCACCCGCCGGCTGCCGAAGGGCAGCTGGTGGTGGCGCGCGCTGGTCCTCGGCGCGCTGAACATCGGCGCCTTCCTCGCCCTCCTCTTCATAGCCGCCTACCGCCTCCCCGGCGGGGTCGCCGCCACGGTCGGCGCCGTCCAGCCGCTGATCACCGCCGGACTCTCGGCCGCGCTGCTCGGCGACCGGCTCACGCCGCGCACGGTGATCTGCGGCATCGCGGGGATCGCGGGCGTCAGCCTGCTGGTCCTGCGGGCCGACGCCCAACTGGACGCCGTCGGCGTGGCCGCCGCGTTCGCCGGCGCGGTCGTCATGGCCACCGGCGTCGTCCTCTCCAAACGCTGGGTCTCCCCCGCCCCGCTGCTCGCCACCACCGGCTGGCAGCTCACCGCCGGCGGACTGCTGCTGGTGCCGGTCGCACTGTTCGTCGAGGGCGCCCCGCCGTCCCACCTCACCGGCGGCAACCTGCTCGGCTACGGCTACCTCAGCCTGATCGGCGCGGCGCTCACGTACGCGCTCTGGTTCCGCGGGATCCGGGCACTGCCGCCGACCTCGGTCTCCTTCCTCTCGCTGCTCAGCCCGGTGGTCGCCACCGCGATCGGCTGGCTGGCCCTCGGGCAGGACCTCAGCCCGCTCCAGGCGCTCGGCGCACTGATCGTCCTCGGCTCGCTGATCGCGGCCCAGACCCGGCGCCGCCCCGGCACCACCACGCCCTCCGCGCCCGCCGCCCCGGACGCCCCGGCCGCCCCCGCCTCCGCCTCCGCACCGCCCGTCCGCGAGAACGCCTGACCCCGCCTCGTCTCCGCCGAATCCCCTCCCGCACTCCCCGATCCCCGCCCAGCAGCCGCTGGCACCCACCGCACCAGGAGAACCTCCATGCACATCACCGTGTTCGGCGCCACCGGCAACGTCGGCAGCCGGGTGGTGACCGAGGCACTCGCCCGCCGCCACCGGATCACCGCCGTCCTGCGCGACCCCGCCAAACCGCACGGCCTGCCGGCCGCCGTCGCCCTCGGTGTCGGCGACGCCCGTGACCCCGAGGACGTCGCCCGCCTCGCCGCCGGGCAGGACCTGGTGATCACCGCCACCCGCCCGGCGCCCGGCAGCGAGCACGAGCTGTCCGCCGCCACCCGGGGCCTGCTGGCCGGTCTCGCCGGAACGGGCGTGCGCCTGATGGCCGTCGGCGGCGCGGGCAGCCTCACCCTCCCCGGCCGCGGCGGGACGGCCCTCGCCGACGACCCCGGCTTCCCCGCCGAGCTCCGGCCGATCGCCCGGGCCTGCCGCGAGCAGCTCGACCTCTACCGCGCCGCCGACCCGGACGTCGACTGGACCTACCTGAGCCCCGCCGCCCTGCTCGAACCCGGCGAGCGCACCGGCCGCTTCCGGCTCGGACGGGACGAACTGCTGGTGGACGCCGAGGGCGCCTCGGTGATCTCCATGGAGGACCTCGCCGTCGCGCTGCTCGACGAGGCCGAGCAGCCCGCGCACCGCCGCACCCGCTTCACCGCCGCCTACTGACCTGGGGCGATCCTCCGTGTCCGGGGTGTACCCAGCACCACCCCGGACACGGAACCCCGCATGATCGACCGTCAGGGCGAGCTCGGACAGGATCATTCCCGTGAACACCAACGCATCGAACACCACGGCCTCGCACCCCATCACGCCGAGCACCACCGCGCCGAACACCACCGCCTCGCACACCCCGGCGGCCGGCGCCACCGCCTCCCGCACCCGGCGCGCCGCCCTGGCCGTCGCCGCCGCCGTCCTGGCCGGCCTCGCCGTACCGGCCACCGCCAGCGCCGCCCCGGACGCCGGCCGGAACCCGGGCGACGCCGAGGTCGCCCCCGCCCGCTACACCCACCAGACCCTCGCCTGGCAGCCCTGCGCCAAGCAGCCGGCGCTGGACTGCGCCACCATGACCGCCCCGCGCGACTGGCACCACGCCGACGCCGGCGCCGACGTGACGATCGCCGTCTCCCGGCACCGCGCCGGCGACCCGGCCAAGCGCAAGGGCACGCTGCTGATGGCCGCCGGCGGCCCCGGCGCGTCGGGCCTGCTGCGCCCGGCGAACCTGGCCACGGCCGCCCCGGCCGTCGGCGCCGCGTACGACATCGTGGGCTTCGACCAGCGCGGGGTCGGCGAGAGCACCCGGGCCGTGTGCCAGACGCCGGAGGAGTTCCAGGACTTCCTGGCCGGCGACTTCCGCGACCAGTCCCCGGCGGCGATCGACCGGGTGGTCGCCAACTCCAAGAAGCTGGCCGCCAGTTGCCAGGAGCGCACGGGCGACCTGCTGCCCTACCTGAACACCGAGCAGACCGCCCACGACATCGACCTGTTCCGCGGCCTGCTCGGCGAGCAGAAGCTCAGCTACTTCGGCCCCTCCTACGCCTCGATGATCGGGGCCTACTACGGGACGCTCTTCCCGCACCGGGTCGAGCGGATGATCCTGGACAGCAACATCGGCTTCGACGGCACCTGGGAGAAGTTCGAACTGGGCCAGCCGATGAGCTTCCAGCGCCGCTTCGACGAGGACTTCGTGCCGTGGCTGGCGGCCCGCGACGCCACCTACCACTGGGGCTCCACCCCCGAGGAGGTGCAGGCGCACTGGGAGCAGCGGCGCGCCGCGCTGCACGACCAGCCCATCGTCGACGGCTCCCTGACGATCGGCCCGAACCAGCTGGACAACGGCGCGATCAGCGCGATCTACGAGCGGGACACCTTCCCCTTCCTCGCCCAGGCCCTGACCGCCGTCGACGACTGGCCGGGGGCCGACCCCGCGGCCAGGACGATGGCCGGGCGGCTGTTCGGCCAGTACCTCAGCCCGGAGTTCCTCGCCGAGTACTTCTCGGTGACCTGCAACGACACCCCGTGGACCAAGGACATGGACACCTGGGTCCAGCGCGGCGCGGAGAACACCGCGCGCTATCCGCTGGCGGGCGCGCGCACGCTGGCCTTCAGCGCGGTCTGCGCGGCCTGGCCGACCGCGCCCGCCCCCAAGGTCAAGGTGACCGGCGCCCACCTGCCGACGGTGCTGATGCTCAACTCGGTGCACGACCCGGCGACGTACTACGAGGCCGCGCTCGGCGCGCACCGCGCGCTGCGCGGCTCCAAGCTGGTGACCGTCACCGGGAGCGGCGACCACGGCCAGTACCCCACCGCCAACTCCTGCGTCACCGACGTCGTCGAGAGCTACCTGCTGGGCGGCCGCGCCCCCGAGCGCGACCTCGTCTGCCCCACCCCGCAGGCGGGTTGAGTGCCCGGCCGCTCGACCGCGGCCGTCGGGGCGCGCGTCGGGTGAGGCACGGCGGGGGGCCGAACGTCACCGGGGGGCGGCCCGCCCGGGCGGGGACCCCTCGGGGTGTCTTGTTCCGGCAGCGGCCCTCGAAGTGCACAAAAAACGCGGAAA
>NZ_JBWKEQ010000017.1:134789-150386 GCF_056435365.1 Kitasatospora sp. NPDC043949 | reverse complement strand
CCTTCTATGGTGTTTCGCGCTCCGACACCCCCCCCCCCCCCCCCCCCCCCCCCCCCCCCCCCCCCCCCCCCCCCCGGCGCCCCTCGGGGCGCGTTCGTCCAGCAGGCGGCCCGCGACTGGCCGAAAGACTGCGAAAGCCCGAGCGGGCGGCCGCTGTTGTGCCTCACGTCCCCCGGCTCCGGGGAATACTCCCATGGCCGTAGTCGCCATACACAGGAGCGAGCCCATGGTGAAGGTCGTCGAGACCACGGATACCCAGATCACCGCCGCAGTGGCCGAGCAGGCGCAGCAGGCCGGCCTCGGCCTGCTGCGCCAGTGCTTCCTGGTGCTGACGAAGACACGGCTGTTCGGCAAGCCGCGCGAGGAGGAGAAGCTCCGGGTCTACCACTTCGACCACGGCCTGGTGCACGAGGGCGGGGGCCTGGAGCTCACGGTCTTCCGCTGGGACGAGGTCTCGACCGTGATGCAGGCGACCGTCGCCCACTACTCGCACAACATCTACACCGAAACGGACTTCTCCTACCGGTTCATCCGGGACGACGGGGAGACGTTCACGATCGACGGCAAGTACCGCGACCCGCGGCGCGCCAAGCTCAGCGGCGGGGACAGGGGCACCCAGCTGGGCAGGTGGGCGGAACTGGGCGAGGTCGCCGCGCACTACGTCGCGGCCACCCAACTGTCCGGGGCCCGGGCCTCGCTGGCGGACGGAGGGGAACTGGCCTTCGGCGACCTGCTGGTCAGCTCGGCCGGTCTGCGCACGGTGAAGCGCGGTCTGGTGCCCTGGTCCGACATCAAGTCGATCAGCGTGGTCAACGGCTACCTGGTGGTCAAGAAGGACGGCAGGTTCCTCTCGCTGTCGAACACCGCGGTCAGCCGGATCCCGAACTACGCGCTCTTCATGATGCTGCTGGGCCGTTCCGGCTGACGCACGGCCGGCCCGGACAGGCCCTGGATCGCCGTCAGGACCGCGAGTCGCTCGCCGCACGCCCCAGCCGCGACCGGAGCCAGGCGAAGGCGGCGGCGAGCCCGGCGAAGCCCCCGACGGCGAGCTTGATGCCGGCCTTGGCGACGATCCAGCCGACCCAGGGGACGCTCCAGCCCAGCCAGTGGAAGACGGCCAGCAGGACGGCGGCGCCGCAGAGGGCGGCGAGCACCGTCACGGCCACGGCGGCGGCCCGCGAGAGCTCTCGCGGGCCGTCGTCCGTCGCGTCCTGCGCCTGGTCGCCCGTCAGCTGCTTCGTGTCCCCATCACCCATGGGGATCATCCTACGGATTCCTCACCGGCGGGCGCGATGGGTGTCGCCGAGGTGCTCGCCGGTCTCGTCGTCGGGAAAGCTGACGGCGAGGGTGACGCGGTACTCGTCCACGTCCTCGCGGTGCCCCGGCACCCGGGCCCAGGCGAGCGAGTGCACCTCGGCCCCGGGGGCCTGCCGGCACCAGGCGGCGGCCTCCTCCAGTACGCGGGCGGCCGAACGCCCGGTGCACACCACCGCGGTGTACGCGGCGACGGCGAGGTCCCCACCGCTGCGGGCGACCCGCGAGACCGCCCGGACGGCGGCCGCGGCCTGGGTCAGGTCGCGGGCCAGGTCGTCGACCGCCCGAGGGGGGGCCGGAAGGACGACCGCTCCCTCGGCGACGGTCTCGGGCAGGTTCGCGCTCACAGTCCGGGCCTCCATCCGCATGGTCACGGGGCACAGCATGCCGGGCGGAGATTCCTGGCATGCCCTTTTCACCAGAACGTCACCCGTCCAGGGGCGAGTTGGGGCCGCCCCCTGGTGTCCGCACGCCCGCCCTGGTAGGGAAGCACCCGCCCGGCGGCGGACATCCACGCAGGTCAGGAGGGTCGGAGGCGGGCGCCGCCGGGGAGCCCGGAACGACGCGCACGCACCACCCCCGCGCCCCGGACCGCCTGTCCGGGCCCCTGCACGCCCGGCCCACCACCGGCACGCCCCCGGTCAACTCCCTTGGCAGGAACGGGAGATAACGTCGAAGCTCGACCCGCACAGCCCTCCGGTGCCGCCACCGGGCCCGCGGACGGAACCCGTGGCGGACGCGCACGCACCCCAACTCCCTTACCCGGCCGGGCCGTCGGCCAGCCTGGCCGCGACGCGGATCGAGTCCCGGCCCGAGCCCGAGCGGGCATTCCCCCACCCCTGCTGACCTGCGGTATTCGATGTCGGCGCCGGGCCGCGGCAACCTCCGGCCACCCCTGTCGCGTCAGACCGTCGTGATACTAATCGTTGCGACGGCGGGAGCCGCCGTCCGGCGGCAGGCACGATGACGACGGTTCATCCGTTCCGGCAGGGTCGGGACGGCTACGGGGAGGGGCACGGTATGACGGCGAGGTTCGGCAAGGTGCAGGGCGGGCGCGGGCTGCGGCTCGGCAAGCGGGTCACGGGGACGGCTGCGGCCTTCACCGCACTCGCCGCACTGACGGGCTCCCAGGTGACGGGCTTCGGGCTCGCCCCGGTCGCGGCCGCCGACGCCGTGACGTCGCCGGACGCCTCCGCCTCCCAGCCCGGCGGCAGCCCGACCGGCGGCGCCGGCAGCGCCTTCGGCACCGGCGTCCCGGCGGACGGCGGCGGCACCGTCCAACTGCCGCAGCCGCCCGGCACGGTGCCCGGCGCGCCCGCCGCCGGCCCCTTCGCCGCCACCGGCCCGGCCCTGCCCGCGACCGTGCTCGCCGCCTACCGCCAGGCCGAGGCCTCGGCCGCACAGCGCTCGCCCGGCTGCCACCTGCCGTGGCAACTGCTGGCCGCGATCGGCCAGGTCGAATCCGGCCAGGCCAACGGCGGCCAGGTGGACGCGACGGGGACGACCCTCACCCCGATCCTCGGTCCGGCGCTGGACGGCAACGGCTTCGCCGCGATACCCGACAGCGACGGCGGGCGCTACGACGGCGACGCGCGCTGGGACCGCGCCGTCGGGCCGATGCAGTTCATCCCCTCCACCTGGGCGACCTGGGGCACGGACGCCAACGGCGACGGCAAGGCCGACCCGAACAACATCTTCGACGCCGCCGAGAGCGCCGCCCGCTACCTGTGCGCGGGCGGGCGCGACCTCGCCGACCCGGCGCAGCTCGACCGGGCGATCCTCAGCTACAACAACTCGGGCGAGTACCTGCGGACGGTCCGCAACTGGATGGCGCACTACGGCAGCGGCAGCGTCACCACCGTGCCGAACCGCCCGGCCTCCTCGACCCCGCCGGCCTCGTTGCCCTCCCCGCTCCTGCCCCTCGCGCCGCTGCTGCCGCCGACCGGGACGACTCCTGGCGCCACCCCCGGGACGCCGAGCGCCCCCGGGACCACCCCGCCCCCGGGCGGGCAGCCCTCGCCGAGCGCGCAGCCGACCTCGCCGGCCCCGACGCCGTCCTCCTCCGCGCAGCCGACGACGGACCCGAGCACCACCCCGACGGGCACGCCCGGCACCACACCGCCGTCGACCGCGCCGGCCACGCCGTCCGGCACGCCGTCGACCACTCCGTCGGGCACCCCGTCCTCGACGGCCACCCCGACCGGCACGCCGTCCGGCACCCCCACCACGACGCCGACCACGACGCCGACCGGAACGCCCACCGACTGCCCGAGCCCGACGGCCACGACCACCCCGACGGGCAGCCCGTCCCCGACGGCCACCCCGACCGGCACGCCGTCCGGCACCCCGGCCGCCCCCGGGTGCGCCACGGCGACGCCGACCCCCGGCGGCACTCCCACCCCGGGCGGCACCCCCTCCTCCGCCGCCCCGAGCACGACCCCCAGCGCAGGCCTCTCCCCCTCGGCCGCCCCGCCGACCCGCTGACACCGCCCCATCCGCCGACGGCCCGCACCCCTGGTGCGGGCCTTCCGCGTTCCCCACCCCGCCGCACCAAGCTCCCGAGACCGAGCTCGAGACCGAGAGCTGGACCGAGACCTACGCCGGATCCGACCCGGCCCCGGCCCTGGGCAGCGCCCCCGGACCCAGCGTCGCCCGGTGCACCCGCCACCGCGCGAGCATCCCGTGCAGTTCGTCCACCATGAACGCGAAGAAGGCCGCGCTCTCCGCCAGCCGCTCCCCCGCGACGGTGCCCGCGCCGACGGTGGCCTCGCCCTCCCTGAGCACCCGCACCCAGCGCAGCAGGTACTCGTCGCGCCGGGTCAGCGACTCGAACCAGACGTCGTTCAGCACCCGGTAGCGGTCGCGCCGCGAGCCCGGCTCGCGCTCCTTGGCGGCCAGGCCGATCTGGGTGAGGTAACGCATCCCGCCGGACACCGCGGCCGGGCTGATCCGCAGCCGTTCGGAGAGCTCGGCGGAGGTCAGGACGCCGCTCTCCTCGGCCATCAGGCAGGAGAAGAGCCGGGCCGGCATCCGGCCCATGCCCGCGGCCACCAGCTCGGCCGCGAACCGTTCGACGAAGTCCGACACCGCCTGCTCGTCGCGCTCCTTCTCCGCTTCCCGCTCCACCACGCGCGCCTTCCCCTCTCCGGTGATCAACAACTCGACTGAACTTTAACGCCTTCCCAATATTCACGTTTTTCTGAAACTACGGTAGCTTCAGCAGCATGACGAAGGCAATCGCTCTGACCGGCCTCCGCAAGACCTTCGGCCGGACCACCGCGCTGGACGGCCTCGACCTCACCGTCGAGACCGGCGAGGTGCACGGATTCCTGGGACCCAACGGCGCCGGGAAGTCCACCGCCATCCGGGTGCTCCTCGGTCTGCTGCGCGCCGACGGCGGCAGCGCCCGGCTGCTCGGCAAGGACCCCTGGCACGACGCCGTCGAACTGCACCGCCGCCTCGCCTACGTCCCCGGCGACGTCGAACTGTGGCCCAACCTCACCGGCGGCGAGGCCATCGACCTGCTCTCCCGGCTGCGCGGCCGGCTCGACCGCCGCCGCCGCGACGAGCTGATCGAGCGCTTCGACCTCGACCCCACCAAGAAGGGCCGCAGCTACTCCAAGGGCAACCGGCAGAAGGTCGCCATCGTCGCCGCGCTCGCCTCCGACGCCGAACTGCTGCTGCTCGACGAGCCGACCTCCGGCCTCGACCCGCTGATGGAGGTGGTCTTCCAGGACGTCGTCCTCCAGGCCCGGCGGCAGGGGCGGACCGTCCTGCTGTCCAGCCACATCCTGGACGAGGTGGAGAAGCTCGGCGACCGGGTCAGCATCATCCGCCACGGCCGGGTGGTGCAGACCGGCAGCCTCGGCGAACTGCGCCACCTCACCCGCACCACGGTCGAGGCCGAGACCCACCGCCCCGTCACCGGGCTGGAGACGCTGGAGGGCGTGCACGCCGTCCGCACCGAGGGCGCCCGGGTGCGCTTCGCCGTGGACGGCGCCCACCTCGACGCCGCCGTCCGCCGCCTCGGCGAGGCCGGGCTGCGCAGCCTGGTCAGCCACCCGCCCACGCTGGAGGAACTGATGCTGCGCCACTACGGCGACGAGCTGGCCGCCAACGGGCACCCGGTCGACGGCGAGGCCGCCCGATGACCGCCACCACCACCGCGACCAGCGCGCCCGCCACGGCCCCGCGCCCGCCCCGCCCGCGCACCACCCTGGCCGGCACCGCCACGCTGCTCCGCTTCGCCCTGCGCCGTGACCGGCTCCGCCTCCCCGCCTGGGTGCTCGGCCTCGGCCTGCTCACCCTCGCCAGCGCCAACAGTGTGCACACCCTCTACCCGACCGCCGCCGACCGCGCCTCGATCGCCCACGCCTCCGCCGGCCCGGCCGTCCTCGCCATGACCGGCCCCGGGCACTACCTGGCCGACTACACCTGGGGCGCCATGCTCGGCCACCGGCTGCTCGGCCTGCTGGCGGTGCTGGCCGGGCTGATGAGCGTGCTGACCGTCACCCGGCACACCCGGGCCGAGGAGGAGAGCGGGCGGGCCGAGTTGGTCCGCTCCGCCGCCGTCGGCCGGCACGCCCAGCTCGCGGCCGCCCTCGGCGCCGCAGTCGTCGCCGACCTCGCGCTCGGCCTGCTGCTCGCCGCCGGGCTGCCCGCCCTCGGCGTCCCCGGGCTCGGCACCGGCGGCGCGCTGCTGTTCGGGGCCGCGACCACCGCCGCCGGACTGCTGTTCGCGGCGGTCGCCGCCGTCGCCGTCCAGGTCACCGCGCACGCCCGGACGGCCTCCGGGCTGGCCCTCGCGGTGCTCGGCGCCGCCTACGCGGTGCGCGCCGCCGGGGACGCCGGGTCGAACGGGCTCTCCTGGGCCTCCCCGATCGGCTGGCTCCAGCGCAGCTACCCCTTCGTGGACGACCGCTGGTGGCCGCTGCTGCCCGCGCTCGCCCTGGCCGCCGTCACCGGGGTGGCCGGCTTCGCGCTGAGCACCCGACGGGACGTGGGCGCCGGGCTGCGCGCCGCCCGCCCGGGGCCGCCCACCGCCCGCCCCGCCCTCGGCACCCCGCTCGGCCTCGCCCTGCGCCTGCACCGCGGCCTGCTGGGCGGCTTCGCGGTCGCGCTGCTGCTGCTCGGCGCGATGTACGGGTCACTGCTGGGCGGCGCCGACGCGATGGTCAAGGACGTCGACCAGCTGAAGGAGGCCCTCGCCCGGCTCGGCGGCCGCTCGCTCACCGACTCCTTCGCCGCGATGACCCTGCTGGTGGTGGCGGTGGTCGGCGCGGTCTACGCGGTGCTGGCGACGCTGCGCCCGCGCGCCGAGGAGAGCGCCGGGCGGGCCGAGCCGGTGCTGGCCACCGGGGTGTCCCGGTCCGGTTGGCTGGGCGGGCACCTGGCGGCGGCGCTGCTGGGCTCGACCGCGGTGCTGCTCGCGGCGGGGGTGGGCTTCGGCCTGGCCGGGGCGCTGTCCACCGGTGACGCCGGCGCGTTCCCGCGACTGGTCTGCGCGGCCCTGGCGTTCGCGCCCGCCCAGTGGGTGACGGTGGGGTTCGCCGCCGCCGTGTACGGCTGGCTGCCCCGGGCGACGCAGCTGGCCTGGCTGGTGCCGGCGTACGCGTTCGTGATCGGGTACCTGGGCCCGCTGCTGAAGCTCCCCGCGGGCCTGGACCGGCTCTCCCCGTTCGGGCAGGTGCCCCGGCTCCCGGCGGCTGCCATGGACTGGACGCCGCTCGCGGCGCTCACCCTGGTCGCGGCCGCCCTGATCGCCCTGGCGCTGGCCGGGTTCCGGCGCCGCGACCTCGAAACGCGCTGACTCCCGGGCTGCGGCGGGGGAAGCGGACGGGGCCGGCCACGGCGGGCCGGCCCCTGGCCGGGTCACAGGTGCTTGACCAGCTCCGGCATCAGGTCCTGGAAGGTCCGCCCGCTGGCCGGCTGCCCGATCGCGGTCATCTGCCAACCGGCGGGCGTGCGCTGCACCTTGGCCATGATCTGCGCGGTGTACGGGCCGCCCCCGGTGAGCGTGTACCGGGCCAGCTCGGCGCCCGTCTGCTCGTCGACCAGCCGACAGAAGGCCGCCTCGACCTCCTGGAAGGTCTGGCCGGTGAAGGAGTTGACGGTGAAGAGGATCTGGTCGACCTCGGCGGCCATCTTGGTCAGGTCGACGGTGATCGACTCGTCGTCGGTCGCGTCGCCCGCGCCGCCGACCAGGTTGTCGCCGCTGTGCCGGACGGAACCGTCATTGCTGTTGAGGTGCTGGAAGAAGACCACGTCCACCGGCCGCCCCTGGGAGAACAGCACCGCCGAGGCGTCCAGGTCGATCTCCCGACCGGCGGCCAGCAGCTTGGCGAAGAAGCCCTTGGGCTGCGCGGCCTTCCAGCCCAGGCCCATCCGGACCACACTCAGCTGACCGCCGCCCGGCTTCTCCAGGCTGATCTTCTGCCCCTTGGCCAGCGAAACGCTCATCGTGCCCTCCTCGTCCCTGCCGCCGCTCCGTGCCGTGAATCTACAGCACTGTCGAACATCTATGATCATCCGACCGGCGCGCTCCCAGCACCCCTACCCCGCACTCCCCCCGCCGTCACCGCCGGGGGCGGTCTGCACACTGTCAAGCGCCCCGGGGAGGAGCTTGCGCGGGGCGGCGCGCAATCCGGCTCGGTCAACCTGGCAACCGGCGATCCGACGTCTGGCGTAGCCGCGAACAGGGCCCGAACAGGCGGGCGGCCCGCGGACTAGGGTCGGCTCGGAGGCGCCGCCGACCGGGAGAACGGCCGCCGACGCACCGAGCGTTCCGCGCACGTTCCCGTGATCCGCCAACCCACGCTGGGGGGACCACCATGTCCGAGCACGAAGGAACACCGCCCGCACCCGCCACCGCCGCCACCACCTCGCGCCTCGGCCGCCGCCGCCTGCTGCGGGCCGGCCTGGGCACCGGCGGCGCGCTCGCCACCGTCCGCCTGCTGCCCGGCGGCCAGGCCTGGGCCGCCGCCCCGGAGCCCGCGCCCGCGCCCGTACCGGAGTCCGTGCCCGCACCCGCCACCCTCCCCGGCGGCGGCGCCGCCACGGCGCAACCCTGGCCGGACTGGGCCCGGTTCGCCCGCGTCGGCGACGGCACCTTCAACGAGCCCGCCGACATGCAGAGCGCCGTCGACGCCCTCAGGGCGCAGAACGTCAGCGTCATCGAACTCGACACCCTGCTCTCCAACTGGCTCACCGACGCCGAGTTCGCGGCCCACATGGCCGAGGTGAAGACCTTCACCGGCCTGGCGCACGCCGCCGGCCTCAAGGTCGTCATGTACTACCCCTCCCTGGAGCTGATCTCCCCCGGCGGCGAGAAGGGCCGCTCGTTCTACAAGAACGACCAGGGCGGCGCCTGGGTCCAGCGCGACCTCGCCGGAAAGCCCAACGTGTTCTACGGCAGCGTGGTGGTCTGGGTCGACCCGGGCGACGAGAGCGTCTGGCTCAGCCCCAACTCGCCCTGGCGGGACTACTACCTCAAGCGGATCAAGGGCGTGGCCGCCACCGGTGTGGACGGCATCTGGCCGGACGTCCCGATCTACTTCGACGGCGTGCTCTCCTGGTGCGACGCCTCCACCTGGGGCGCGGCCGCCTTCAAGGCCGACAGCGGCCTCGCCCTGCCCAAGGCCGCCGACTTCGCCGACCCGGTGTTCCGCCGCTACCTCGAATGGCGCCACCGCAACCTGCTCCAGTTCCAGCTCGACATCGCCGCCGCCGGGCGCGCGGTCAACCCCGACCTGGTCACCTTCGTCGAGACCGTCTCGATGGACTACCGCTACGCCACCTCGATCGGCCTGGACGGCGGCTACCTGCGCCAGGCCGAGGGCGCCGTCAGCCAGGTCTGGGAGGTGGACATCCTCGGCAACTACGACGGCATGCGGCACGCCACCGCCTCCGACTGGGTCTGTCTCATCTCGATGTACAAGTACGCGCGCGGCGCCAGCGGCACCAAGCCCGCCTGGGCGTTCTCCTACGGCTGGCAGGCCGACGACGCCTCGCTGGTGATGTCCCAGCTGATCGCGGCCGGCTGCAACCCCTACGAGGTGAAGACGCCGTACAAGAACGACACCGTGGACGCGGCGATGCGTGCCCGGATGTACCGCTTCGTCCAGACCAACCAGGAGCGGCTCTACAACGCCGCCTCGGCCGCCCAGGTCGGCGTCTACCACTCCAGCCCGTCCCGGGACTACGTCAGCCCGGGCGCGGGCATCGGGATGTACGTCAACGCGACCGCGCCGGCCGGGATCAGCGACTGGTGGGGCGGCGACGACCCGGAGCAGAGCTGCGCCTCCGTCCCCTGGCTGGGCGAGTTCCGGGGCGCGGTGAAGGCGCTGGTGTACGCGCACATCCCGTTCGACACGGTGCCCAGCCCCGGCCTGGCCGCCGCCGACCTGGCCCGGTTCAAGGTGCTGCTGCTGCCCGACCTCCAGGCTGTCTCGGACGCCGAGGCGGCCGTGCTGCGGGGGTTCGTCGCGGCCGGCGGGACGATCGTGATCACCGGCCCGGCTCCCACCGCGCTCGACGAACTGGGCGGCCAGCGCGCCGAGTTCGCGCTCTCCGACGTGCTCGGGCTGCGCCGGGGCAGCCCGCTGCCGGCCGGCAAGCAGAACGCCTACGGCAGCGGCACCTGCTGGTACGTCCGCAACCGGGCCGGACTCAGCTACCTCACCAAGACCGACCAGGCCTCGGCCGACCAACTGCTCGCCCCCGTCCGCCAGTCCGCACCGCCCGCCGTCACCCTGGCCGGGGACCCCCGGATCTTCCTGGACGCGCGGCGGCTCGGCAACGACGCCGTCGTCCACCTGGTGAACTTCACCAACTTCGGCAACACCCCGGCGGCCTTCCGCACCACGCCCGCCAACTGCACGCTCTCTTACGCCCTCCCGGTCGGCGCCGCCGTCACGGCCGTCACCGTCGCCACCCCGGACGGCACCGACCCGACGCCCAAGCCCGTCCCGTACACCGTCACGGGAGCGACGGTCAGCGTGCCGCTGACCGTCGTGCAGTACTCGGTGGTGACGGTGACGGTGAGCTAGAGCGCGGGCGCGGGGATGCGCCAGAGGGCGGCGGGGTTGGCCTCGCCGCCCGGGGCGGACTCGAAGGCGATCCACTTCCCGTCCGGGGACCAGCTCGGCGCGCCGTCGTACGAGCCGTCGTCGCCGGTCACCCGGACGGGGCGTCCGCCGTCGGCCGCGACCACGAAGACCTGGGCGTTCGGCAGGTTGCCGAGGTTGGAGGAGAACACCAGGTACCGGCCGTCCGGGGACCAGGTGGGATCAGTGTGCTCGCCCGGCACGTCGGTGACCTGGCGCAGGCCGGTGCCGTCCGCGCCGACCGTCCACAGCGCCCAGTTCTCGCCGCCGGCGGCGCGCCGCTGGAAGACGATCCGGTCGCCCCGGGGCGACCAGTTCGGCTGCCGGTTGTCGGTGCCGGTGCCCTTGCCGTCGACCAGCCGGAGGGGGGCGCCGCCGTCGCGGCGGACCTTCCAGAGCGAGTCCTGTTCGGCGTCGTCGCCGTGCACGGCGGCGTGTTCCGGCTCCCAGCTCTGCTGGAAGACGATCCACGCGCCGTCCGGGGAGAAGCTCGGCTCGCTGTAGCCGCTGCCGTCCTCGTGCCGGGTGACCCGCTCGGGGCTGCCGCCGGGCGTCATCAGCCAGACCTCGTCGTGGCCGGACTCCCGGTCGGTGGCGAAGGTGAAGGCGCCGGTGGCGGCGTTCCAGCTGGTGCCCGGGAGGTTGACGGCGGCCTTGTCGGGATCCTCCAGGACCTTCTGCGGCGCGCGGGCGCCGTCCAGCGGCAGCACCCCGAGGGCGGCGGCGCCCTTGTTGTAGCCCTCGCTGAACTCGGTCAGCAGCACCGAGCGGCCGTCCGGGGCGAAGGCGGGGTTCTGGGCGCTGCGGCCACCCTCGGCCCGGTAGAGCAGCTCGGCGCCGTCGGCCCGGCGCTCGCCCCCGGTCGGCGGCGCGCCGCCGGCCCGGGTCGGCCGGGGCTGCGGCCCGTCCTCGGAGCCGGATTCGGCGCAGCCGGACAGCAGCAGCATTGTGACGGCCGCGGCGGCGAAGAACGTGCGAGTCCTCATGACCCACAAGCTAGTTGACGCTTCGTCACATCTCGTACGCCCGCAGGCGGATCAGGCGTCGCCGTCCAGCAGGTGCTGGCGGACCTCCTGGAAGGTCCAGGCTCCGCCGGCCGGGCGGGCGAACACCCAGACCAGGTCGAAGCGGTCCGGCCAGGTGGCGGGTGCGCCGCTGCCGGCGGCGCCGAGCGCCTCGACGATCCGCGGGATCCGCGAGTGCTCCCAGCAGATCAGTACCGGCTGGGGCCCGGCCAGGGCGGCGCCGGCCAGGGCGGTCTCCTGGGACTCGGCGTACCCGGTGTCGACGGTCAGCCCGAGCTTGGCGGCGAGCGGGGTGACGGTCTGCCGCATCCGGTGCGCCCCCGCCAGTGGGCCCTGGTCGGCGGCGGCGAGGATCCGGGCGGGGGTGCGCAGGCCGGGCGCGGGCGGGGCGAACAAGGTGGGCAGCGCCCGGGCGCGGGACCAGCCGCGCTCGGTGAGGGACTTGCCGTCGTGGCCGCCGTTCTCGTCCAGTCCCGGGTGGCCGCCGTCCGGCTTCTCGCCGTGCCGGATGATCATCACCAGGGCCTCGCCGCCCGCGTCGCTCGCCCTGGCCGCGCCGGCCTCCTTGCCCGCCTTCTTGCCGGCCTTGCCGGAGGAGGCCGAGCAACCCGCCAGCAGCACCGGAGCGGCGATCGCCAGGCCGGTGAGCAGGGTGCGCCGGGCCGGCCGCGCCGCCACTCGGTGCTCCATCACTCGGCCCCCCGTCACCTGGCCCCCCGCCACTCGGTGCTCCATCACTCGGTCCCCCGTCACTCGGCACCCCGCTCCAGGCGCACCAGCGCGTCGACCGCGACGCCGTCGCCCTCGCCCTTGTGCCCGGGCTCCGGGCCGACCGTCCGGTGCACCCGTTCGGCCCGGACGGTGCGCAGGCCGCGGTCCGCGAGGTCGGCGAGGACGTCCTCCGGGGTGAACAGCACGGCCGGGTCCTGCGGGCCGCCGACGCCCTCGGTGAGGTTGCTCAGGTCGTGCCCGACCACCAGCAGGGTGCCGCCGGGAGCGAGCGCGGCGGCGGCGCGGCGCAGCGCGGCCCGCCGGTCCTGGGCGGGGACCTGAAGGTAGGCGACCAGGACCAGGTCGTAGCCGGCGGCGGGGGCCTCGAAGGTGCGGGCGTCGCCGTGCCGCCAGGTGAGCCGGTCGGCGACCTCGTCGGGCAGGTCGGCGGTGAGCCGCTCGGCACGTTCCAGGGCGACGGCGGAGTAGTCCAGCCCGGTGACCTCCCAGCCCCGGCCGGCCAGCCAGATGGCGTTGCGGCCTTCGCCGGCGGCCAGGTCGAGGGCGTGGCCGGGGACGTGGGCCGGGGTGAGGCCGGTCAGTTCGCGGACCACCCAGCGGTTGGGCTCGGCGCCCCACACCAGCTCGGTCGCGGCGTAGCGGTCGTCCCAGTCCTGGCTGTCCATCGCGAGTCCTCCGTTCGGCGGGCCTGCTCCGCAGCGGTCAACCTACCGGGCCCGGGCGTCGGCGGCCCGGAACGGTCCAGCGGGCGGACACCCTTGACGGCGAATATTGGTCCAGTCCAATCTGTGATGTCGTGACGCGAGCGGGTCAGCCGACCCGCCGCGCCCGCCGTCCGTACGTCGGCACGCTCCACCTGCCCGCGCGCCCCCACAGCGCCCGGGCGGCTCCCCCGGCCCACCCCGGGCCACGCACCGCCGGAAACCCCCACACATCCGGAGGACAACCGCATGCACGACCGCGTCATGCCCGCACGGCCCGCCCAGGCCGCCGGGCACCGGACCGCCCCGCGCAGACGGGCCATGGCCCTGGCCCTCGCCGCCACGCTCAGCACCAGCGGCGCCGCCCTCGCCCTGACCCTCAGCCCCGCCTCGGCCGCCCCGGTGAACCTGCTGGCCAACGGCGACTTCGAGGCCGGCACCCTGACCGGCTGGACCTGCTCCAACGGCTCCGTCGTCACCACCCCGGTGCACGGCGGGAGTTACTCGCTCAGCGGCGCGGCCTCGGCCTCCGACACCGCGCAGTGCCAGCAGACCGTCACCGTCCAGCCGAACACCACGTACACCCTGTCCGGCTTCGTCCAGGGCAGCTACGTCTACCTCGGCGCCACCGGGACGGGCGTCAACTCCTCGGTCTGGACACCCGGCGGCACCGGCTGGAACCAGCTGAGCACCACCTTCACCACCGGCGCCACCACCACCTCGGTGACGGTCTTCACCCACGGCTGGTACGGCACCGGCGCCTACTACGCCGACGACCTCAGCCTGACCGGCCCGGCCGGGCCCACCTCCACCGGCAGCCCGACCGCGAGCGGCAGCCCGACGGCCTCCACCAGCCCGACCGCGTCCAGCAGTCCGACCGCGTCCGGCAGCCCCACCGCGAGCGGCAGTCCGACGGCCAGCGGCAGCCCCACCGGATCCGGCAGCCCGACCGCGACGGCCACCGCCAGCGGCCCGGCCGGGGACGGCAAGGTCACCACGCCCACCGGCGTCGCCGTCACCAAGGTCACCGCGGGCGCCGTGGTGCTCACCTGGCAGCCCTCCACCCTGACCACCGGCGACGGCCCGATCGCCTACAAGGTGTGGTCCAACGGCCAGCTGGTCGCCACCTCGATGGGCACCTCCGTCGCCGTCAGCTCGCTGCTGCCCGGCAAGGCGTACACCTTCAGCGTCCAGGGCTACTCCGGCTCCCACGCCTCCGCCCAGTCCGCCGCGGTGAGCACCACGACGGCCGCCGCCCCCGCGCAACAGCCCGTCCGCTCGGCCTACTTCGACCAGTGGGGCGTCTACGAGAACGCGTACTACCCGAAGAACGTCGACACCAGCGGCGCCGCGGGCAAGCTGGACGTCATCCACTACGCGTTCGCCAACATCGACCCCACCAAGCTCACCTGCTTCCAGGCGGTGAAGGCCTCCGACTCGACCAACGAGAACAACCCCAACGCCGGTGACGGCGCGGGCGACGCCTACGCCGACTACCAGTCCGACTACAACTCCGGCACCAGCGTGGACGGCAGCAGCGACACCTGGGAGCAGCCGCTCAAGGGCAACTTCAACCAGCTGCGCCAGCTCAAGGCCAAGTACCCGAACCTGCGGTTCACCATCTCGATCGGCGGCTGGACGTACTCCAAGTACTTCTCCGACGCGGCCGCCACCGACGCCTCCCGGAAGACCTTCGTCTCCTCCTGTGTCGACATGTTCCTCAAGGGGAACCTGCCGACCGGCGTCGCGGGCGACGCCTCCGGCGGCGCGGCCACGGCGGCCGGCATCTTCGACGGCGTCGACCTCGACTGGGAGTACCCGGGCTCGGCCGGCGGCCACACCGGCAACCACTACTCCCCCGCCGACAAGCAGAACTTCACCCTCCTGCTCAAGGAGTTCCGCACCCAGCTGGACGCGCTCGGCTCCGCCCAGGGCAAGCGCTACCTGCTGTCCGCCGCCCTGCCCAGCGGCCAGGACAAGATCGCCCAGCTGGAGACCGACAAGATCGGCAACTACCTCGACTACGCCGACGTCATGTCCTACGACATGCACGGCGCCTGGGACGCCAAGGGCCCGACCAACCACCAGGACCCGCTGCACGACAGCCCGGCCGACCCGACCACGCCGATCACCCCCGGCACCCGCAAGTACAACGTCGACACCATGCTCGCCGCGTACACCACCGGCCTGCCCGAGTACGGCATCCCCGGCGGCTTCCCGGCCAACAAGCTGGTGCTCGGCATCCCGTTCTACTGGCGCGGCTGGACGGGTGTCCCGGCCGGCTCCAACTACGGCCTGTACCAGAGCGCGACCGGCCCGACGGCCGCCAAGCCGCTGAGCCAGGAGGCCGGACTGGCCGCCTGGAAGGAGCTCAACCCGACCGCCGCCACCACCCACTGGGACCCGGTCACCGAGAGCAGCTGGGTCTACGACGGCACCAACTTCTGGACCGGCGACACCCCGCAGGCCATCCAGGCGCGCGGGGCCTACACCAAGAGCAAGGGCCTCGGCGGCCTGTTCGCCTTCTCCCTGGAGAACGACGACGCCTCCGGCACGCTGCTCAACTCCATGGACGGCAGCCTGCGCTGACGTCCGGCACGCCGGTGGGGGGGGGGGGGGGGGGGGGGGGGGGGGAGCGGGCGGGGGGGGGGGGGGGGGGGGGGGTGGGGGCCTGGGGGAGAGGGGGGGGGGAAGGGGGGAAGAAGGGGGGGGGGGGGACAG
>NZ_JBWKEQ010000017.1:118245-134779 GCF_056435365.1 Kitasatospora sp. NPDC043949 | reverse complement strand
AACCCCGGGGAAGGGAACCTGGTCCGGCTCTCGGAACCCCGGGGGGCCCCGTTCCCCCCCCCCCCCCCCCCCACCCGCTTCGGCGAGGTTCGGCGGGCCCTGCTCAGCCCTTGAGCCCGAGGGAGGGGAACAGGTCGACGAACGGCTGGGTGGTCACCGAGACGCTCCGGCCGAACGGATCGTCGAAGTCCCAGATCATGAACAGCAGGAACGCGATCAGCGCGCTGAAGCAGCCCGCCAGGATCAACTCCCTCGGCGTGCGCCGGATCTGCAGCGCGAACAGCATGCCGACGGTCACCACGGCACCGGTGATCAGGCCGAACCAGACGACCCCGGGCATGGTCGGCCCGGCGTTCTGCCCGCGCGAGTTGCGGGCGTCGTCGGCCTGGCTGATCCGGTCCATGATCGGCTGGTAGGACTGCGACTCCAGCTCGGAGGCCGGCGGCCGGGTGGCGACGTCCACCCGCAGCTTGTCCAGCAGTTCGGTGCCCTTGTCGGAGATCTCGCCGTTCTTGCGCATGTAGTCCCACTCGACCTTCACCACGTACGAGACGTAGGCGTCCACGTCGGCCCGGACCTGGTCGCGGAACTCGGCCGGGTAGACCACCGCCCGGTCGCTCACCTCCTGCAACGACTGCGCCTCCCGGAACAGGTCGTCCTGGGCGGCGCCGCGCGCCTCCCAGACACCCGCGAGGGCGAGGCCGAGGACGATCGCGTAGACCACGCCGATCATCATCGTGATGTAGTCGATGACGTCCGGGGTCTCGTCGACGTTCTTCTCGGTGCCCACCCGGCGGTGCCGCAGCACCACCACCGCCACCACGACGGCACAGGCCGCCGCCATCGCGATGGCCAACGCCAACCATTCGGACATGGGAACTCCCTTCTCTGGCTCGGCTTGTGACGGAACAAAGGATCGAGGCCGGCCCCGGGCCAGGCAGGTCGGGCTCCAGGGCCGGACCGGGGGCCGGGGCGGGCCGCCTCGGTGGGGCGGTCAGGACCGCCCGGAACGGCCGCGGCCGCGTCCACGGCCCGGGCGCAGGGCCGCCGCCGCCAGGATGGCGGGCACGGTGACCAGCAGCATGGTGGTCGTCGCCGGGGCGTTGTGGTGGTGCTGCGGCGGGACCGGCGGCTGCGCCGCCCGCACGTGGTACACGGGCTGCGCCGCCGGGGTCGGCCACAGCGGGCTCGGGCGCACCGGGCTCGGCGCGTCCGGGCTGGGGGCCACCGGGTCCGGTGGGGGCGCGGGTGCCACCGGGGCCGGCGCCGGGGGTGCGGGCGGGTTCGGCGCGGGTGCCGCCGGCGGCGGGGTGGGCCCAGGTGTCCTGCTGGGAGCCGGCGTTGTCGGCGCGGGGGTCGGCGACTGCGTGGGGACGGGTGCCGGAGTCGGACTGGGCTTCGACGTCGGCGAAGGCGTCGGCGTGGCACTCGGCGTCGGGGTCGCCGTCGGGCTGGGCGTGCGGGTGGGGCTCGACGTCGGGGTCGGCGTCGGCGTGGCACTCGGGCAGGGGTGCGGGTGGTGATGGTGGTGGTGCCACCAGTCCCCGTGCCACCAGTCCCCGTCGTGGCCCCCGTACCCGCCGTGCTCGTCGTCCGGGCGGCCGGGCTGCCCACGGACCCCCGTGGTGTCCGAGGGCCGTGGTGAGGCCGGTCCGGGCACGGCCTTCGGCGTGCGGCAAGGGTGGTGCCGGTGCGGGAGCCCGGGCCCCTGGTGTCGCGCGTCGACCGTCGGGGCGACGGTGACGCCGACCTGGACGTCCACGTCGACCCCGACGTTCACGTCCCCGCCCGGCCCGACCTGCACCGACACGTCCGTCGCGGTGCAGACGCAGGAGTCGACGGTCGTGCCGTGCTGCTGCTCCCCGCCGTGGTGTTCGGTGCCGGACGCCGAGGCGCCGCCGACCAGGGCGCACATCGCGACCACACCGACCGCGGCGCCGATCAGCCTGGTCCGCCGACCGGAGGCCGCACCCCCACCGCCGTCCAGCGATATCCGTCGGGACTGCCGGCGCTGCGGCATGGGCTCCACTCACCTCTCGGGTCGCCGGGGACGGGATCAGAACAGGGCGATCCGCCCGGCCCGCAGGAGGACGCGGGCAGGCGCGATCAGACGTGATGAGGCACGATCAGGCGGACGGCCCGCCTTCCGGGGGCGGGCCGTCCGTCATCAGGTCAAACGATCTTCGAGCCGGCCGGTTACGGCCCAGCTCCGTTGTCGGTCGTCCTCAGTGGCGGCGGTGCGCGATCTCGACGTTCTCCAGGACGCCGACCGCGTCCGGCACCAGGATCGCGGCCGAGTAGTAGGCGCTGACCAGGTAGGAGATGATCGCCTTCTCGTCGATGCCCATGAAGCGGACCGACAGCGACGGCTGGTACTCGTCCGGGATGCCGTTCTGGTGCAGGCCGATGACGCCCTGGTTGTCCTCACCGGTACGGATCACCAGGATGGAGCTGGTGTTCTCCTTGGTGATCGGGATCTTGTTGCACGGCAGGATCGGCACCCCGCGCCAGGCCGGCACCTGCTGCCCGCCGAGGTCGACGTGGTGGGGGTACAGGCCGCGGGCGTTGAACTCGCGGCCGATCGCGGCGATCGTCCGCGGGTGGGCGAGCAGGTAGTCGGGGTCGCGGCGGCGGTTGAGCAGCTCGTCCAGGTCGTCCGGGGTGGGCGGGCCGGAGTGGGTCTGGATCCGCTGGTCGAAGTCGGCGTTGTTGAGCAGGCCGAACTCCGGGTTGTTGACCAGCTCGTGCTCCTGGCGCTCGCGCAGCGCCTCGATGGTCAGCCGGAGCTGGTGCTCGATCTGGTTCATCGGCTCGTTGTACAGGTCGGCGACACGGGTGTGGACCTTGAGGATGGTCTGCGCGACGCTCAGCTCGTACTCGCGGGGCTTGAGCTCGTAGTCCACGAAGGCACCGGGCAGCTCGAACTCACCGTGGTGGCCGGCCGACATGGCGATCTCGGCCTCGCCGCGCTCGTTCTGGGCCTGCTGCGGCAGGGCCAGGAACCCGAGCAGGTGCTCCTGGAGGCTCGGCGAGTTGTCCCGGATGGCGGCGAAGTCACGGCGGGTCAGCGTGAGCGCGACGCCGGCGGTGGCGGTCGTGGCGGTGAACTCCCAGACGGCGTCCGGGTCCAGCAGGGCGTCATCGCCGAAGCGGTCGCCGTCGCCGGCCACGCCGACCACGGTGTCGTCGCCGTACTTGCCGGTGCCGATCTTGTTGACCTTGCCGTGCGCGATCAGGAAGATCCGGTCGGCGGCCCCGCCCTGGGTGGTGAGCACCTCGCCGGGGCCGAAGTCGCGCTGCTCGCAGCGGTCGGCGAGGGCGGTCAGCACCTCCTCGTCCTCGAAGCCGCGCAGCAGGGCGAGCTCACCCAGCTCGGCGGGGATCACCCGGACCTGGGAGCCGGTCTTGATGAACTCGACCACACCGTTGCCGACGGTGTAGGTGAGCCGTCGGTTGACACGGTAGGCGCCGCCGGCGGCCTGTACCCAGGGAAGCACCTTGAGCAGCCAGCGGGAGGTGATCTCCTGCATCTGCGGTGCGGACTTGGTCGTGGTGGCGAGGTTGCGGGCAGCGGCCGTCGTGAGGCTGGACTGCTGCGGGACCTGCGCTGTCTCCGGGCTCGTGTCCACGGGCATCGGCAGGGGTCTCCATTCATCTGGTCGGATCACGCGGTCAGGGAAGGACGGCGACGGGGTCGCCCCGATCCACCCCGACTGATGCCATGACGGCTCATCAGACACGCGTATCGATGGGGGTGTTGGCGATTCATCGCGATCACGGCCACCGTCTCCCGGCGGCCCATCGGGAACCCTAGATCACCAGCGCCCGACCGGGCCCGCACGGAGGCCGACTACCCCCCGATAGGGTGAATCTGAAGCAGTCCCATTCCGCTCGGGCCCCGGGTCGCGAGAACATCCGTTCCCCGCCGCGGATCCCGCGCGACCGACCCCCGTGCGCGGACAGCGGACAGCGGACAGGCGGCGTACCCCCCGTACGACATCGGCGGGAGCGGGTCGTCAACGGGGGGCCGGCACAACGGGGCCGACGCAACGGGGCCGGTCAGCTGCGCCCCGACCATGGGCGCCGGCCCGCCACCGGGATCCGGGCACGCGAACGGCCCGTCAGGTGCCGGGACGGGGGCGGCCGGCACCTGACGGGGGATCGGGGATGCGCAGTGGGGGTGCGACGGGGAAGCGGCGAGGGAGCGCCGGTCGGGCGATGCGTCAGGCGCAGGCGATCTGGCTGCCGGGGATGCCGACGATGCCGGAGTTCTTGGCCTCGCCCCCCTTGTACTCGTAGTACAGGTAGGAGTAGAAGTCGATCCTGGTCGCCGCGCCGCAGGTCGAGTCCGGCGCCACGGTGTAGGTGACCGTGAAGCTGCTCGTGGCACCGGGGGCGAGCGGCACGTTGTACCGGGCGATCCCGCCGTGGACATTGTCGCTGCAGCCGTTGGTCTGGGTGCCGCAGGCCGTGGCGGTGAACTTGAGGCCGTTCTCCAGACTGGTCTGGTAGGTCGGCTGAACGCTCTGGTACACGAACTGGATCGGCGTGTCGTACGGGTTGCTGAGCGTCAGGGTCAGGGTGAACTCGCCGCCCCGGACGGTCGTTTGCCGGTCGGATACGGCCGTGAACGGCAGCGGGGTGTCGGCCTGGGCGGGTGTGGCGGAGAGGAGCAGACCGACGGCGAGGGCCGGGCACGCGGCGAGGGCGACACGGCTCAAATGTGTTCTGCGCATGACCAAGGAGCGTAGGGCGCGGTACCGGTTCCGTTGCCCCGCTCCGCCCCGGTCCGTACCGACGCACGAGTCGGGGGCGGACACCGCGGACCACCCCGGCTGCGTTCCGCCCCCACCGCCCCGCCCGGGGCCCTATGCTTCGCCCGCCGTCCCGGACGGCCACCCGGAGCCGGTCGCCCGGCAGGCCGGTGCCGGTCCGGCCGCCCCGGGCCCGGCCGGTTCAGGCGGGCGGCGGCAGGATGTCGCAGAGCGCGGCGAGCGCCGCCGGGTAGGCGTGGTCGGGCGGCGTGGCGTAGCCCACGACCAGGCCGTCCATGGCCGGCATGGCCTCCGGGCCGATCCCCGGGTGCCGGTAGTCGGCGAGCCCGTCCAGGCCCAGGCCCCGGCGGGCGGCGGCCTGGAGCACCGCGTGCTCGGTGCCGGGCTCCAGCCGCAGGACGGCGTGCAGGCCGGCCGCGACGCCGGAGACCCCGATGTGCGGGGCGCTCCCCGCCAGCGCGGCCACCAGCTGGTCGCGGCGCTCCCGGTAGCGGCGGCGCATCCGCCGCACGTGCCGGTCGTAGCCGCCGGAGTCGATCAGCTCGGCGAGGGTCAGCTGGTCCAACGCGCTGGCCCAGCCCTCGCGTTCGCCCTTGGCGGCGAGCACCCGGTCGACCAGATGGTCCGGCAGCACCATCCAGCCGAGCCGCAGCGCCGGTGACAGGCTCTTGCTGACCGAGCCGAGGTAGACCACCCGCTCGGGGTCGAGCCCCTGGACGGCGCCGACCGGCTGGCGGTCGTAGCGGAACTCGCCGTCGTAGTCGTCCTCCAGCAGCAGGCCGCCGCGCCCGCGCGCCCAGTCGACCACGGCGGCGCGGCGGCCGGCGTGCAGCGGTCCGCCGGTCGGGAACTGGTGGGCGGGGGTGAGCAGGGCCGTCCGGACGTCCTGACGGTGCGCCAACCCGCCGAGCCTGGCGCCGTGTTCGTCGACCGGAAGGGGCACGGTGGCGACCCCGGCGGCGGCCAGCAGCCCGCGGTGGAACCCCAGCCCGTACGCCTCGACGGCCAGCGGCCCGGTCGACTCGGGCGGCAGGGCGGGCGCCCCGCCGGCGAACAGCAGCCGCAGCGCGTGGGCGAAGCCCGAGCAGACCACGATCCGGTCCGGGTCGGTGCGCACCCCGCGGACGCGGGACAGGTAGTCGGCGAGGACGGTGCGCAGTTCGCGCCGCCCCTGCGGATCGCCGGGCCCGAAGGCCTCGTTGGGCGCCGCGGTCAGGGCCCGGCGGGCGGCGGCCAGCCAGGCGGCGCGCGGGAAGGACGCGGCGTCCGGCCGGCCCTGGCGCAGGTCGTGGACGGGCCCCGGCCGCACGGAGGGTCGGGGGGACGGGCTCGGCGGGACGGGCTCGGCGCGCTCGGCGACGGCGGTGCCGGAGCCCTGACGGGCGGTCAGCCAGCCCTCCGCCACGAGTTCGGCGTACGCCTCGGCGGCGGTGTTGCGGGCCAGCCCGAGGTCGGCGGCGAGCGCGCGGTACGGCGGCAGTCGGGTGCCGGGGGCGAGCCGGCCGCTGCGGATCGCCTCGCGCAGGGCCGCCATCAGCGCGGCACGGCGGCCCCCGACGGCGGGGAGGTCGAGGTGCAGGTCGCTGCCGGTCGGGTGGGCGGGCCCGGTGGGGTGCGCGCCCGGCGTTTCCGTCATGGTCACGCACCCTACCCGCCGCCACCCGGCCCCCTGCCGGGCGGCCCGGCCGCGCTACGGCACCACGGTGACCGGCCAGCGGCCCGCCTTCACCAGGCGGACGGCGACCGAGCCGATCACCCGGTGCCCGGCCTGCTCGGAGGCGCCGACCACGACGGCGTCGGCGCGCAGTTCGTCCGCGAGCTTGGCCAGCCCCGTATAGGGGTCGCCGCGCATGGTGAGGAAGCGCCATTCCACCCGCCACACCTCCTTCACGTGGTGCTCGGCCTCGCGCAGGGCGGTCAGCAGCTCGTCGGCGATCTCCTGAGTGGTCTCCTCCACCACGGCCCCGGCCAGCGCGGTGGCCGCGCCCAGGATCGGCTGGACGTACGCGACCGCGAGGGTGGCGCCCTGGCGGCGGGCCAGCCCGGCGGCGTAGGCGGTGGCGCGCCAGGAGGAGTCGGAGCCGTCCAGCCCCGCCAGGATCACCTTGGGCCCGTCCGTCCCCAGTTCGAAGCCCGCGGGGGCCGCTGCCGCCCTGGGCTCCCCGGCGCCGCCGACGGCCTCCACGTCCTCTGCATCGCTCTCGTTGCTCATGGCCCCGAGGCTATGCCCGCCACCGTGCGTGACCGGAGGGGGCCCTCCCGGTGAGGGTTGTGGCGCGGGCCACCCGGGGCGCCGGGCGGTGCGGCGATTTCGACACCGGGGGCTGGTGGGACGTCACGCGCTGTCGACGATGTGGGCGGGCTCACACGACTTTCGGCGTGACGCAGGCCACTTCGGCGGGTGGTTTGATCTTGAAAATGGTGGCAAATCGGGCCAAATCATGTCATTTCCTTGATCCTTACGCCCGGTAACGGCCCCCTGACGTGCCTAAACCTCCAAATCCTTGAAACCGCCTCAACCGCCCCCGTACCTTCGAATCCGTTGCACCAAGCACTCCGCTCCGGTCGGCTTCACCGCCCCGGAACCGGAACGGTGCCGGACCACGCGAGTGACGTGTCCCCCGAAACCAACGGCCTTCCGAGGGCCTGGTTCCGCGCGCTCGCAGCCTCCTCCGAAAGGAACCGCATGACCTTCCGTAACGAGACTGCCGCTACCACCACCACCGCCACCCCGAAGCGCCGCAACCGCGTCCGGATGGCTCTGATGGCCGGGGCGATCACCGCCCTGCCGGTCGCCGGCCTCGTCACGGCCACCAGCGCCTCCGCCGCGCCGGCCACCGTCTGGGACAAGGTCGCCTCCTGCGAGGCCACCGGCAACTGGGCCGTCAACTCCGGCAACGGCTTCTTCGGCGGCCTGCAGTTCACCTCCAGCACCTGGGCCGCCTTCGGCGGCACCGCGTACGCCCCGCAGGCCCACCAGGCCACCAAGGAGCAGCAGATCGCCATCGGCGAGAAGGTCCTCGCCGCCCAGGGCCCCGGCGCCTGGCCGATCTGCTCCGTCAAGGCCGGCCTGGGCAAGTAGTCCCCACCCCCCGGCCCGCCTGTCCCGGGCCCCCGACGCCGCCGCACCCTCCCCGGGTGCGGCGGCGTCGTCGCGTTCCCGCCCGCTGCGGCCGACCGCACGCGCCGGCCTGCGGGCCGCGCCCACGGGCGGCGGTCGGGCTACCGGACCGGGGCCCGTTCCGGGCCGCCGCCGGGCGGGCCGGCCGCCACCGTCACCGAGAAGTCGGTGTGCCAGTCGGGCGAGGGGCAGTCCTCCTGACCGGACACGTCCAGCGTCCCGCCGGACAGCACCTGGCCGGCGGTCGTCGCCGGATCGATCACCACGGCCGGGTCGATGAAGATCGCGTCCTGGTAGCGCGGCCCGACCCCGTAGTGGCAGGTCAGGGTCCGCGGCCCGGCGGCCGTGCAGTCGTACGGCGTCGGGCCGGTCAGCGTGGTGTGCTCCGGCACGGTGATCCGCACGTCGATCGGGTGGGTCGAGTACGACGGACCCGCGTTGTACACCCACAGCGGCAGGTCGATGGTGGCCCCGGGTGCGCCGGTGAGGTCGCCCGGCTGCGGCACCGGGTGCCCGGCCTGCCAGGCGGAGGAGGCGCCGACCATGAAGTGGGCCCGGGTGTCGGCGGTGGTGAAGCTGTACGGCGTGGTGTGGCCGGACTGGTCCGGGTCGCCCGGGTAGAAGGCCTGCACGTCACCGCTGATGGTGGTGAACGGCGAGGTGATCGGCGCGACGTACAGCGACAGCCGCTCCACGGACGTGGCCCCCGGCGCCAGGCCGGCCGGGACGGAATAGGAGCTGCCCGTCCCGAAGTACGTCAGCTCCACCGGCGGGTCGGCCGACTTCACCACGCCCGGCGGGGGCAGGTGGACGACCACCAGGGTCGGATCGGTGGTCGCCGCCGGGCCCTGGTTGGTGACGCGCACCTCCAGGGTCCCGTTCTCGCCCGGGACCACCGGGCCCCGGGGCGGGCAGAGCTCGACGGACAGCCGCGCGGTCCCCGACCGCTCCGCGCGCGGGGCGGTGACGGCCTGAGCCGGCCAGGCCACGAGTACTAGGGAGAGCGCGGCCAGGGCGGCGGCACGCAGGGTTCGCATCATGACCATCACGCTCCCCCCGTCCGACACTCAGGGCAACCGGATGAATGCCGTCCGTAGCGAGTCCGGCGGCGCCGTTCCGCTCCGGCACGAGCTTGCCCGGGGCCCCGGAGCGTACCGAGGTGGCGACGGTCCAGCCGCGAGCCGGTCACGAACCGACCCGGCGCACCGCACGGCAGGTACGGTCGGTTCGCCGGGACCGTAGGCGAATTCCACCGGGGGGACCATGCGCCGCACCTGGGCCCTGCTCGTGCTCGTGTCCTCGCTCGGGCTGGCCGCCTGCGATCCGCACACCGACCCCGGCCGCACGCTGCCGCCGGACGACCGGCCCGGCTACGCGATCCCCGCACCCAGCCCGCCCCACCCGCCGATGCCCGAGCTGCGCGGCCAGACCGTCCTGGCGGCACGGGCGCTGCTGCCCCTGTGGTACCCGGTCAGCGTGCGGGACGCCGGTCCGCGGGGGCGGGTCGTGGTGGTGCAGTGGGAGTGGCGGGTGTGCGGGCAGAGCCCGGCGGCCGGCGAGGTGCTGACCGGGCAGGCGATCGGCCTGACCGCGATGCGCGTCGAGGAACCCTGCCCGTAGCGCGGGCCTGACGGCCTGCTAGGTCCTGTCCGGTCGGGGCGGGAGCGGCAGCGGGAGAGCAGGGAGGCCGTCGATGCTGGTGCCGACGTACTGCTTGCCCTCGCAGTAGGTGCTGAACTCCTCCTCGTCCTTGCGGCCGAAGAACTGCGCGTGCAGCTCGCGGTCGGCGCGGTAGTCCATCAGCGGGACGGCGAACCCGCAGGAGTCGCTGACCCGTTCGGCCCGCACCAGCACGATCGCACGCAACCCGGAGCCGTCGACGGCCGGGTCGAAGCGGCCCAACAGCCCGGCGAAGCGCGGGTCGTCACGGAACACCGGCTCGCCCCGGCCGTGCACCCGCACCACGGTCGGCGGGCCGTCGAAGGCGCACCACATCAGCGTGATCCGGCCGTTCTCCCGCAGGTGGGCGATCGTCTCGGCGGTGGATCCGCCGAAGTCCAGGTAGGCGAGGGTGAGTTCGTCGATCACCACGAGCGTGCCGGAGCGGCCCTTGGGCGAGACGTTGACGTGCCCGTCGGTGGAGAGGGGCGCGGTCGCGACGAAGTAGAGGGGCTGCCGTTCGATGAACTCCCGCAGCCTGCCGTCGATGCTCTCGTACTGCTTTCCCATGCCCGCCAGTGTGCGCCCATCTCGCCTGGCAAGAAAGGATGATCCGCTGGGCGAGACGGCCGCCCCACCCGGGTGTCTGCAGAACGGCTGAACTCGGCGGCCCCGGTGCGCATTTGTCCAAGACGCCCGCCCCCGCCGCGCGGCACGCTCGCCACCGGCCGCCGATACTGGGAACGTGACGACGGAAACCCCCGAGACGTCCGCAGCCGGCGCAACCGGGCCCGCGGCCGCAGCCGCAGCCGACGAGGCCGCGGACACGGCCGCCGATGCCGCCGCCGGCCTGGTCGACGAAGCCGTCCGCGCCCGGCCCGCGCCCGCGCTGCGCCCGTACGTGGCCTGGTACTCCGGGTACCGCCAGCGCGGCATCCCGCCCGCCCTGCACCGCGGCCTGCCGTCCCCGTACCTGACGTTCATCCTCACCCTGGACGAGCCGCTGGTGATCGCCGGGCACCCCGACCCGGCGCAGCCGCCCGGCAGTTACCCGACGCTGCTCGGCGGACTGCACACCGGCCCGGCGCTGATCACCCACGACGGCCGGCAGTCCGGCGTGCAGATCGCCGTGCACCCGCTGGCCGCCCGGGCGCTGTTCGGGCTGCCCGCCGGCGAGCTGGCCGGGATCGACCTCCCGGCGGAGGAGGTGCTGGGGCGGCTCGGCCCGCGCCTCCAGGAGCAGTTGCAGTCCGCGCGCACCTGGTCCGAGCGCTTCGCCGTGCTGGACGGGACGCTGCTGCGGGCCGCCCGCCCGTCCGGGCAGGTGCCGCCGGAGGTCGGCTGGGCATGGCGGGCGCTGCGGCGCAGCAACGGCGCCCTGCCGGTGGCGGCGCTGGCCCGGGAGACCGGCTGGAGCACCCGGCACCTCCAGGAGCGGTTCCGCCGGGAGACCGGTCTGACGCCGAAGGCCGCCGCCCGGGTGATCCGCTTCGACCGGGCCCGCCATCTGCTGGCCGCCTCGCCGCCGCCCCGGCTCGGCGACCTGGCCGTCCGCTGCGGGTACTTCGACCAGGCGCACCTGGCCCGGGAGTTCCGCGCCCTGGCCGGGGCCGCGCCGAGCGCGTGGCTGGCGGCGGAGGGGCCGGAGGAGGCGAAGTTCCGAAACGTCCAAGGCGGGGCGGGTGCGGCGGCCGCAGAGTGGGAGGCGTAAGCAACCCGAGCCCCCCGAGGAGACAGCCATGGACGGCACCACCCCCGCCCCGCAGGTCTGGCCCAGCCTGCGCGCCACCGACGCCCGGGCCCTGATCCGCTTCCTGGTCGACGCCTTCGGCTTCCAGGAGGTCGTCGCCTACGGTGAGGGCGGGTTCGTCGCCCACGCCGAACTGGCCTGGCCGGAGGGCGGCGGCGTGATGCTCGGCTCCGACCGGGAGACGCCCGAGGGCGGCGCGCCCTGCCCGGGCCGGCCTGGCGGTTTCACCGCGTACGTGGTCACCGCGGACCCGGACGGCGTGCACGACCGCGCCGTCGCCGCCGGGGCCCGGATCACCACCGCGCTCACCGAGACGGACTACGGTTCGCGCGACTTCGCCGCCGCCGACCCGGAGGGCAACCAGTGGTACTTCGGCACCTACCGGGGCGCGCCGCGGCCCGCCGCCCCCGCGCGGGGGTGAGCGGCCCACCTCCGACCCCCGGTGGACCGGCTGCGCCCCCGCCGCCGCCCGGGCAGACTGGCTGCGGGGGCCACGCACAGGCCCACCCAGGCTCCGGGGAGCACCCATGCCGCAGCTCACGGTGGACGGGCGCACCCTCGCGCTCTCCCACCTCGACAAGGTGTACTACCCGCGCACCGGCACCCTCAAGGGCGAGGTGCTGCGCTACTACGCCGCCGTGCACGGCGCCCTGCTCCCCCACCTGCGCGACCGCCCGGTCTCCTTCCTGCGCTGCCCGGACGGCGTGGAGGCCGAGGTGTTCATCGCCAAGAACCCGCCGGCCGGCACCCCGCGCTGGGTGCGCACCGTCGAGGTGCCGAGCAGCGGCGGTGGCCTGCGCCAGGTGGTCCTCGACGACGGTGCCGCGCTGCTCTGGGCCGCCAACCTGGGCTGTCTGGAACTGCACGTCCCGCAGTGGCACGCGGCTGCGCCCGGGCTCGCCGACCGCCTCGTCCTGGACCTCGACCCCGGTGCGGGCGCGTCCGTCCTCACCTGCCGCACCGTCGCCGTCCTGCTGCGCGAGCGGCTCGCGGCGGACGGCCTGGCGGCGTGGGTGAAGACCTCCGGCTCCAAGGGCCTGCACCTGCTGGTCCCGATCGAGCCCACTCCCAGCACCCGGGTCTCGGCGTACGCGAAGGCGCTCGCCGCCGCCTTGGAGGGCGACCGCCCGGAGCTGGTGGTGCACACCATGGCGAAGGCCCGGCGGGCCGGCCGGGTGCTGGTCGACTGGTCGCAGAACAGCGCCAGGAAGACCACCGCCGCGCCGTACACCCTCCGGGCCCGGCCGCTGCCGACCGTCTCCACCCCGCTGACCTGGGCCGAGCTGGAGCGCGCCGGCACGGCGGACGACCTGGTGTTCACCCTCGCCGAGGTGCCGGATCGCCTCGCCGCCCACGGCGACCTGTTCGCGCCGCTGCTGGACCCGGAGCGGGCCCGGCCGCTCCCCGCCGGCCCGGCGACCCGGCAGGAGCAGCCCCGCCAGGTGCTCCACCCGCCCGTCGAGGTGATGCGCCCCGCCGCCGTCACCGCCGTCCCGCCCGCCGACGGCCTGGGCGGCGCGGGCGTGCAGTACGAGCTGAAGCTGGACGGCTTCCGCTGCGTCGCCTTCGCCCGCGGCGCCCGCCCGCCCGTCCTGCAGTCCCGTACCGGCCGCGACCTCGCCCCCGAGTTCCCGCCGATCGCCGCCGCCGTCGCCCGGCTGCCCGAAGGGCTGGTGCTGGACGCCGAACTCGTCGCCTGGCGGGCCGGCCGGTTCGCCTTCGGGGAACTGCTGCGCACCCGCCGGGCCCGGGCCGCCGCCCCGGACGTCGTCCTCGGCCTGATCGCCTTCGACCTGCTCGCCCTGCCGGGCCGCGACCTGCGCCGGCTGCCGCTCACCGACCGGCGCCGGCTGCTGCTCGCCGCGCTGGCCGACGTCCCTCCGCCGATCCAGCCGGTACTGGCCACCACCGACCGGACGGAGGCGCTGGACTGGATGGCCCGCCTCGCCGACACCGGCGTCGAGGGCCTGGTCTGCAAGGCCGCCGGCTCCCCCTACCGCCCGCGCGGCACCGGCCGTGCCTGGGTCAAGTACCGCCGCAGCGACACCCTCGACGCCACCGTCCGCGCCTTCACCGGTCCGGCCTCCCGTCCGCACGCCCTCGTCCTCGAACTCGACGACGGCCGGGTGCTCCTCAGCGCTCCCCGGCTCACCCCGGTCCAGGCCCGCGAGGTCGCCGAGGCCGTCGGTCCCCTCGCCGGCCCGCCCGTCACCGACCCCGAGCACGGCCCGGTCCACCCCCTCACCGGACCGCTGCGCGCCGAACTGACCCTCACCGGCCGCCCACCCGTCGCCGCCTTCGTCCGGCTGCGCGGCGACTGACCCCCCTGCGCAGCTCGCGCCGGGCACGCCGGGAACTCCCCGGGGCGGGAAGCGGGTTCACCCCTTCCGCCGCTTCGCCGCGTGGACGAACTCGGTGACCAGGGTGTCGTTGAAGACCGGCAGGTCGGCGGGTCGGCGGCTGGTGACGAGGGGGCCGGGGCCGGCGCGGCAGACGTGCACCTCCTCGTCCACCCAGTGGGCTCCGGCGTTGCGCAGGTCGGTGCGCAGGCTCGGCCAGGAGGTGAGGGTGCGGCCGCGGACGGCGTCGGCCTCGATCAGGGTCCAGGCGGCGTGGCAGATCGCGGCGACCGGGCGGCCGGAGGCGCAGTAGGCGCGGACGAAGACCACCGCGGCCTCGTCCAGCCGTAGCGCGTCGGGGCTCGCGACGCCGCCGGGCAGGACCAGGCCGTCGAAGGCGGACGGCCGCGCCCCGGCGACGAGGAGGTCGACGGCGAAGGTGTCGCCCGGGGCTCGGTGCCGGACGGCTTGGACGCGGCCGGGCCCGGTGGACAGCAACCGCGGGGTGCCGCCGGACTCGGCCACCGCCTGCCACGGCGAGGTCAGCTCGACCTGCTCCGCCCCGTACGGCGCGACCAGGAAGGCGATCGTCCGGCCGGTGAGCGTGGTGGACGGCCAGCCCATGGCTCAGCGCCGGTGTGGGTCGCAGGCGGAACCCAGGTGGACGGCGGCGGCCGGGGCGGGGCTGAGCCGGGCGCGCGGGCAGTCCAGGTGGACGGTCAGCTCCAGGTGGTCGATCCGCGACACCAGACCGACCGGAACGGACAGCCGGGTGCCCGCCACCCAGGGCCCGGCGTCGATCAGCAGGTGGTCCCCGGTGTCCTGTTCGACCCGGCCGAGCGGGCCGTCGGTGGCCTGCACCTCGTACCCGGTCAGGTTCAGGTCGGCAGCGTGGTGGGGTCCCGGACGGTACTCCCACAGGTCGGTGGTCATCACGCCTCCGGTTGGTCCCAGGGGCGGCGTTCGCGGCGCTCGTCCCGGTCGGGGGGTGCGGCACGGTGTTCGCCCCGGTCCCGGCCCGCAGCCTGGTCCCGGCCCTCACCCCGGCCCGCGGCCCGGCGGCGCAGCAGCGCCGAGGTGGCGATCGCCGCCGCCACCGAGGCCGCCCACACCAGCCCGAGGGCGGTCAGCACCGCGGTGGTCGGGGTCCGCACGCCGATGCTGAGGCAGATCGCGGACATCACCAGGGCGGTCAGCACCACCCCGGCGGACAGGCGGCGCCCGACGCCGCGCAGCACGCGCCGGGCCCGGCTCGGCGACTTGGCGCCCATCGTGCTCAACTTCCGGTCGAGGCGCGTGTCCTGGCGCAGATCGGACTCGATCTCCTCAAGGAGCCGTCGCTCCCATCCGCTCAACGCGGGTCCGTCCATCTCGGTCACCTCCGACACTTCCGGTGACGTGCTCGCACCCGGGCGGTTGCCCGGTACGGGCAGGCGCTAACCGCTCAGGGGGCCGCCGGTTGCGGCGTGTGGTGCGGCGCCGGCGGCGGCGCCCACGGGGCCGAAGGCCCGGGGCCGGGCCAGCAGGCTGTCGTCCAGGACGCGCAGCAGGGCGTCGGCGTCGCGGTGGACCTCGACCGCGCCCGCCGCCCTCAGCTCGGGGCCGGCGTCCGCACCGGCCGCCAGGGCGACGCACGGCACCCCGGCCCGCCGCGCGGCCAGCACCTCGCGCACGCTGCCGGCCACCGCCACGGCGTGCGGCGGTGTGCCGCCGACCAGTTCCAGCGCGGCCCGCACCGGGTCACGCCCGGGGGCGGTCACGGTCAGGGCCGGTGCCCCGCCCGGCCCGGGCCCGGTCAGCACGACCGTCCAGCCCCGGGCGGCGCACTCGCGCAGCAGTTCGGCGGAACCGGGCGGCGCAGGGCGCCAATCGGTACCGAAGAGAGCCGCCGAGATCACCGTCATGGCCGACCGTTTCCCTTCCCGGGCCACGCACCGTACGCGCCCTTCCAGGTTAGGCCGCTCCCCCGCCGTGCGCGCAGCCTGCGGCCCACCGGTTTCCCGGCACCGGGAGGACCCGCGCGGCGGCCGGTCGGCGAACCCGGCTACCCGGCGTCCGGGTCGGTGGCGAGGCGGGCGTGGAGGTGTTCGTCGACGTAGTCGCCGTCGCCGTAGCGGTAGGAGGCCCGGGTGGTGCCCTCGTGGCGGAAGCCGCCGCGGTCGGCGACGCGGCAGGAGGCCTCGTTGCCGACCGCGTGCCAGAGCTCGATGCGGCGGGCGTCGGCGGTGGCGACGGCCCAGCGGGTGACGGCGGTGACGGCGCGGGTGGCGATGCCCCGGCCGCGGACGGTGGGGAGCAGCCAGTAGCCGACCGTGGCGATGCCGTCCGACTGGTCGGTCCAGCCCAGGAAGGCGTTGCCGTGGAGGGTCCCGTCGAGGGCGTCGGTGATCGCGAAGGCGGCCGCGCGCCCCTCGGCCCAGCCGGTGTCGCAGCGGTCGAGGTAGGCCTCGGCGCCGGCCGGGTCGGCGATGCGCAGCGGGTTCCAGCGGGCGATCTCCGGGTCGGCCGCGGCCGCCACCAGGGCGGGGACGGTGCCGCCGGGCACGTCGAGGGCCCTGCCCCAGGGGCGCAGCGCGACGTCGCCCAGGTCGAGGGTGGCGGGCCGCAGGACGCGCCGCTCGGCGGAGGTCTCGGTAGTGCTCATCCGGCCTTCCTATCCCGCCCGCTCCGGTGCCCGCCAGCGAATTTTCCCGGCCGGCAATCCGCCCCCGCCCGGCCGGCGGGGGCGTGCGGACCGGCCGGTGGTCGAGCGGCCCGGCGGTGACGCCCGGGACGTCCGGTGAGCGGGGCGGGGGGGGGGGGGGGGACGGGGGGGGGGGGGGGGGGGGGGGGGGGGGGGGGGGGGGGGGGGGGGGGGGGTGAGGCCGGGGGAAGGGGAGGGGGGGGGGGT
>NZ_JBWKEQ010000017.1:110097-118235 GCF_056435365.1 Kitasatospora sp. NPDC043949 | reverse complement strand
TGCCTGGTGGGTGTTTCAGGCCTTTCGGTTGTTCGATCGTCCTGTGGTTCCCTCCCGGGCCTTCTGGTGATGGGTCCGACGCATGGTGCCCCCCCCCCCCCCCCCCCGGACGGCCGGGTCAGACGATCCGGGACAGGTACCCGTTGTCGACCAGCCAGAGCACGTTCAGCTTGGCCGGGCCGCCGGGCAGCAGGCTCGCGTCGAGCTGGTACTGCAGGCCCCAGCCGGGCTGGCCGAACCACGGGGCGATCGGGCCGGCGTGCACCTTGAAGGGCTTGACCACCTTGTAGTCGTGGTAGTTGCAGCCCGCCGGCGGGGTGCCGTCGAGGCTCTGCGGCGGGATGGAGCGGGTGGAGTAGGGCAGTCCCTCGGGGGCGAGGAAGGCGCCGTACTCGCTGCCGTAGCGGTCGATGTTCTGGTTCGGGTAGAGCGTGAGATCGAACTCGACCGGGGTGCCGTCGGGCAGGGTGACGTAGCCGTCGGACGGCGGGTAGATCCAGCCGCCGGCGCCGTTGTTGCCGGCCGGGTCGTAGTAGGTGGTGAGGAACTGCTGCTCGCTCAGGGAGCCGGTGCGCTGGTACCCGACGAGTTCCCTGCCGACCCGGCCGGTGGTGGGCAGGTCGGCGGGGCCGAGCCGCTTGTCACCCTGGTAGAAGTCGGCGGAGCACTCGTCGGAGGGCGTGGCGGCCCGGGCGGAGGTGCCCGCGGTGGCGGTGTCGGCCGCGGCGGCCGGGATGCTCGGGGCGATCAGGGCGGCGGCCGCGGCGAGTGGCGCGACGAGCAGGCGAAGGCGAAGGCGCACGGTGTCTCCGTCGTGAGGGGGGTCGCACGGAGGGGGCGTCCTGCTCACCCTCCGTGTCCGTTTCGGCACCAGGCAAGCGGATCAGCTGATCATCCGTCAACACGACTTGGCCGAAGGCGCACCGAATTCCCCGGTTCCGGCCAACCCCCGGACGCCGGACCGGTTCACCCGAAAGAATGAACGGTTCGGCACCGGCCGGACACTCCGGACGGCCGGCCCCGTCAGCGCCCCGTCAGCGCCCCGGCGCGACCCGCCCGACCAGGTGGAGCAGCCGGTCGAGGGCGTCCTTGGAGTTGGGCTCGGTGAGGTTGACCATGAGCCGGAACGCCACCTTCAGCAGCGCCGGGTGGCCGAGCCCGGCGGCGCCGGCCGCGCCGAGCAGCCTGGGCCGGCCGAGCAGGTCGGCGGCGAGGCGGCCGAGCGCGAAGTAGCCGGCGTAGGCGGAGCGCAGCGCCTGCGGGTAGGCGCGCAGGGCCAGTTCGCGGCCGCGGTCGGTGCGCCGGGCGAGGGCCTGGACGATGGTCTCGGCGGCGTAGCGGCCGGATTCCATCGCGTAGGCGATGCCTTCGCCGGTGCCGGGGCTGACCGTGCCGCCGGCGTCACCGATGAGCAACAGGCCGTCGGCGTAGTGGGGTTGGCGGTTGAGGCCCATCGGGAGGGCGGAGCCGCGGACGGGCTCGGTGACGGCGTCGGGGGTGTAGCCGTACGCGGGGGGCAGGTTGTCGCACCAGCGGCGGAGCAGGTCGCGCCAGTCGAGGTCGACGTGGGCGGTGTCGAGGACCCCGAGGCCGACGTTGGCGGTGCCGTCGCCCATGCCGAACACCCAGGCGTAGCCGGGCAGCAGGCGGCGGGCGGGGTCGCCCGGGTCGCGCAGGTCGAGCCAGGCCTCCAGGTAGCGGTCCTGGTGGCGGGGGGTGGTGAAGTAGGTGCGGTAGGCGACGCCCATGGCGCGGTCGGTGCGGCGGTAGCGCTTCATCGCGACGGAGAGGCGGGTGGAGTTGCCGTCGGCGGCGACCACGACCGGCGCCTGGTAGCTGACGGGCCGGCGTTCGTCGCCGAGCTTCGCGGTGACACCGGTGATCCGGCCGCTCCGCTCGTCCACCAACGGGCCCGCCACGTTGGCCCGTTCGATCAGCCGGGCGCCGGCCGAGGCGGCCCGGCGGGCGAGCAGTTCGTCGAAGTCGGCGCGCCGGCGGACGAGTCCGTGGCCGGGGTAGGCGGACAGCTCGGGCCAGTCGAACTCCAGCGCGCGCCGGCCCGAGATCAGCCGCAGCCCCTGGTTGTGCAGCCAGCCGGCCTGCTCGGAGACGTCGATGCCGAGGTCGGTCAACTGCTTGACGGCGCGCGGGGTGAGGCCGTCGCCGCAGACCTTCTCGCGCGGGAACGCGGACTTCTCCAGCAGCAGGACGTCCAGGCCGGTGCGGGCGAGGTGGTAGGCGGCGGTGGAGCCGGCCGGGCCTGCGCCGACCACGATGACGTCGGCGTTCTCCTCGGTCCGGGCGGGCCGGGGGGCCCGGCCGCCGTCTGCGGGCACCTGCTGCTCTGGGCCGGGCATCACGCACTCCCACGGGGTCGGATCGACTGCGGGCCCGCCGGGGCCGCAGGGCTGCCCGGACGGACTCGGACAGGGTCATTCGGACAGGTTGTTCGGACGGGGCCATTCGGACGCGGCCGGACTCGGCGGTCCGAGACGGACGATAGAGAACCACGGCACCCGCCCGCCGCCCCGACACGCGGGCCCGCCCCGATGACCGGTCAATACCGGCCACGGGGGCGGCTGCGCGGTCACCCGCCGGGTCGGGGCCCGCCGTTGACCACCGCGCCGGAGACGGGGCCCGGCCCGTCGGCGGGCCGCCGTCCGACACGCTCCCCCGGGAGACCACGGAGCCCCTGCCTCCGACGGCGGTGTCGGACGGCAGGGGCTCCGTGGAACTGCCACCGGCGGCGTCAGGGGTTGAGCGCCAGCACCACGTAGGCGGCCAGCACGGCGAGGTGCACGGCGCCCTGGAGCGGGGTGGCCCGGCGCGGGATGACCGTCAGGGTGCCGAGCACGATGGTCAGGGTCAGCAGCACCATGTGCGCCGGGCCGAGGCCGAGGACGAGCGGGCCGGAGAGCCAGGAGGAGGCGATCGCGACGGCCGGGATGGTCAGGCCGATGCTGGCGAGCGCCGAGCCGAGGGCCAGGTTGAGGCTGGTCTGCAACCGGTTGCGCAGGGCCGCGCGCAGCGCCGCGATGGTCTCCGGCAGCAGGACGAGCAGGGCGATCACGACGCCGACGACGGAGTGCGGCAGTCCGGCGTCGTCCACGGCGGACTCGATGGTCGGCGAGACGCCCTTGGCGAGGCCGACCACGGAGACCAGGGCCACGCCGAGCAGCAGCAGGCTGATCCAGGCGGCCCTGGCGGTCGGCGGCGCGGCGTGATCCTCCTCGTCGAGCACCCGGCCCTCGGGGGTGACCGGCAGGAAGTAGTCCCGGTGCCGGAAGGTCAGGGTGGTCACGAACAGCCCGTACAGCACGATCGAGGCGGTGGCCGCGAAGACCAGCTGGGTGGTGGAGAACTGCGGGCCCGGGGAGCTGGTGGTGAAGGTCGGCAGCACCAGGCTGAGGGTCGCCAGGGTGCCGATGCAGGCGAGCGCGGCGCCGGTGCCCTCGGCGTTGAAGACGGCGGTCCGGTACTTGATCGCGGCGACCAGGATGGACAGGCCGAGGATGCCGTTGCAGGTGATCATCACGGCGGCGAACACGGTGTCCCGGGCCAGGGTGGCGGACTTGGAGCCGCCGTCGGCCATCAGCGTCACGATCAGCGCGACCTCGATCACGGTGACCGCCACCGCGAGCACGAGCGATCCGAAGGGTTCCCCGACCCGGTGCGCGATCACCTCGGCGTGGTGCACGGCGGCGAGCACGGCGCCGGCCAGGAAGCAGGCGACGACGCCCACCACCCAACCGGGCAGGTCCCGGTGCCAGGTCAGGGCGAGGACGACGAACGACACCACCGGAACGACGACGGTCCATTGCGCGGCGGCCGCGCGGAGCTTCGTGATCATGCCGCCGAGCATCCCAGACCGGGGGCCGCCCACCCGGTTGCCCGCGCCGGGATACGTAGGGATGTGGTACAACTCATCCCGTTTTGCCCGCTCACCCGCCGTAGTCGGCGAGGTACCGAAGCACCTTGTCGACGTGCGGGCGGACCCGTTCCGGGACGCCTCCGGCGGCCGCCACGGTCTTGTCGCTGGTCCGGTAGGCGGCGGTCACCAGGGCCGGCAGGTCGCGGGTGAGGCCCCGGTGCTTGAGCTGCTGGTCCAGCCAGCAGACGTAGTTGCCCATCGCGGCGATCGCGTCGCCCGGATCCAGGTAGGACTTGGGGCCGTCGTGGGCCGCGGCCTTCGCCCAGGCGTCGAAGACGGCGGGCGTCCACATGGCGATGCCGTACTCGCCGGTCTCGGGGCGGGCCGCGTTCGGGTCGAAGCCGCTCTCGGCCTTGAGCATCGCGGCCAGCAGCGCCGGGGTGATCTCGGGCTCGGGGCAGCGCCGGGCGGCGACCTCGATCATGCCGCGGTAGGCCACCGGGACGTCGGAGCCGGCCGGGATCGCGCCGGGCGGCGGGGGCGCGGCCGGGCGGGCGGCCGACCCCACGGCGGGTACTGCCGCGCCATGCTCCGCGGCCTCCGGCTCGGGGGCCCCGGTCAGGGCGAGGACGGCGGCGGCGCAGGCCAGCAGGCCGGTGGCGGCCCGCAGGGCGCCGCCGCGGCGGCAGGCCGGACGCGCGCCGGCCCGGGCGACCAGCGCGGCGAGGTCGGCGCGGGCCCGCTCCTCCCGCCCGGGGGCCAGGCAGGCGGTGACCACGGCCCGCCAGGGCCCGGGCAGCGCCTCGTCCAGCCGCAGCGGCGCCGCGCCGCGCGCGTACGCCTGGGCGGCCAGCGAGCGGGCCCGGGCGGTGGCACCGAGGAACGGGTGCAGGCCGCCGGTGAGCACCTGGTGGGCGATCACCCCGAAGGCCCAGATGTCGGCGCTGGGGCGCACCGCGACGCCGCGCGCGCCGGTGCGCTCGGACCACCACTCGGGCGGGACGTGGTCGGGCGAGCCGAGCGGCGGCGTGTAGGCGTGGGTGCCCTCCAGTTCGGCGGTGAGGCCGAAGTCCGCGATCTTGGCGGTGCCGTCGGGCATCAGCAGGATGTTGGCCGGTTTGAGATCCCCGTGCACCCAGCCGCCCCGGTGCATGTGGGTGAGCCCGGCGCAGACCTCGGTGAGGACGCGTCCGGCGCCGGGCACCGGGGTGCCGGGGCGGGCGGCGGCGAGGACGTCCTGGAGGCTGCGGGCGGCGCGTTCCATCACCAGGGCGACGGCGCCGTCCAGGCCGGGGTGGGCCGGGTCGTCGACGACCGTCACGGCGAGGGTGCGGATCAGGTGGGGGTGGTCCGCGCGGCGGCTGAAGCGCATCTCGCTGCGGGCGACCTCCGTCATGGTCCGCCGCTGGCCGGGGCTGAGCCGGGCGGGGCTGAGCAGTTTGACGGCGGCCGGGGCACCGTCGGGGCCTTCGGCCGCGTACACGCTGCCCCAGGCGCCGGCCCCGAGGTAGGCGCCGGTGCGGTAGCCCGCGAGCCGGTAGCCGGCCGGTACCTCGAACTGCTGGTCCGGCGGGGGCTGGTCCTTCTCCGGCACCCACTGCTCGGACGCCGGCTCGTCGGGCGGCTGCCCGTCGGGCGCCTGGCCGGCGGGCCTCACGGTCGGGCGGCCGGGCGCCGGGGCGGGAGCAGGGCCAGGTGCTCCTCCCGGACGAGGTCGAACTTCAGCGCCAGGGCCGCGAGTTCCTCGCGCTTGCCGCCGCCGGGGCCGTCCTCGTAGGGCTCGCGCAGCCGCAGCTTCGTCCACACCAGGTAGTCGATGTGGTAGTTGACCGCCGAGCGGGTCAGCCCGTGGCAGGAGGGCAGGGCGCGCAGCCGGGCCAGCACCTCCGTCACACCGGGGACGACGGCGGCGGAGGGCGAGCGCAGCCGGGGCTCGCAGAGCGCGAGCAGCACCAGGAAGTACTTGGCGGTCGGGTCGAGGGCGAACGGGCTGACGGTGAGTTCGCCGCCGACGCCGCCGGGCCGGCCCGCCAGGTAGGCGTGCTGCGGGGCGAAGACCTTGAACCAGGCGGGTTCGCCGAGGGCGGGCAGCAGCACCCGGGAGAACTCGAACGGCACGGGCGCGCCGAGCCGGCCGGGCGCCACCTTGACGTGCTCGCCCGCGCCCTCCAGGTTTTCCACCACGTAGGTGGCGGAGGTGCTGAAGTTGGACAGCCGCCAGTAGTCCTCGGCGGCGGTGACCTCCCCCGCGCGCCGGGAGACGCCCTGGTCGGGCAGGGGGATGGGGGCCGGACGGCCGGGCTCGCCGCGCCCGAACGCCGCGGCCTCGCCGGGGCCCATCCGCAGCAGGCCGGGCGGTTCGCCGGGTGCCATCACGGGCTCCCGGTCGGGCAGTTGCACGATGACCGTGTCCACGCCGACACCTCCGTGGTTCGGGTCGATGCTAACGGCCCGATTCGCCCCGACGGCAGTTCGCCACTCGGACGAGTGAAGGGACACCGCCAACCCGACCCGGGCGTCGCCGAGTTGCCCCCGGGCCGCCCACCTGTCGGTCCGTCGACCGTTCGACGGGTGGTTGCAGCACGTAGTTGAATGGTCACCTTGAGTGTGACGCAACACACACACGGCATGTCCACGTTCTATGCAAGACTCATCTCAAGGAGTGAGATCCCCTTAATTTCCAAGGAGGTTCATATCATGCGCGCTCGGATCGCAGCTGTGACGATGATGGTGGCAGGGATAGCAGGCCTGGCGGCCGGACCGGCCATCGCGGCCCCGGCGACGACCGAGAACGAAGCGGTGGCCTGCGCCTCCGTGCTCAACAAGCCCTGCATCTCGCACCAGCACGACGGTGAGGGCTTCTTCGGCGTCGCCCAGGTCTCCGCCGACCCGCGCCAGTTGACGATGGTTCAGGTCGAGGTGCGGACCCAGAAGGCCTGGGGCAGCCCGTGGGAGACGATCGCCTCCGCGACCACCGTGCGCCTGGGCTCCGCGAAGGCGGTCACCCCGCGCGTCGTCACCACCGACCTGCGGATCATCTGCGCCACCGCCGGCCCGGCACTGGAGGCGACCCAGCAGGTCACCACCTGCACCAACCCGTTCTGACGGACCCCGCCGCTCCACCAGCACCGGGGCCCTCGATCGACCCGACCCACCCCATCCGCCGGGGCGCCCGCGCCCCGGCTCCAGGGCCGGCCGCCAGCGCACCCGGCGGCCGGCCCGTCGGCATGCGGCGCCCTCGCAGGTCGGCTCCCGGCGGTCCGGGGCCGGCAGAGCGGCTCCGACCAGGGCCCGAGTGGACCTGGGGCACCCGTTCACGGCAAACTGGTCTAGACCTCAAGGGTCTAGACCAAGCACCCGGCTCAGAACGGTGGACCAGTATGGAAATCGTGATCGTCCCTGACGCCTCAGCGGCCGGCGAACTCATCGCCGCGGCGATCACCGATCTGCTGACCGGCAAGCCCGAGGCCCTGCTCGGCGTGGCGACCGGCTCGACGCCGCTGCCGATCTACCAGGCCCTCGCCGAGCGGGTCCGCGACGGCCGGCTCGACGCCTCCCGGGCGCGCATCTGCCAGCTCGACGAGTACGTCGGCCTGCCCGCCGGCCACCCCGAGTCCTACCGTTCGGTGGTGCTGCGCGAGGTCGTCGAGCCGCTGGGCCTGACCGAGGACTCCTTCCTCGGCCCGGACGGCAACGCGACGGACATCGCCGCGGCGGCCACCGCCTACGACCGCGCGCTGGCCGCGGCCGGCGGCGTGGACCTCCAGCTGCTCGGCATCGGCACCGACGGCCACATCGGCTTCAACGAGCCCTGCTCCTCGCTGGCCTCCCGGACCCGGATCAAGACGCTCACCCGGCAGACCCGGGAGGACAACGCCCGGTTCTTCGACAGCCTCGACGAGGTCCCGCACCACGTCATCACCCAGGGCATCGGGACCATCCTGGAGGCGCGCCACCTCGTCCTGCTCGCCACCGGCGAGGCCAAGGCCGAGGCCGTCGCCCTCTCCGTCGAGGGCCCGCTGTCCGCCGCCGTCCCCGCCTCAGCGCTGCAGTTCCACCCGCACGCCACCGTGGTGGTCGACGAGGCCGCCGCCTCCGGCCTCAAGCTCGCCGACTACTTCCGCGACACCTACGCCGCCAAGCCGGCCTGGCAGAAGCTCTGAGGTCGGCGGGGGGGGGGGGGGGGGGGGGGGGGGGGGGGGGGGGGGGGGGGGGGGGAGAGGGGGCGGGGGGGGGGGGGGGGGGGGGGGGGGGGGGGGGGGGTGGA
>NZ_JBWKEQ010000017.1:36294-110087 GCF_056435365.1 Kitasatospora sp. NPDC043949 | reverse complement strand
AGTGTCCCTCCTCTCTTCTCGCCCCCCGACCCGCCCCGGGGGGGGGGGGAAAAGAAAGAGGGGGGGGGGGGGGGGGGGGGGTGGGGGGGGGACCCCCCCCCCCCCCCCCCCCCCCCCCCGACCCACGTTCCTTCCCGGCAGCGCCCGGCGGTCAGCGCGTGCGGAGCCAGTCGCCGAAGGCCGCCAGGGCGGGGCCCGGATCGCGGCGCCCCAGGCCGATCCGGAAGCGGTCGGCGGGAGCGGGCGTCAGGTCGGAGTGGAACATGCTCGCGGGCAGCAGCAGGACGCCCGCCTGCTCGACCAGCGCGGTGCAGAAGTCCTCGACCCCGTCCGCCCCGAGGTAGCGCGGGTAGGCGACGCAGCCGCCGTCCGGGGCGCGCCACTCGAAGAGGTCGCCGAACTCGGCGAAGAACGCGTCGAACCGCGGCAGGTTCTCCGCGATGATCGCGCGGTTGCGCGCCAGGATCTGCTCGCGGGCGTTGATCGCGATGCGGGCCAGCACCTCGCTCGGCGCCGAGTTGCAGATCGTGGTGTAGTGCTTGGCCCGCTCCAGCCGGGAGCGCAACTCCTGGTCGCGGCAGGCGATCCAGCCGATCCGCAGGCCGGGCAGGCCGAGCGACTTCGAGGTGACGTTGAGCGAGAGGGCGCGTGCGGAGAGGTCGGCGGCCTGCGGCAGCGCCCGGGCCGGGTCGCGCTCCAGACCGCGGTAGACCTCGTCGGAGAAGAGCCGGATGCCGCGCTCGTCGCACAGCTCCACCAGACGCGTGAAGTCGGCCGCGTCGATGACCTTGCCGGTCGGGTTGTGCGGGAAGTTCACCGACAGCACCCGGGTGTTCGGGCGCAGTGCGGCCGTGACCGCGTCGAGGTCGAGCGCCCAGTCGTCCTTCTCGTCCAGGGCGACGCCGGTGACCTCGCAGAGGGAGAGCGGGATGGTCTCGGCGGACTGGTAGTTGGGGGTCACCACCACGGCGTGGTCGCCCCGGTCGAGGAGCACCTGCATGGCGAGGTTGAGCCCCTCCTGCGCGCCGCCGAAGCAGAGCACGTCGTCGGCGTCGACCTCCTGGTACATCCCGGCGATGGCGCGGCGCAGCTCCGGATCGCCGTAGGTCTCGGTATAGCCGAGGGCGAGGCCGTCCCAGGCCCGGCGGTCCTCGGGGCCGGCCAGGGCGAGGAGTTCGGCCATCGTCATGGTCTGGGCGTCGGAGGCGGCGAGGTGGTGGCGGGCGCTGAACTCCCAGCGCGAGAAGTAGGTTTCGAGTCGGAAGTCGGGGAGCCTGGTCATCTCTCTGTCACTCGCTCTCGTCGGCGCCGGCGCCGGGGTGCCGGCGCTGGGGCTCGGGGGCCTGCTGGTTCTCAGGGGCCTGCCAGGGCTCAGGGGCCTGCCGGGGCTCGGGGGCCTGCTTGAGCTCGGGGGCCTGCTTGAGCTCGGCGAGCAGGGTGTAGGCGGTCGAACGGGAGACCCGCAGTGCGGTGGCGACGGCCGGGACGGCGCGGCGGACCGCGAACACCCCGGCCTGGTCGAGTTCGCGCAGGACGGCGAGCCGGTCCTCGCGGCCGAAGCGTTCGAGCGGGCGGCCGTGCGCGCGGACGTAGCCGCCGATCACGTCGTTCATCCGCTCCGTCCAGTCGCGCTCGAAGAGCGGTTCGGGGCGGGGCGCGGTGGGCGCGGCGAAACCCGCCAGCAGGGCGGCGGCGTGCTCCAGCGGGCCCCGGTCGAGGTTGACGCAGAGCACCGCCGAGGGCCGTCCGGCGTCGTCGCGCAGCACGGCGCTGACGGAGGAGAGCCGGCGCCCGTCGGGCAGCAGCTTCTCGTAGGGCCCGTAGACGTCCGGGGCGGACGGGTCGAGGGTGTCCAGTTCGCCGAGCAGCGACGGGTCACCGGGGGTGCGGGGGGTCATCGGGTTCCAGATGGCCAGCACCCGGTCGGCGGTGGCGTCGTGCAGCACCACCTCGGCGTACGGCCCGAGCAGCAGGGCCACGGCGCGGCAGACCGGTGTCCAGGTCCGGACGCGCGGGTCGGGGGTTTCGGTGGTCATGCTCGGACTGTACGTCCAGGCAAGACGTTTAGTCCAGACGATTCATCCGCGACGTTTCGTTCAGGCGTTTCGTTCAGGCGTTTCGTCCGGGCATCCGGTACCTGCGGCGACGACGAAGGCCCCGCCGACGCAGGCGGGGCCTTCGGTGCTCGGGGAGGGTCAGTGGCAGGTGATCAGCAGTCCGAGGACGGCGGTGCAGCTGCGGGTGTCCCGGCTGGTGGCCGGGGTCGGGTCGGCGGGCACGCCGGCGGTGCGGGCCACCGTGACGTCGAAGCTGCGGATCAGGCTGAGCAGGCCGACCGAGATCGAGAAGTGCCGGGTGGTGCTCGCCCCCTTGGCGAGCGGCCCGGTGAGCTTGCAGGTGAGCTTGGTGCCCGCGATGGTGCAGTCGCCGGAGGTCGCCGCGAGGCCGGCCGGGAGGTCGGCGGAGACGGTGCCCGAGGTCAGCACGTCGGGGCCCTGGCCGGTCAGCGTGACGGTGTAGTCGACCCGGCCGCTGAGCAGGTTGGACACCGGCGTGGCGGTCAGGGCGACGCCGAGGTGGGCACTGGGGGCCGTGTAGCTGAAGCGGTCGGCGGCGACGGCGGCGCTGGTGCCGCCGGGCGTGGTGACCCGGACGTCCACCGGCCCGGTCACCGCGGTGGCGGGGGCGGTGGCGGTGCAGCTGGTCCTGGTGCAGTTGAAGGCGGTGGCGGCGCCCGCCGCGCCGAAGGTCACGGCGGTGGCGCCGTTCAGGTCGGTCCCGGTGACGGTCACCGTCGTGCCGCCGACCCCCGAGCCGCCGGACGGGCTGATCCCGGTGACGGCCGGGACGGGCAGCGGGAAGTCGAGCACGTCGACGGCGCCGCCGGTGAAGTCGGTGAGGTAGCCGCGCCGGCCGTCGCCGGTGATCGCCAGGCTGTACGGGCTCGCGCCGACCGGGACGGTCGCGGTGACCGTCCGGCTGGCGGTGTCCACGACGCTGACCGTGTTGTCGGCGTAGTTGGAGACGTACGCGGCGCTGCCGTCCGGGGCGAGCGAGACGGCGTACGGGCCGGCGCCGACGGCGACGGTGCCGACGAGCGTGTTGCCGGTGGTGTCGAGGACGCTGGCGGTGGCGTCGTCGGCGTCGGCGGCCCACAGCCGGGTGCCGTCCGGGCTGAGCGCGAGGCCGAAGACGCTGTGGCCGACGGGAACGGTGGCGCTCACCGTGCTGCTCGCGGTGTCGATCACGTTCACCGCCTTCGCGCCGGAGGCGGCGACGTAGAGCCGCTTGCCGTCCGCCGAGACGGCCAGCCCGTGCGGCTCGGCGCCGACCGGGACGGTGGCGGTGACCGTGTTGGTGGTGGTGTCCAGCACGCTCACGGTGTCGGCCCCGGCGTTGCCGACGTAGGCGCGCGAGCCGTCCGCGGAGAGCGCGAGGCCCCACGGCTGGGCGCCGACCGGGACGGTGGCCGTCACGGTGTTGCTCGTGGTGTCCACGACGCTGACGGTGCCGTCGAGGTGGTGGGTCAGGTACGCCCGGTGCCCGTCGGGGGACAGGGCGACCGCGTAGGAGCCGGTGCCGGCGGTGAAGGTGGCGGCCACCGTGTTGCTCGCGGTGTCCAGCACGCTCACGGTGCCGCTGCTCTGGCTCGTCACGTAGGCGTGGCCGCCGTCCGGCGTGAGCGCCACGCCCGCCGGGTAGGGCGCCACCGGCACGTGCGCCTTGACGGTCGGCGGCGGTGTGGCGGCCTCGGCGGTGGCGGGCTGCGACAGCAGTGCGGCCGTGGCCGCGGCTATCGCGGTCACGGCCGTCCAGGTGCGCCCGGGTGCGCGACGTGTTCTCACGAGTCTCTCCAGCATGGTCGGTCAAGGGATGCAACGCCGGTCGCTCCAGCCCCCTGCGGATCCGGAGCCGCACGAAGCGTAGAAGCCGGTATGACCATCCGTCAGGGGCTGATCGGTAATGTCGCCAACTGTTCAGATTCGACCGAGATTCGGACAGCAGCCACCCCGCCGGCCGCGCCCCGTCGCGACCAGGGACCGGCCGGGGGCGGGGCGCGGGCCGACCGTGGATGGGTCATGGGCCGGTCGGGGGCCGGTCGGGGCGGGGGCGTGCAGGAAATTGGAGTTGTGGAGTCGCATTCGATAGCGTTTCGAACGTGAGGCTGACCAAGAGCACCGACATCGCCCTGCGGATCGCCATGCGGCTGGCCGTCCTGAGCGAGGACGCCAACCCGACCACCCGCGAGGTGGCCGAGGCGGTCGGCGTGCCGTACACCCACGCGGCGAAGGTGGTCAGCCGCCTGCAGCACCTCGGCGTGGTGGAGGCCCGGCGCGGGCGCGGCGGCGGGCTGCTGCTCACCTTCGCCGGGCGGACCGGCTCACTCGGGCTGCTCCTGCGCGAGCTGGAGGGGGTCGGCGACGTGGTCGGCTGCGAGGACGACCCGCCGTGCCCGCTGCGGGCCGCGTGCCGTCTGCGCGGTGCGCTGCGGACCGCGCAGGAGGCGTTCTTCGCCGCACTCGACCCGCTCAGCATCGACGACCTGGTGGCCGCACCCACCGGCCCGGTGCTGCTCGGCCTCACCGCCAGACCCACCGACTGATCCCCCACCCCCCGGGGCCGGGCTCACGCACGGCCTTTAATACGAATCTCACATACCAGTTAGGAGCCGGACTGATGCTGTCCGCCAAGTCCGCCGAGGTCATCGAGGCCACCCTGCCCGTCGTGGGCGGCGCCATCGGAGACATCACCCCGCTCTTCTACGACCGCATGTTCGCCGCCCACCCGGAGCTGCTGCGCGACCTGTTCAACCGCGGCAACCAGGCCAACGGCACCCAGCGGCAGGCGCTCGCCGGGTCGATAGCCGCCTTCGCCGGCGCGCTGGTCGCCCACCCCGACCAGCGGCCGGACGCGATGCTCGCCCGGATCGCCCACAAGCACGTCTCCGTCGGAATCGACAGCAGCCAGTACCGGATCGTCCACGAGCACCTCTTCGCCGCCATCGTCGAGGTGCTCGGCGAAGCCGTCACGCCCGAGGTCGCCGCCGCCTGGGACGAGGTGTACTGGCTGATGGTCAACGCCCTCGTCGCCGTCGAGGACCGGCTGCGCGCCGAGGCCGCCGCCGGCGGCGACCAGGCCGACCTCTGGCGCCCCTACACCGTCGTCGCCCGCTACCAGGAGACCGACACCGTCACCAGCTTCCTGGTGCGCCCCGCCGACGGCGGCCCCGTCCCCGCCGCCCGGCCCGGCCAGTACGTCTCGGTGCGCACCGAACTGCCCGACGGCGCCCGGCAGATCCGCCAGTACAGCCTCTCCGGCACCGCCGACGGCGCGCTGCGCTTCACCGTCAAGCGTGAGCCCGGCGGCGAGGTCTCCGCCCACCTGCACGACCACCTGCACACCGGCGGCCTCGTCCACCTCGCGCCCCCGCTCGGCGACATCGCCCTCGCCGACGGCGACGGGCCGGTGCTGCTCGCCTCCGCCGGCATCGGCAACACCCCGATGACCGCCATGCTCGACCACCTCGCCGCCACCGGCTCCGCCCGGCAGGTCGTCTCGGTGCACGGCGACCGCGACCAGCTCACCCACGCCTTCCGCGCCGACCTCGCCCAGCTCACCGCCAAGCTGCCGAACGCCACCGCCCACGTCTTCTACGAGCGGCCGCTCGGCGACTGGCCCGCCGAGCGCACCGGCCTGGTCGACCTCGCCACCGTCGACGTCCCGGCCGGCACCACCGCCTACCTGTGCGGCCCGCTGCCCTTCCTGCGCGCCGTCCGCGAGCAGCTCCTCGCGGCGGGCGTCCCGGCGGCGGACATCCACTACGAGGTGTTCGGCCCCGACCTCTGGCTCGCCTGAGATCCCCTGGGACCCCACGAGGTCCCCGAGATCCCCCGCCCCGGCCGGCCCGCTCGGTACGATCGCGAGCGGGCCGGCCGGTGTCGCCGGACGAAGGGAGGGCCGATGCGGGTCGCACTGTTCGCCACCTGCGTCAACGACGCTCTGTTCCCCGCCACGGCGGTCGCCACCGTCCGGCTGCTCGAACGCCTCGGCGTGACCGTGGACTTCCCCGCCGGGCAGACCTGCTGCGGGCAGCCGCAGTACAACACCGGCTACCGGCGGGCGTGCGAGCCGCTGCTGCGGCGCACCGCACGGGCCTTCGCCGGGTACGAGCACGTGGTGACGCCCTCCGGATCGTGCGTGGCCATGGTCCGGGACAACTACCCGCGGATCGGAGCCCGGGCCGCCGCCGACGGCCGGGGCGGCGAACTCGACTCCATGGCCGCCGCGTTGACGCCCCGGGTGTACGAGCTGACCGAGTTCCTCACCGATGTGCTCGGCGTCGAGGACGTCGGCGCGCACTTCCCGCACACCGTCACCTACCACCCCTCCTGCCACGGCCTGCGGGTGCTCGGCCTCGGCGAACGGCCGCTGCGGCTGCTGCGCGCCGTCCGGGGACTGGAACTGGTCGAACTGCCCGGCGCCGAGGAGTGCTGCGGCTTCGGCGGCACCTTCGCGGTCAAGAACGCGGCCGTCTCGGCGGCCATGGCCGAGGACAAGATCGCCCACGCGCTCGGCACCGGCGCCCAAGTCCTGTGCGGCGCCGACAACTCCTGTCTGCTGCACCTCGGCGGCACGCTGCGCCGCCGGGGCGCGGCCCTGCGCCCGCTGCACCTGGCGGAGATCCTCGCCAGCACCGAGGAACACCCGTGGAGGCCCGCATGACCGGCACCTTCCTCGGCATGCCCGCCTTCCGGCAGGCGGCCTCCCCGCAGGCGACCTTCCCACAGGCCGCAGCGGCGGCCGTCCGGGACGAACGGCTGCGCGCCAACCTGCGGCACGCCACCCACACCATCCGGGACAAACGGGCCCGCGCCGTCGCCGAACTCGACGACTGGGCCGAACTGCGTGCGGCCGGCAAGGCGATCAAGGACCACACGCTGCGCCATCTCGACCGCTACCTCGTCCAGTTGGAGGAGGCCGTCACCGCGGCCGGCGGCATCGTGCACTGGGCGGCCGACGCCGAGGAGGCCAACCGGATCGTCGCCGACCTGGTCCGCGCCACGGGAGAGACGGAGGTCGTCAAGGTCAAGTCGATGGCCACCCAGGAGATCGGGCTCAACGAGGCGCTCGCCGCCGAGGGGATCACCGCGTACGAGACCGATCTCGCCGAGCTCATCGTGCAGTTGGGCGAGGACCGGCCCTCGCACATCCTGGTGCCCGCGATCCACCGCAACCGCGCCGAGATCCGGGAGATCTTCGCCGAACGGATGGCCGCCTGGGGCCGCCCCGCACCCGAGGGGCTGACCGACTCCCCCGCCGAACTCGCCGAAGCGGCCCGGCTGCACCTGCGGGAGAAGTTCCTGCGCGCCCGGGTCGCCGTCTCCGGCGCCAACTTCATGGTCGCCGAGACCGGCACCCTGGTGGTCGTCGAGTCCGAGGGCAACGGCCGGATGTGCCTCACCCTGCCGCGCACGCTGATCTCCGTGGTCGGGATCGAGAAGGTCGTACCGACCTGGCAGGACCTGGAGGTCTTCCTGCAGCTGCTCCCCCGCTCCTCCACCGCCGAGCGGATGAACCCGTACACCTCGCTCTGGACCGGCACCACGGAAGGCGACGGCCCGTCCGCCTTCCACCTCGTGCTGCTCGACAACGGGCGCACCGCCGCGCTCGCCGACCAGGTCGGCCGCCAAGCGCTGCGCTGCATCCGCTGCTCGGCCTGCCTCAACGTCTGCCCGGTGTACGAGCGGGCCGGCGGCCACGCCTACGGCTCGGTCTACCCGGGCCCGATCGGCGCCATCCTGACACCCCAACTACGCGGCACCACCAGCCCCTTGGACGCCTCACTGCCGTACGCCTCCTCACTCTGCGGGGCCTGCTACCAGGTCTGCCCGGTGGCGATCGACATCCCCGAGGTGCTGGTGCACCTGCGCGAGCGGGTCGCCGAGCAGGGCGGGCACCCGCTGGAGCGGGCCGCGATCGCGGCCGCCGGGTACGTGCTCGACCACCCGGCGGCGCTCGCGGCCGCCGAGCGGCTCGCCGGGCGCACCCGCGCGCTGCACCCTCGCCGACTGCCCGGCCCGGGCCGGGCCTGGACCGACACCCGGGACCTCCCGGAGCTGCCCGCCGAACCGTTCCGCGACTGGTGGCGGAGGAACCGCTCATGACCTCACGGGAGTTGATCCTCGCCCGGATCCGCGCCGCGCTCGCCGACCCCGCCCCCGGCCGGGACCGGGCAGCGGAGGAGCCGGTCGCCCGGGACTACCTGCGCACGCACAGTCCGGACGATCCGGCGGCCCTGCTCGACCTGCTGCACCACAACCTGGCCGACTACCGGGCCCGGGTGCACCGCTGCACCGAGGCCGAACTGCCCGCCGTCCTGGCCCGGTTGCTGGCCGAACGGGGCAGCCGCACGGTCGCCGTGCCGCCCGGCCTGCCGCCCGCCTGGCTCAGCGCCACCGCCGTCACGGCCGTCCCCGACGACGGCACGCTCACCGCCGCCCGGCTCGACGCCGTGGACAGCGTCGTCACCGGCTGCGCGCTCGCGATCGCCGAGACCGGGACGATCGTGCTGGACGCCGGGCCGGGCCAGGGGCGGCGGCTGCTCACCCTCGTCCCGGACCACCACCTGTGCGTCGTCCGGGCACCCGGGCAGGTCGTCGCCTCCGTGCCGCTCACACTGCCCCGGCTCGACCCGGCCCGCCCGCAGACCTGGATCTCCGGGCCGTCCGCGACCAGCGACATCGAGCTCGACCGGGTCGAGGGCGTGCACGGCCCGCGCACCCTGGAGGTGCTGCTGGTCGACGGCTGACCGCGCCGACCGGGGCCGCGGCGACTCAGCTCATCGTCACCTCGCTGTACCGGTCGCCCTGGGAGCTGTCCCAGGCCACCTGCACCCGGCAGTCGACCGGCCGCCCGGAAGCGGCCAGTCCCTGCCCCGCGATGGCCGCCGACGGGTCGGCCAGCGTGCTGAACAGGCCGCCCGCCGGCGGGGCGCCGCCAGGTGTGAAGCCAAGGTCCGCGGGCGCGACGGCCGTGGGGTAGAACACCGCCCGGCCCGTGATCGTGTACGTCCCCCGCGTGGTGTCCTTGCGCTTGCGGCCGGGGATGACCGAGCACAGCGAGAAGGTGTCCTCGGCACCGTCCGAGACGTTGCCCGCCGCGTCGACCGTCCACAGCTCCCAGTAGCGGGCGACCGTGGCGTGGGCGCTCGACCCCTTCGCGGTGATGTACGAGTCGATCCGGCTGCCCGACATCGCGTTCCAGTCCGTACCGTCCCATTCCTCCACGGCGAAGACGCGGTTGATCTCCTGGATGATGACGCCCTGCTGGGGCGCGGCGACGCTCAACTGCCGCCTGCGCTCGAAGTAGCCGCACTCGCCTTCCAGGTCGTCGGCCGTCAGATGGGTGAGCGCGATCTGCGTCGCCGGCCCGGTTCCGGGCGTGGGGGCCCGCTGGACCGACACCCCCGCGCCGCCGGAGGCGTCGTGGCCGTGTCGCTGCTGCTCGACCAGCCGGGCCACCGCGGCGTTGCCGAGGGTGCGTTGCAGGGGCAGCGCCGTCGAAGGGGACAGCGGGCCGACGGCCGCGGCCTCCCGGGCGCCCTCGGCCGGGAGGTCCGTGCTCCGGCGCTCGGACGCGGCCCTGCGCCGCCGCGCCGCCTCGTCCTCGGATGCGGAAGCCTGATCGCGCATGTGGCCCTCCTGTCGGCACGGCACCGCCCCGGATGCCCTGGCCAACCTCTACCGGACGGCGGGGCGGCCGGGAAGGTCCGCGAGGGCAGCGCGAAGGGCAGCGCGAAGGGCAGTGCGGACGGCAGGGTCCGATTCAGGCGGGCCGCAGCTCCAGCGTGCAGCACTTGGCTCCGCCGCCGCCCTTCAGCAGCTCCGAGACGTCCACCGGGACCGGCTGGTAGCCGTGCTCGACGAGCCGCCCGGCCAGGTGTTTCGCGGCCTCGGGCAGCAGCACCCGGCGCCCGTCCGAGACCGCGTTGAGGCCGAACACCTCGGCGTCGGCCCGGTCGGCGAGGATCGCGTCCGGGTACAGGGTGCGCAGCACGGCCCGGCTGTCGGCGTCGAAGGCCTCCGGGTAGTACATGACGTGGTCGTCGGCGAGCACGGCCAGCGCCGTGTCCAGGTGGTAGAAGCGCGGGTCGACCAGGGTCAGGCCGACCACCGGGACGCCGAAGAACTCGCCCGCCTCGGCGTGCGCGGCCCGGGAGGTGCGAAAGCCCGTCCCGGCGAGCACCCGGCCGCCGGCCACCAGGTGATCGCCCTCGCCCTCATTGACGTGCCCGGCGCGGTGCACCTCGCGGTAGCCGTGCGAGCGGAACCAGGCCTGGTAGGCCTCGGACTCGGCGGCCCGCTCCGGGTAGCGGAAGGTCGCGACCAGCGCCCGGCCGTCCAGCACGGTCGCGCCGTTGGCGGCGTAGACCATGTCGGGCAGGCCGGGCACCGGGTCGATCAGCTCGACGGTGTGGCCGAGGCGGCGGTACAGCCAGTACAGCCGCTCCCACTGGCGGATGGCGAGCGCGGTGTCGGTGGGCTGCGCCGGGTCCATCCACGGGTTGATCGCGTAGTCGACGGTGAAGTACGTCGGCCGGCACATCAGGTAGCGCCGCGGCCTGGCAGTGCGCTCCGGGGTCTGCGTGGGCATTCCTCAACCATCCTCGGGTGCAGGGGAGTTCGGGGATTCCGTTCCCCAGGCCGCTGCCCCGGCAAGGCTGTTCGCACACCCGCGCGGGCGCCCCCGGCGGGCGCAGGCCCCCGCGCACCCGGCGCGGGCTCCGGCGCACGCGCGGCCGATCGCCACGGGACGGACCGCACCGAGCGTCGTGGGGACGCGCCGCGCCGAACGTCACGAGGACGGGCCGCGCCGAGGTGTCACCAGCGGACCGCGCCGAAGTCCACCGGTGCGGGCCGCAGGCCCCGGCAGCGGCCGGCGAGCGCCCGCAGCCGGGCCGCCGCCTCCTCGGCGGGCATCCGGTGCCGCTGGCCGTGGCCGGGCAGCAGCCACTCGAAGCGCAGCGCGTCCAGGCTGCGGTCCAGCGAGGCGGAGAGCTCCTCGATCGAGTACCAGGTCACGGTGTCGTACACCTCCAGGTCACCGGTGGTGCGGGACCAGTACAGGGTGTCGCCGGTGAAGCAGTACCGCTCGTCGACCAGGTACAGCACGCTGCCGCGGGTGTGGCCCGGGAAGGGGTGGGCGGTGACGCCGGGGGCGACCTCCACCGGTTCGACGCCGCGCAGCACCCGGTCGGCGTCGGGCGCGGCGTCCAGGTCACCCTCGTGGATCCAGAGCCGGGCGCCGCGCCGGTCGGCGTACGCCCGGCCGTGCGCCGCGTGGTCGCGGTGCGTCAGCAGGATGTCGGTGACCGGGCCGAGGACCTCGTACCGGGCCGCGAGCGGCTCGGCGTAGCGGGGCGTGTCGACCATCAGCCAGCCCGCGGGGCGGCGGCAGAGGTAGGAGTTGGCCCCGGCGTTGCGGCGGGAGTTGTGGCCGAGCAGCAGCAGGCCGTCGTCGAGGACCAGCGGGAAGGGGTCGGTGGCCGGGTCGAGCGGGCCGGTGCCCGGCCGGATGGAGCGGGTCGGGCAGGCGTGGGCGGCGGCGAGCAGCTGGCGGTGCTCGGCCTCGTCGCGCGGCTGGCGGACCAGCTCGGAGCGGCCGGCGCGCTCACGGATCAGTCCTGGCGCGAGCTGCCGGGCCACGTCGCAGTTGGTGCAGCGGTCGTCGACGGACCACTGCCCGGACAGACCGGAGGTCGGATTCAGAGCCATGGATGTCTTCCCCCTGGAAGGACGGCGGCCGGGCCGGCCGCGCTCTTCGAGCATCGTCCGGGCGGGCCCAAAAGCGGAAGGGGGGCGGGATCTTGCGGTTTCCGGGGGCCGCCGCTCTGCACTCCGGTTGTATTCCGGGTGGGGCACGTGGCCCATCTCACGTGCCGGCGGGGTCACCTACGGTGGCGTAGGTCACTTGAATGGGTGAACTATCTCCTTCATGCCGAACCTCCAGGAGACCCTTGACCTCAGTTCGTATGCCGCCCTCGGCGACAGCTTCACCGAGGGCCTGAACGACCCCGGTGCCGACGGCGCCTTCGCCGGCTGGGCCGACCGCCTGGCCGGGTTGCTCGCCGACGGACGGCCGCCGGGCGGGTTCCGCTACGCCAACCTGGCGGTGCGCGGCCGGCTGCTGGACCAGATCATGGCCGAGCAGGTGCCGCAGGTCCGCCGGCTCCAGCCCGACCTGGCCACCTTCTGCGCGGGCGGCAACGACATCCTGCGGCCCGGCAGCGACCCGGACGAGGTCGCCGAGCGCTTCGAGGCGGCCATCGTCCAACTCACCGCCTCCGCCGGGACGGTGCTGATCTGCACCGGCTTCGACACCCGGGACGTACCGCTGTTCAAGCACCTGCGCGGCAAGATCGCCACGTACAACGGGCACATGCGGGCGGTCGCCGACCGCAACGGCTGCAAGGTGGCCGACCTGTGGTCGCTGCGCGCCGTCCAGGACCGCCGGGCCTGGAGCGAGGACCGGCTGCACCTCTCCCCCGAAGGCCACCAGCGGGTCGCCCTGCTGGCCGCCCGCTCCCTGGGGCTGCGCACCGAGCAGGACCCGGAGGCGCCCTGGCCGGCCACCCCGGAGCCGTCCGCCGCCGACCAGCGGCGCGAGAACCTCCAGTGGGCCCGCGAGTACCTGCTGCCCTGGGTCGGCCGACGGCTGCGCGGGGAGTCCTCGGGGGACCACGTCGAGGCCAAGCGGCCTGACCTGCTTCCGCTCTGACGCAACGTCAGGCGGCACCGGGTGCTGCGGTCGTCCTCGCAGCCCTTGCGGTCCTCGCGGTCCGCGCGGCCTTCGCGGTCCGCAGCACCCGGTGCGCCAGCGCGGCGAACGCGGCACCGACCAGGTACCAGAACAGGTCCGGCGGATTGAACGTCGACCCCAGCACCAGCCGGGCCAGCCCGCTGCGCCGCCCCAACTCGTCGGGCACCCCGGTGATCTGGAACAGCTCCACCGCCCAGCTCAGTCCCGCCGCGACCACCGCCGCCCGCCCCGGCCGAACACGGGGCGCGACCAGCACCACCAGCGCGTACACCAGCACCGTGTAGAGCGCGTCCCCGGCGTACTTCGCGACGTCCCCGCCGAGCACGGCCCGCACGCCCAGCCCGGCCGCCACCGTCGCCCCGGCCGCCAGCAGCGGCACCACCCGCACCCGCAGGCGCCCCCAGAGATCATCCACCCGCCCCACCCTACGGCCCGGCCGCCGGGTCCAGGGCTGGGCCGTCCGGGTGACCTCCCGCATCCGTGACGCCCGGGCGTCGTTGGCCGCTGCGTGACCGCACACCGAAGCCTGCTCCGGATGGCCGCCGCCGCACTGTTCCTGACGGCCGTCACCGTTCCCTCCGCCGCTCCGGCCGGCGCCGCCGCCGCGGCCCACCCCGCGCCGCGGATCGTCCGCGGCATCCTCGAACCCCCGCTGCCCGTCGACCAGTTCCCGCCCCAGGTCGAGGAGGCGTGCCACATCTGGCACGACCTGCAGTGGCCGACCGCGAACGCCCCCCGGGACTACCCGGTGGCCGGCTCCCCCTTCGTGATCCGCGGCAGCAACGTCTACGGAAACCGCAGCGGCGACCTCCCCCAGGACGGCCACTACCGCGAGTACGACGTCAACCCGCGCCAGCCCGGCCAGCACCGCGACGCCGAACGCCTGGTCCGCGACCCCGCCACCGACCACGTCTGGTACAGCGACGACCACTACGCCAACTTCCACGAGATCAGCTCGGGATGCTCCTGATCCGACCCCACGGACACCGCCCGTGGGCCGGGACCGGGCACGTCACTCGCGTGACCACTCGGTCTCGGCCTCGGGCTCGCCGACGGCGTCGGACCCGCCCCAGACCCGGACCCTGACCGCCCGGGGCCCCGGGGCCGGTCGGGAGAGCGTGCGCACGAACACCTCCCGGACGTGGTTGGCGGCCTGCTGGGGCGGCCCGTCGTACTCCAGGGGGTTCGGCATGGGCGCGCCGCTCTGCCGGGCCCAGTCGCCGTCGTCGTCCTGGGTCTCCAGGACCCATCGGTAGTGCCGCATCCTGACCTCCTCCGGCCCGGGGCCGTTCCTCGGTGCTGTCCGGTCCGTGCGGTCCGGTCAGTGCAGTTCGGTCGTGGGCTCGGAGCCGATGCCGGTGGCCAGGAGGATCTGCCGCGCCGAGTCGGTGCCGCCGGCCCGGACCGCACGGGCCATCGAGGCCAGGGCCGCTTCCCGGCCCGCCTGCGGCGGAACCACGAGCAGACTGAAGTGATCACGGTCGCCCCGCGTGACGATCACCGTGTCGTCGCCGACCGGATACCGGTCGATGCGCACCGACCGGCCCTCGACGACGATCCGGGCCGGCACCTCGTCCCAGGCGTCCGCGTCCAGGCCCACGCTCACCACGGGGCCGAGGTGTTCGGTCAACGCGCCGACCAGGCCGGGCAGTTCGGCGCCGATGTTCCGTGACCGCGGCCACCAGGCGCCATCGAGTGCGCCCTCGCGGGACCGCGTGGTCTCCAGGCGCAGCAGGACCGTCCCCGGTTTCACCGCCTGCCGGAAGCGGTCCGGCAGAAGCCCGGGGTGCGGGGCACCGGCATCGTCCGACATGGCTCGCCACCTCTCCGCGGGCGCGGATCGGGCCCGCTGAACGGGGCCGGCCTTTCGGTTCCAGCAACTGGGCCGCCCCGCCCTCCCACGGTACTCCGACCGCACCGGGGCCGAACGGGCGCGAACGGGCGCCGGCGGACGCCTGCGCGGGGAGGGGCGGCCCTGCTCGACGGCCCGGGGCCGGCCCCGCGTCACCGGGAGCCGCGATGCGTAACACTGTGTGTTGTGTCGAATGCGAAGAATGACGACGGTGGCGCGGGGGCGGGCGGTGCGCCCAGTCCCGACGCCCCGCTGCCGGCCCTCGACCGGGAGCAGGTCGGGGTCCTGCGCCGGGTGGGCCGGGAATGGGGCCGGGCGGCCGGGGATCCGCAGGCGTGGCGCCGGGCACTGCCGGTGGACCCGGAGCTCGGCCGCTTTCCGGCCTCCTCCGAGATCCGGCCGGTGCGCTTCGGCCGCTTCGTGCGGGTGGCCACGGTCGGCGGGCAGCCGTCGCCCGTCGAGGCGGGCGGCGAGGACACCCGGACCTCCCGACTCGGCCGGGCGGGCGCCGGGGTCAGGCACGTGCTGCTCGGGGCCCCGCTGCGCAGTACCGCGATCGCGCACGAGCGGATGCGCAAGCTGGTGGCGCTGCCGGTGCTCTCCGCCGACGCGCTCTCGTCCGTCGCCTACGGGCCCGAGGCGATGCTGGCCGTCCTGGTCCTGGCCGGCACCGCCGGTCTGCGCTACTCGGTGCCCATCGCCGCGACGATCGCGTTCCTGATGCTGGCGGTCGGGGTGTCCTACCGTCAGACGATCCGCGCCTACCCGCACGGCGGCGGCTCGTACATCGTCGCCACCGCGAACCTCGGCCGCCTCCCCGGGCTGGCGGCGGCCGCCGGTCTGATGACCGACTACATCCTCACGGTCGCGGTCTCGATCGCCTCCGGCATGGAGGCCGTCACCTCGGCGATCCCCTCGCTGCGGGGCGACGCCGTGCCGATCGGCCTCGCCGTGATCGGCGTGCTGCTCGCCGGGAACCTGCGCGGCGTACGGCAGGCGGGCGCCCTGTTCGCCGCACCGACCTACGCCTTCGTCCTCGCCGTCCTCGCCCTCATCGCCTTCGGCCTGTACGACGCGGCCGGCCACGGCTTCCAGCCCACCGCGGCTCCGCAGTCGACCGCGACCGAGGGGGTCGGCGTGCTCCTGGTCCTGCGCGCCTTCGCCTCCGGCTCGACGGCGATGACCGGCATCGAGGCGATCTCCAACGCCGTCCCGGCCTTCCAGCCCACCGAGTGGCGCAACGCCCGTACCACCCTGACCTGGATGGTCGGCCTGCTGATCGTGCTCTTCGCCGGCACGGTCGCGCTGGTCCACCTCGACGGCGTCGTCCCCGACGCCCAGGAGACGGTGCTGTCGCAGCTCGCCCACCGCGCCTTCGGCCCGGGCTTCGGCTACGTCTTCACCCAGGCCGCCACGGCCGCGATCCTGCTCCTGGCGGCCAACACCGCCTACAACGACTTCCCCCGCGTCCTCTACCTCCTGGCACGCGACAACCAGGCGCCGCGGATCTTCCTACGGCTGGGCGACCGGCTGGCCTTCAGCAACGGCATCGTCGTGCTCTCGGTCGCCGCGGCCGCGATCTACGCGGCGTTCGACGGCATGACGGCGCCGCTGATCCCGCTGTACGCGGTCGGCGTCTTCCTCGCCTTCACGCTGTCGCAGACCGGCATGGTCGTGCACTGGTGGCGCCTGCGCGACCGCCACTGGCGCAAGAGCCTGATCTTCAACGCCGTCGGCGCGCTGCTCTCGGCGACCGTGCTCGTCACCGCCGCGATCACCAAGTTCACCTCGGGCGCCTGGTTCGCCGCGCTCGTGGTGGGCCTGTTCATCCTGGTGGCCACCAGGATCCGGCACCACTACGAGCAGGTCGCCGCGGCGCTCGCCCTGCACCCGCACGCCGTCGAGGTCCCCGGCCGCGCCCTCACCCGCCCGCGCCCACGGGACGGCGCGCCCGCGCCCTCCGCAGAGGCGGAAGCGGAGTGTGAGCGCGAGGCGGAGAGCGAGGAGACTCCCGAGGAGATCCACCCGCTGCTGATCGTGCCGATCGCCGCACTGGACCTGGCCGGCATGCGCGCCCTCGCCTACGCCGCCTCGCTCCGCCAGCCCGTCCTCGCCCTGCACATCAGCGCCAGCGAGGAGGAGGCCCAGCGCTTCCGCGCGTACTGGAACCTGTGGGGCGACCACCTGCCCCTGAAGATCCTCCTCTCCCCCTACCGCACGATCGTCGCGCCCCTGGTCAACTACATCGAGGCCCTGCACGACCAGCGCCCGGACCTCACCCTGACCGTCGTCCTCCCGGAGATCGTCGTACGGCACCGGCGCCACCGCCTCCTGCACAACCGACTCGCCCCCCGCCTGCGCAGGGCGCTCCGCCCACTGCCGAAGATCGTCGTCACCACCGTCCCGTTCCACGTCTGAGGACTGTCCAGCGTGTCCGCACCCGGACCGCTACGCGCCGGCGGGCCAGGAGGCGGCGCGGCTTCGGGCGACGTCCGCCCGCCGGCCGGCCTCGCCCGCGCCGGTGGCGGGCACGACCGCCGAGGGCAGGACGTCGGTACCGGGTTCCGGTCCGGCCGCGCCGCGGGCCGGCTCCGAGGCGAGCAGTTCGCTCGCGGTCCGGCTGTCGGCGGGGTCGGCCGCCCGGGCCATCAGCCGCTCGGCGGTGACGGCGTCCGTCTCCGGCGGTACGACCAGCAGGTTCAGCCGCAGCGGGGCGTACGAGCAGACCACGATCAGGTGCTCGTCCTGCTCGACGGTGAACCAGCCCACGTGGACGGTGTGCCCGGCGACCGGGGCCCGGTGCGGGACGGTCGGCCACTGCGCGGGGTTCACGGTGGCCCGGGTGACCCGCCCCCACGGACCGTCCAACGCTGCGGCGAGGGAAGGGAGTTCGAGGAGAAGGTCACGCGAGCGGGGCCACCAGGCGCCGTCCAGCCGACCGGGCCGGGTGCCCTCGGGCACCCGGGAGAGCCGTGCTGCGGGTACCGGGGCGGTGGGCGCCATCGCGCGATCGAGGGTCGTGGTCATGATCGAAGACCTGTCCCCGGACCCGGCCTCGGGCCGGATCCGGCATCGTCGTTCGCCGGAGACGACGCCAGTTGTCTTGCCCGGCATGCGAGGTGCCTTCGGTGATGTCCAGGCTACTCTCCGCCAGGCCCGGACCTCGCATGGCGGCCGCAGCAGCGCTTTCCCGACGATTCGTCGGCCGCGAGCCAGCACCCGGCTTCGATCGGATGGTTCCGGCTGCACGCCGGTGACTGTTTGCGCACGCGGCGTGTGGGACGACCCGCTGGAGTCCCGCCCCTCGCGCCGGGAGCGGCCGGCCGACGGGCAGCGGCGCGCCTGCCTGCCCTTCGGGAAGGGCGAGGAGAGGTGCCCGGCGAACGGCTTCGCCCTCAAACCGACCGGCAGGCCCGCCGCCCGGCCGCCGCCGCCGCGTCCGGCCTCTGCCAGGATGGGCGTCCTCGACCCCGGGCGCGGCGAAAGGGCGGCACAGTGGTGGAACTCGACCCGAAGAGGCTGCTGATCCTGCGCCAGATCGCCGACGCCGGCAGCGTGGCGGGCGCCTCGCGCGCGCTGGGCCACACCCCCTCCGCGGTGTCCCAGCAACTGGGCCGGCTGGAACGCGAGGTCGGCGTCCCCCTGGTGGACCGCACCGGTGGACGGGCCGAACTGACCGCCGCCGGCCGCCTGTTGGCGGGCTACGGCGACCGGATCGGCCAGGCGCTCCAGGACGCCGCCCGCGACCTGCGCGCACTCGGCGCCGCCGCCGCCGGCCCGGTCGCCATCGGTGTGCCGCCGCCCGCCATCACGTTCTTCGCCACCACCGCCGTCCACCTGCTCGCCCGCACCCACCCCGACCTGGCCCCCCGCCTGGTGGAGACCGGACGGCAGGAGGGCCTGCGCGCCCTGCGCCTGGGCGAACTGGACGTCCTGGTCATCGAGGACGACCGGCAGGAACCCACCCCGCTGCCGCCCGGCGTCGAGGCGAGCGTCATGTTCGAGGACGCCTACCGCCTGGTCGTCCCCTCCGACTGGCCCCCGCTCACCGACCCCGCCCAGTTGTCCGGCCGCCCCTGGATCGCCGCCCCGGCCGGCTCACCCCGGCAGCTGGCCTTCCGACGCCTGGCAGCCCGGCACGACATCGTGCCCCTGGTCGAGCACACCGCCCGCTACCGCTTCGCCGTCTACACCATGCTCGCCGCCCGTCTGGGCGCGGCGATCCTGCCCGCGAACGCCGCCGCCCTGATCGGCCCGGGCGCCGGCACCGTCACCACGCTGCCGGTACCGGGCACCTACCTGGTGCGCCTGCTGCGCCGCACCGGACCGTGGGGGGCGCCGCCGGCGGTGCGGGCGGCGGCCGAGGCGCTGCAGAGCGCGCTGCTGGCGGCGAGCGAGCGGCTGGCGGCCCAGGGCCTGACCGAGAGTGAGCCGCGCGTGAACGGCCACCTGGTCGACCCCAGCGAGCCGAACACACCCGCCGACCCGCCCGTCGCGACACCGTAAGCGCTGCTGAACGCCGGGGGTGAGCGCCGCTTGCTGGTGCCCGGCCCGGCCCTCTGCCAGCGTGGCCGGGTGACCACCATCGCGGACGAGCGACCCCCCGCCCCTCCTCCTGCCCCCTCCGGCGGGCTGCGCCGCCGGGCGCGCGCCGCCACGCGTCTGCTCCAACGGGCGGCCTGGGCCACCACGCTGGTCGGCGCGGTGACGACGGCCTGCACGCCGTGGGGATCCACGCCCTGGTACACCGGCTGGATCGGCGCGGCCGGTGCGGCGGCACTCGCGGCGCTGGCCTCACCGGTGCGGCCGGCCCTGGGCGAGAGCCCGCGCTCCGGCTCCGTCGCCGCCCTGTTCCACGGCGCCATGCTCGCCCTGATGCTCTGCACCTTCGCCGGCTGCTTCGCCTTCTCCCTCAGCGGCTGGTTCCACGAGCACGACCGCGACCTGCACGCCACGCTGCGGGTGTCCGCCACCGTCACCGGCTGCCACAACAGCGGTGACACCAGTACCGAGTGCACCTTCCTCTGGACGGCGGACGGGCACGAGTACCGCGCCGCCGAGGGCACGGACGTGCAGTGGCCCGACGGGCACCGGGTCGACGTGCGGATCGATCCCGTCCACCCGCAGCGGGATCCCGTCACCGACGGCGGCTACTGGCCGCTGTGGATCGCGGTCGTCGTGGGCGGGATCGGCACCCCGTTCAGCCTGTGGGCCTGGTGGGTCCTGGAGGAGTCCGCGAACTACTGACGCCGCGCCGGGCTCCTGCGGGTGCGGTTGTCAACCAATCGTCTCCGGATCAACACCGAACTCGGCGTGACCAGCAGGCTCCAGGCCGACCTGCTGCTCCAACGGCCGCGCGCGAGCGGGCACGGGACCTGAACACGGCTCAAGGCCTCGCCGTCGGCGAGGCCTTGAGCCGTGAGGTCAGCCCTCGGTGGTGGGCCCGCTCTTTCGGATCACGCCGGGCGCGCGACGTGATCCGACAGAGCGGACCTGGGTGCTCAGGCGTCCACGCCGTAGTACTGCGCGAGGAAGCCGGTCACGTCCGCCGCGTGCGGGAGCAACTCCGGCAGTTGGGCGGCGAGCGCGGAGCGGGTGGCCTCGGCGAGTTCGGGCAGGCCGGTGGCGGCGCCCTTCACGTACGGGTCGAGGCGGCGGATGAGCTCGTAGTTGCTCTCCACGTCGAGCTGGCGCATGGCCTTCTCCAGCGGCGGCGCCCCGGCCGGCGGGACGGCGGGCAGCACCCGGCTGACGAAGGTGACCCGGTGCAGCACCCGCCAGCACGGGGGCTTGCGGTCCGACTGGCGGGCCTGGCGCAGCGCCGCCGCGTTGGGGTCGTTGCCGTTCGCGAGCCAGGTGGGGTCGACGACCTTGTGGAAGAAGGTCTCGAAGTGCTCGCTGTCCTCGCCGAGGTAGAAGCTGAGGAAGCGGTAGGCGTCCACCTTGCCGGGCACCTTGACGGGTTGGCCGTCCTGGTCGAAGACGGGCTTGCGGTCCTGGTCGTAGCGCTGGAGGTTGGTGGCGGGGTTGACCTCCACGTTCAGTCCGAAGGAGCGGGTGGCCTCCTTACCCCGGGCGCGGGTGGCGGTCATCCCGCCGCCGACGGAGGCGTCCAGCTGGGCGCCGATGCCGATGCCGGCGATCTGGAAGGAGGTGCCGACCGAGGTGCCGACCGATCCGGACAGCGAGTACGAGCCCGAGGTCGTCTCGCTGACCACGTCGGTGGTCTCGGTGGTCTCGGCGAAGAACCCTCCGGCGGCGGTCCAGACGTAGGTGTTGACCAGGTCCCGGCGGGAGAAGCCCTGGCCGGTGGCGCTGTCGGTGGTCCCCCGCTCGCGGGCCGGCGAGGCGTCGGTGCCGATCGCGCCGCCGAGTACCCGGCCGGCCCGTTGGGCGGTGGGGTCGGGGGCGTGGGTCTCGGTGGAGACGGTGTCGTAGTAGCTGTGCAGGCGCTGCTGGTCGCGCTGGATGCGGCGCTTGAGCGCGTACGCCTCGCGGGGCTTGAAGTAGCTGTACTCGCCGCGCTCGCGGGTGCCCCGGTAGTCGGGGTCGGCGACCTTTCCGCGCTCGTCGAAGCCGACGGTGCCGTCGAGGGTGCCCTGCTTGGTGTAGCGGGGGTTGATCGGGAACGGGATGACGTTCCAGTCCTTGGGGATGTCGGGGTTGGGCTGGATGCGGTAGGCGACCAGGGCCCCGCTGTGGGCCAGGCGCAGGGCGAAGACGTCGGCGGTCTGGGACTGCACGACGGCGAAGCCGGTGTTGGCCGGGACGTAGCGGCGGCCGGTGGCGGGGTTGAGCAGGCGGCCCGGGTCCTCCCAGTGGCCGGTGAGGGAGACCTTGGTGGTGCGGGCGGTGTTCTCGCCCTGGGAGACGGAGGTCTCCTCCGCCCAGCTGTTGGAGAACTCCAGGTTGCCGCGCACGCCGGCGGAGACGCCGCCCTTGGCGATGGCCTTGGCGATGCCGAAGCCGAGCGGGGCGGTGATCATCCAGACGTCGACGTCCACCTCGTTGGACAGGGCGAACCCGAAGGCGGCGTCGACGCTGCGCTCCTTGGCGGAGGACAGCGAGCGCACCACCTGCTCGGCCTCGGTGAGTTGGACGGAGGAGGCGCCCTCGAAGGTGTCGCTGCCGGGGTCGGTGAGCCCGGCGGTGAGGTTCTCCGAGGGGACCGGCGGGGCGCCCTCCACGTAGCCGACGAGCTGCGGGTCGAACTGGATCTGGCTGACCCATTCGCTCACCAGCTCGCCGACCTTGTAGCCGGTGACCAGGTGCCAGCGCCCGTCCCGCAGGTAGCTGTAGGCGCGCTTGAGGACGCCGAACGCCTCGCCGCGGACGCCGTACTGCATGTCGGCGTACTCGGCCACGGCCGGGGCGGCGGAGACGGTCTCGTGGAACGGGGTGCGCATGCCGGCCAGCGCCGAGCGGACCTGCGCGGTGTCGGTGGAGACCGGCGCGCTGGACAGGACGGTGCGCGGGCGGGTGGCCTCGGCGCCCAGGCGCAGGTGGTTGCCGCGCAGGCCGTCGTCGCGGACCTGGGCGACGTCCGGCTCGGTGGAGTCGCGGTCGAACGGCCAGTAGGCGACCAGGTCCTCCTTCTCGCCCTTGAGCCGGGTGAAGAGGTTGTCGAGCAACTGCTCGTGGGTGCGGGCGGTGCGCCAGATCCGCACCTCCTCCAGCACGCCGTTCAACGACTCCGCGGCCTTGCCGCCCCTGATCACCGCGCCCAGGGTCAGCTGGGCGTCGCCGGCGTCGGCGAGGGCCGCGCTGTCGGGGGCGCCGGGGGTGCCCGCCGGGTCGCAGGCCACGGCGACGCCGTTGCGGTAGAGCCGGAAGACGCTGCCGCGCGGGTCGGGGTTGCGGACCCAGCGGGCGCCGCGCAGCCGGGCGGGGTGCGAGCCGGTGGCGTCGGCCGCCGTGCCGCCGGCGTTCTCCTCGAACCGCCAGTGCGCGATCAGGCCCCGGTCGCGGGCGGTGACGGCGGTGCCGAGCCGGGCGGCGTCGCGGGCGGCGCCCCAGATCCGGACCTCGGCGAGCACGCCGGTCAGCCGCTGCACGACGGAGCCGTCGCGGGCCCGGCCCAGCTCCAGCGGCGCGTCGTTGCCGCGCGGGCCGGGGCCCTCGTAGCGGGCCGTGCCGATCTCCCGGCCGTCCAGGTGGAAGCGGATGTCCTGCCACTCGCGGACCGCCACCGACTCGACCAGCTCGACGCTCTGGGTCACCGGCTTGCCGTCGGCCCCGGCCGCGGTGATCTGGCGGGTGCCCTTCTGCTCCTGCATCGAGCGCCCGCTCTTGCGGACCACCGCGATCCGGTGGAACGCCCCGGCCTTGACGCCCTCGGTGGAGGTGTACCGCACGGCCCGGCCCTCGGGCTCCTCGAAGGCGAACTCCAGCCTGCCGTCGGGCAGCACCGCCAGGCGGTACGGCACGCTGCCGCCCGCGCCGTCGGCGGTGCGGCCCTTCGAGAGCAGGCCCTGGGTCTCGCCGAGCCGGTCGAGGCGGGCGAAGACCTCCAGCGTCAGGTCGTCGGCGATGTCGAGGGCGTCGTCGTCGGCGACCTCCAGGTAGGCCTCGCCGTCCAACCGGACGGCCCAGGACTGCTGGTAGGCGGCGGCGAAGTGGCTCCACTCGCTCAGCGGGAAGGTCTCCCGGCTGACCACCCGGCGATCGCCGACGGTGGCGACGGCCCAGTAGCGGCCGCCCTCGATCGGCGACGGCGCGGGCACCGGGCCCGGCTTGCCGCGCAGTTCGGCGTGCCGCTGGTTGCCGGAACGGTCGGCCAGCACGGGCTGCGCACCGGCCGCCGGGGCGGAGTAGAGCCAGTAGCCGAGCAGCCCGGTCTCGCCGCCGGTGAGCCGGCGCTTCATCGCGGCGCGCACGTCGTCGCCGCCGCGCGCGCTGGACCAGAGCCGGACTTCGTCGATCTGTAGGGAGGCGAACTTGGTGGCCTGGAAGGGCACCTGCGCCAGGGAGAGCCTGCCCTGGCCCCGGTAGGGGGCGCTCGCGGTGCGGCGGGCGATCTCCTGGCCGTCCCGGTAGACCACCTGCTGGCTGGTGCCGCGTTCGAAGACGCAGGCCCAGTGGTGCCACTGGGTGTCGCCGAACCGCTGGGTGGTGTCCAGGTCGTCGCCGAAGAAGGCGAAGGTGAACTTGCCGTTCGACCGGAAGCCGATGTGCAGGCTCTCGTTGTTGCGGCCCTGGTCGCCGCCGTGCCCGAGGACGAAGTGGTCGCGCTCGTCGACGGCGGTGCGGCGGGCCCAGAACTCGACGGTGAAGTCGCCGTCGCCGAAGCCGAACGCGCCGGGCACCACCGCGGCGGCGCTCACCCCGTCGTAGGCCAGCGCCGAGGCGGCGGGGCCGCCGAGCAGCCCCAGGCCGTACGGGGTGTCGCCCGCGTTGGCGTGCACCAGCCGCACCGGGCCCTCGACCCGCTCGGGGTTCACCCAGGCCTCCAGGGTGAGGTCACCGGGGGTGGCGGCCCGCGGCAGCTGCTCGGCGGGCAGGGCCAGGAAGCGCCCCTGCCCGTCGAAGGCGTAGGCGCGGCCGGGCATGTCGGCGCGCCAGCGTCCGCCGTGGCCGCGCAGCAGGTCGCCGGCGGTGCCGACCGGGATCTCGGCGAGGCCGCCGGGGTCGACGGTGACCAGCCGGGAGCCGGACGAGAGCGCCACACCGGGCGCGGAGGCGGTGGCCCAGCGCTGGTCGTAGCGCACCCGCTGCACGCCCATGCCCGGCTTCAGCACCGTCGGGTCCGCGCCCGCGCCCAGCTTCAGCGACTTGCTGCCGGCGGGGTGGTCGCCCTCGAAGCGGAAGCCGTGGCCGCCGACGGTGACGAAGCCGGGGCCGGCGAGCCGGGCGAGGGTGCCCTCGGTGAACTCCACCACGCCGCCGTCGATCCGCAGCACGGTGCCGATCGGCACCGGCTGTTCGGCCGCGCCGTTGACCACGGCGGCGAAGTCCTCGGCCCGGCGGGGCAGGTGGGACCACTGCTCGCTCTGCCCGTCCCGGCGGATGGTCAGCTTGACCTGGGCCGGGTTGTCGCCGACCTCGACGGTGATCTCCGCCGCGGCCAGGTCGGTGGCGGCATCGCGGGCGGTGAAGGCGAGCGCCTTGCCGCCGGCCGTCAGCCGCCGGGAGGAGCGCAGCACCTGCGTGTCGTAGTAGCCGGCGAAGAACTGGCCGTTGGCGCCCCGGAAGTAGAGCACCAGGCTGCCGGTGGCGCTGTCCAGCAGGAACGGCCGGTCACTGCCCCGGGCGAAGGCGAGCAGCGCGCCGGAGCTGCTGAGGCCGGTGCGGTCGACGGAGAGCTGGGACATCGGCAGGGCGATGTCGTCGGAGCCGCGCACGCCGCCGGTGAGCCGGCCCAGCTCCTCGCGCTTGGCTGCCAGCAGGGCCTGCCGGGCCGGCAGGTCGCGGCGGTGGCGGGCGAGCGCGTCCTGCTTTCCGCCCAGTGTCAGCAGCCGATTGTCGATGTCCAGGATCTGCTGGTTCCGCTGGGCGGCACTCGCGCCCGGCCTGCCGGAGGCGCCGTCCTTCTCCAGCACGATGACGCCCTCGCCGGAGGCGTTGACCGTCCCGTAGTCGTACTGCACGATGCGGTCGCCCTGGCTGTCCCGGGCGCAGACCAGCTTGCCGCTGCGGCGGACCACCAGGCCTCGGCCGTTCCAGCTGTCCAGCGCGAAGTGGGTGGCGTCGTTGTCGGCCTCCCGGCGGTACTGGATCAGCGGGGTGTCGTTGTCGGTCTTCCCGCCGGAGAGGTTCATGTCCAGACCGGAGTCGACGTTGCGCAGGAAGTAGCAGGGGACGCCGTTGAGGTTGGTGCCGGTGGATTCGAAGGTCCACAGTGTGGAGGCGGCCGTCCGGTTGGCGGTGCGCACCAGCGGGGCCGTCGCGTCCTTGCGGTCGTTCTCCACCGCGAGGTACTGGTCCCGGCCGTCCTTGGGCAGCCTGAACCGCAGCCGGTAGCGCCAGAGGGTGACGTCGTCGTCCTGGCCTGCCCGCAGTTCGGCGCGCCGGCGCTCCAACTCCGGGACCTCGGCGGTCTCCTGCTGGAGGCGGGCGATCTCCGCCTCGGAGTTGGCCACGTCCCGGACGAGCTTGGCCACCTGGGCGTCCAGGTCACCGACGGCGTCCACGGCGCCGCTGGAGTCGGGGGCGGCGAGCACCGGCAGGGCCACCCGGTCCGGGATCTCGGCCAGCCGGCCGTCCCCGCCGACGCCCAGGTCGAGGGTGGCGAGGTAGGCGTCGTCGGTGGCCTTGCCGGTCACCGGGTCGGGCCCGCCGGTGGCGCAGGCGAGCAGCACCCGGGCCTGGCGCTTGACGGGCTTGGCCGCGCCGTCGTACCCGGCCGGGGAGGCCTCCTGCTGGTGGTGCAGGACGGCGGAGAGGCCGGAGACCACCGTGCGCCCGGTAAAGGCGAAGCTGTCGCGGCGCACCCCGGGGTTGTCGCCGATCGGGGCCTCGGAGGTGATCCAGGCCGGCCCGCCGCGCAGAGCCGCGTTGCGGGCGTTGTCCGTCTGGTCGTACAGCGTGTCGCCGGCGCCCTCGTCGAAGCGGTAGTAGACGGCCAGGCCGGGCTCGTTGCCGATCAGGCGGCGGCCGCGGTCGGCGGCCAGCTCGTCGCCGCTGCGGGGGCGGTTCCAGATCCGGACCTCGTCCAGTTCGGCGCGGCCGAACGAGCCGAGGGCGCGGCCCAGGGTCAGCGGGCCGAGACCGGCGTAGGGCATGTCGGTGGTGCGGCGGCCGAGTTCGACGCCGTCGCGGTAGACGATCTGCTCGCGGGTGGCGCGGACGAAGACGCAGGCCCAGTGGTGCCAGTCGGTGTCGCTGGTGCGCCGGCCGACGTTCAGGTCGTCGGCGTAGAAGGCGAAGGCGAAGGTGTCGTCCGAACGGAAGCCGATGTGCAGGCTGCGCAGCCGGGCGCCGGCGGCCGCGCCGTGCCCGATCAGGAAGTCCTCCTGGCCGCCGGTCGCGGTGCGCCGGGCCCAGAACTCCACGGTGAAGTCCGCGTCGGCGAGTTGGAGGGCGTTGGCGGGCAGCTCGGCCACGTCGTCGACGCCGTCGAAGCGCAGCGCCGTCTCGGCGTGGCCGCTCTCGCTCACCGCCGGTACCAGCGGCCGGCCGGTGAACGGGCAGGTGCCGGGGGCGGGTTCGTAGACGGCCTCGCGGTAGCGCTCGTCGGGGCTGGTCCAGGCCTGCGAGCCCTGGGTGTTGAACAGCCCGTCGCGGCTGCGCTCGACGCTGAAGCCGTCGATCCGGGCGGTGGCGTCGTTGTGCGCGAAGATCTGCCAGCGCTCCCTGCCGTGCACGGCGGTGGGCACCAGCAGGGCGGTGAACCGGCCGCGGGAGAGGTTGCGGACGAAGTTGAGCTCCTGGGTCGGCTCGATGAACGCCCGGCCCTCCATGTCCCGGGTGCCGAGGCTGTCCTTCGCGGAGTCCGGGCGGCCCTTGTGCCGGCTGCGGCGGTAGCGGACCTCCAGCACCGGCTTCAACTCGCCGCCGACCAGCAGGAACCGGTCGCAGAGCAGCGTGGCGTCGACCACCGGCGTCCGGCCCGCACCGCCGCCGGCGAGGTAGTCGGTGCGGGTCGGGTCGGCCGAGGAGCCGGTGCCGTCGGCGAGCCGGAAGACCGCGTCCGCGTCGTCGGCCCGGATCGACTGGCGCAGCACGTACAGGTGGGTGCCGTCGGAGACCACGTGGAAGGGCGCGGCCGCACCGAGCCTGGCCGTGCTGGACAGGAACGGGTCCAGTTCGTCGTCGCCGAGCCGCTCCGCCGGATCCGCCTCGACCCGCCCGCCGCGCTTGACCACGGGCATCCGCACCGCACCGGCCACCGCGTAGCCGACCCGGGCCAGCTCCGCCGGGAACGGCAGCGGCAGCGGGTTCTCCGACCAGTACGCCGCATCCGCCTCCCCGCGCGCCTCGTCGTGCTGCGACAGGTCGAGGACCGTGTAGACGATCCGTCGCTGGTCGTCCATCGCGAAGGCGACCGTGCTGCCCTGGTGCCGCACGGTCGTGGTGTGCACATAGGAGCGGTCGCTGTAGACCCGCGCCAGATGCTGAACCTCCGTCAAACCCGCCACCTCACAAGCCGTTGGCCGCCGGGAACGCGACGGCCGGTGATCAACACTTAACGTGTCGACGCTCTCACTCGACGTGACGGGTGGGCAAGGTGGCTTTCCGCCAGTGCGCGGCTGGAATCCGATCATGCACGGGCGCGGCGGATTCCCCGCGAGTGCGAAGGGCGGGCGGAAGGACTGCGCCTGAGGTCAGGCCGGGCGGGCCGTCGCCGTGGACGCGCGGGCAGGCCGGTGCGGTACCGGGTGCGGCATCACGGTCATACTTGATCGGAAGTCGATCGAAAGATATGGTCCGATCAACCAGCGGCGGTTCGGAGCAGTACGGGGGACAGGCGATGACCATCTCGGCCGAGGAACGTCGGGACCTGATCCTCAAGGCCGTCGGCGAGGCGAGCGGGCCCCTGCGGCTCGCCGACCTGGCGGCGCGGCTCGCCATTCCGGCGGTGACCGTGCGGCGGGACGTCGCCGCGCTGGCCGAGGCCGGCCGGGTGGGGCGCTCACACGGATTCGTCGTACGGCGCACACCGGAGAAGCCGACGGACGGCGAGGGCGGGACCCGCGCCCTCGGGCTGCTCGTGCCCTCCGTCGGGTCGTACTTCGACGAGCTGATCAACGGAGCCCGGGCCGCCGCGACGGCGGCGGGCGCCCGGCTGGTCCTCGGCATCGCCCCGTACGAGGCCCGCGACGACCGCACGCAGGCCGAACGGCTGCTGGAGTCCGGCCTCGACGGGCTGCTGCTCGCGCCCAACCTCCTGCCGGGCCGGCCCGCGCAGGCCCACGACTGGCTGGACGACCTGCCGGTGCCCGCCGTCCTGGTCGAACGCGGCGCCCCCGAGTACGGGGGCCCCGGCGCCGGCCTGGACTCCGTCGGCTCGGACCACCGGCAGGGCGTCCTCCTCGCGCTGCGCCACTTCGCCGACCTCGGCCACGACCGGGTCCTGCTCGCGGCCCGCGGCGACTCCTGGACGGCCCGGGAGGTCCGGGCCGGCTACCAGTACGGCACCAGGTTGCTCGGACTGGCCGCCCTGCCCGTCCTGGACACCCTCGGTGACGACGGCCGCCCCGCCGACTCCGACCGGCTCGCCGGGCTGATCGCCGACGCCGTGTCCGACGGCGTCCGCGCCGCCCTCATCCACAACGACCAGGACGCGATCCAGCTGCTCCCGCTGCTCCGCGCCCGCGGCCTCGCGGTGCCCGCCGACCTCGCGCTGATCGCCTACGACGACGTGTTCGCCGCCCTGGCGGCCCCGCCGCTGACCGCCGTCACCCCGCCGACCCGCGCGGTCGGCGAGACCGCCGTCGGCCTCCTGCTGCGCCGTCTCACCGCCGGGCCCGATCTGCCGGTGCACCGGATCTCCCTGCTCCCGGCCCTGCGCATCCGCACCTCCTGCGGCGGCTGAACCCCCAGCCCCCGGCCGGGGGCCCGTCCAGCTGCCACCTTCGCAGGGCGGTCCGCCCACGGGCCGGGCCGGGGAGCGCTACCGCCGCAGTCCCGCCAGCCAGGCGGCGGCCGCGCCGAGCAGCGGAGCCAGCGGGGCGGCCTCGGGGTACCACGGCGCCTCGTACTCCCAGCAGACCCAGGCGTCGGCCGGCAGCAGGGCGAGGCAGGCGGCGATCGGCAGGGTGCCGGCGCCGAGCGGCAGCGGCGTGCGGTCGACGGCCGAGGCGACGTCCTTGACCTGGACGTGGCCCAGCCGGCCGGCTAGCGCCCGGTGGGTGGCCTGCGGCGGCTCCCCGCCGAGGACGGTGTGCTGGAGGTCCCACAGGGCGCCGACGGCCGGGTGGTCGACGGGGGCGAGCAGCCGGGCGAGGTCGCGGCCGGTCGGGTGCGAGTCGTGCGTCTCGACCAGGACCCGGACGCCGAGCTCGGCCGCGCGGCCGGCGACGGCGGCCAGCCGCCGGGCGGCGCGCTCATCAGCCCGTTCGTCGGCCGCCGCCGGGCCGGGCGCGGCGCCGCCGCGCGGGAAGACCCGGACGGCCGGGCAGCCCAGGTCGGCGGCGAGTTCCAGGTGTCCGCCGAGGTCGGCGAGAAGCGGGGCGTCCGCGCCCGGGGCGGCGATGCCGAGGTAGGAGGCCAGCGCGAGCGGAACCGTCCCGGTGGACGCCAGTGCGCGCACCGCGGCGCGCCGCTCGTCGGCGGTCAGGCCGGGGTGGACCGGCTGGCCCGGGGCGCAGCGCAGTTCCAGCCCGTGCCAGCCGTGGTCGGCGGCGAGGCGCGCGGCGGCGGCGAGCGGCAGATCGGGCAGGCCGAGGGTGGACAGGGCGAGCGGCACGGGTGCTCCTCAGGTTCGGTCGCCGGGCGGAAGTCGGCGGGCGAAGGCCGCTCCCGGCGACAGCTCCGCCTCGTGGACGGTGCCGTCGGCCCACCGCACCCGCAGCCGGTAGGCCTCGTCGGGAGCGGCCGCCACGTCCGCCGTCGGGCCACCGAGCGGCGGGAGCTCGTCCGCGGCGGCGGTAAGGCGGGCTGCGGTGAGGCGGGCTGCGCACACCAGCAGGTGGACGGCCCCGCCGGTGGCGCCGGTCAGGACCGGCAGGGCGGCGTCCGCCCCGAAGGCCGTGCCGTCCGGGACGGGGCTGGTGCGGGCGGCGGTGTAACCGTGCAGGGCGCGCAGTTCGCTGGTCAGCAGACGGCCGTCCAGCGTGTGGGCGGTCGCGGTGGCAGCGGCGGTGGCGGTGCCGGGCCGGGCGGGTGGCAGGTGGTCTCCGGCGACGGCCCAGCCGCCCTCGCGCAGCGGGGTGCCGGACGGGGCGCCGACGACCAGGTGGGCGCGGACCTCGTCGGCGCCGTGGGCGAGGGTCAGCGAGGTGACGGTGACGCCGGGCAGGGGGTGTCCGCCGGCCCGGGGGCGGTGGGTGGAGGCCGCCCAGCCGTCGCCGGTGGCGAGCGGGGTGATCGGGCCGCGTTCGGTGGGTTCGCCGTCGACCAGCAGGGCGAGGTGGTTGTCGGCCGGACCGGTGTGGACGGGGCCGGTGGCGGTGGAGTGGGCGAGCCGCGCGTAGTGCGGGTCGTCGGGGTGGACGCGGTCGGCGGGCTGGTCGTCGCTGCCGTGGTTGTGGAGGCGGACCAGGCCGTCGGCCGCGGTGGACTGGACCAGCCAGCCGGGGCCGGGCAGCACGCGGACGGTGTCGCGGCGTTCGGCGGGCGCGGGCTCCTCGCGGTCGGTCCAGGCGGGGTGGTCGGCGGGCAGCAACAGGCCGAGGAAGCCGGAGGCCGCCCAGTAGGGCGAGGAGGGGCCGGAGTAGGGCTGGACGAGCGGGGGGTGGGGGCCGTACCAGCCGAGGGTGAGCAGGCCGTCGGGGTCGGTGGCGCCGCGGTCGAGGAAGTGGCGCAGGGCGCCGGAGGCGAGTCGGCGGGTGGTGCCGGGGGTGAGCGGGGTGTGGCCGGTGAGCGTGCCGGCCCAGAGCGGGGCGGCGGCGGCGAACCGGTAGATCAGCGAGCGGCCCTGGTGCACCGGCGCGCCGTCGCCGCCGAACAGGTGGGCGTGGTCGGCGAGGTGGGCGGCGAGCCGGGGGCCGTACTCGGCGAGCAGGGCGCGGTCGTCGGCGAGGTGGGCGTGCAGCACGGGGTAGAGGTGCAGGGCCCAGCCGTTGTAGTGGTCGAAGGCGCGGGGGCGGCCGTCGGTGTACCAGCCGTCGCCGAGGTAGAAGCGGTCGACGCGGTCCAGTCCGCGCCGGACGGCGGCGCGGGCGGCGTGCTCCTCGATGCCGGCCTCGGCGAGGAAGCCGCCGACGGCGAGCGGGAAGAGCCACCAGTTGTTGTCGTTGGGCGTGCGGTGGAGGGTCTCGGCGAGCCACCGGGCAGTCCTGGTCCGGACGTCGGCGGGGAGGCGGTCCCAGAGCCAGGGGCGGGTCAGCCGCAGGGCGAACGCGATGGCGGCGGCCTCGACCATGGCCTGGCCGCGGTCGGTGACGACGGGCCAGGACGCCGGGTCGTCGTCGGTGAGGTCGCGAGCGGTGGTGGGGTGGCGGGTGCCGGCGTCGAGTCCGGCGGCGTAGCGGTCGAGCAGGCCGTGGGGGTCGGCGCCGCCGGCGCCGGCGATCCGCAGGGCGGCGAGGAGGAAGGTGCGGGCGAAGCCTTCGAGGGCGTCGGAGCGGCGGCCGGACCAGCTCGGCCGGGGGCCGGGGAGGTCGATCAGCGCGTGTCCGGGGCCGGCCCAGGGGAGGACGGCGTCGAGCAGCCCGTCGGCGGCGGCCTCCCAGTGGGCTCTGGTCCAGCCGGTGCGGGGGCTGAGGGCGTGGTCTTCCGGGGGCAGCAGCACGGCGGTGTCCTCCATGGCCCGGGGCTCGGGAGTCGCGCCCCGTGCGGGGAATCTAGAAAGCGGTTGATCGTTCGTCAAGGCTTTTGATCGCAACGGATCATTTGATCCAGATCTCTTGACTTCGATCGATCGCCCGCCCAGGATGGCGACCACTTGCCCGCCCGGTCGCGGCCACCGGCAGCCCCCCTGACCCCCCGGCCGCGCCCCCCTCTCCCGGAGTCGTGCATGCCCTCACTCCCGCTCCCCCTCCCCCACCCCCGGCGCAGACTCCTCCGCGCGGCCGCCGGCGGCCTGCTGTCCACCGTCCTCCTCGCCGCCTGCGCCGGCAGCGGCGGCGGGGCCCCGAAGGCCGACGACGGCAAGCCGGTCACGCTGACCTTCTGGGCCTGGTCCAAGGGGACGAAGGAGGTCGTCGCCGCCTTCAACGCCTCCCACCCCGACGTCAACGTGGTCTACGAGGAGATACCCTCCGGCACGGCCGGCGGGTACGCCAAGATCTCCAACGCGGTGAAGGCCGGCAACGCCCCCGACGTGTTCAACGTCGAGTACGCCCAACTGCCGGACTTCGTCAGCCAGGGCGCCGTCCAGGACATCTCCAAGCTCGTCCCCGGCGAGCTCAGGGCGAAGTACCTGCCGCAGACCATGGACCTGACCACCCTCGGCGGCCGCACCTGGGCGCTGCCCCTGGACGCCTCGCCGCAGGCCTTCTACTACCGCAAGGACCTCTTCGACCGGGCCGGCCTCACCCCGCCGAAGACCTGGGACGAATTCCGCACCGCCGCGCAGAAACTGAAGCAGGCCCAGCCGGACACCCGGATCGCCACCTTCTTCCCCGACGACCCGGCCACCTTCGAGGCGATGGCCTGGCAGGCCGGCGCCCACTGGTTCACCGGCCGCGACGACGCCTGGAGCGTCGACCTCAACGGCGCCGGGACCAAACCGACCGCGGACTACTGGCAGCAGCTGATCGCCGAGGACCTGGTCCGCGTCCAGCCCTCGTTCAGCCAGCCGTGGACGGCCTCGCTGCAGAAGGGCGAGACCGCCGGCTACCTCGGCGCCTCCTGGGGCGGCGGGGTGCTGAAGGGCACCCTGCCCGACGCGGCCGGCACATGGGCCGTCGCCCCGGTGCCCAGCTGGGACGGCACCCCGGCCAGCGGCATGGTCGGCGGCACCACCTTCGCCGTCTCCAAGGACAGCAGGAAGGCCGGGGCCGCCGTCGAGTTCGCCACCTGGGCGACCACCACGCCGGAGGGCATCAAGGCCCGGATCGCCTCCGGCACCTCCTCCGCCTTCCCGGCCGCGCCCGCCCTCGTCCCGGTGGCCGAGGAGGCCTTCAAGGCCGACTTCTACGGCGGCCAGGACGTGTACGCGCTCTACACGGACGCCGCGAAGTCGATCAAGCCGAACTGGCAGTGGGGCCCGACGATGAACGCGACCAACAACGCGCTCAAGGACGCGTTCGGCAAGCTCACCCAGGGCGGCACCGTGCAGGCGGCCCTCGACGCCGCGCAGCAGTCCACCCAGGCCGAGCTGAAGAACCGCGGCCTCAAGGTCAAGCAGTGACCGCCCACCCGCCCCGCACCGGGCCCGGGCCCGCCGTCGCCGCCCGCGCCCGCCGGCGCGGGCGGTACGGGGCCCCGGCCGTCCTGCTCGCCCCGTTCGTGCTCCTGTTCACGGCCTGCACGCTCGTCCCGATCGGCTACGCCGTCCACCTCAGCCTGTACACCGAGCACCGGTCCGGGCTCGGCTTCGGCGGCGGCGAGACGGTCTTCACCGGCCTCGGCAACTACGCCCGGGCGCTCGGCGACCAGGCGTTCCGCTCGGGTTTCTGGACCACCGCGCAGTACTGCCTGCTCTACATCCCGCTGATGACGGGGCTGGCGCTGCTCCTCGCGCTGCTGCTGGACTCGGCGCTGGCCCGCGCCCGCCGCTTCTTCCAGCTGGCACTGTTCCTGCCGCACGCGGTGCCCGGCATCATCGCCGCGCTGATCTGGGTCTACCTGTACACGCCCGGCATCAGCCCGGTCATCGACGTGCTGAACGCCGGCGGCGCCCACCCCGACCCGTTCGGCGCGCCACTGCCCGCCGTGGTCAACATCGCGCTCTGGGAGTGGACCGGCTACAACATGGTCATCTTCTACGCCGCGCTCCAGGCCGTCCCGCGCGAAGTCCTCGAAGCGGCCGTCGTCGACGGCGCCGGACCGCTGCGGACCGCCGTCAGCGTCAAGATCCCGCTCATCCGCGCCTCGATCGTGCTGGTCGGCCTGTTCACCCTGATCGGCTCGCTCCAGCTCTTCACCGAACCGATGATCCTGCACGGCGCCTCCCCCGGCGTCGTCTCCACCTGGACGCCCAGCATGTACGCCTACACCGCCGCCTTCGACCGGGGCGACTACGGCCTGGCCGCCGCCGCCTCGGTGCTGCTCGCGCTCGCCGCCGCCGCGCTGTCCTTCCTCGTCACCCGGGCCACCCGCCCGCGCCCGGACCGGCGGACGGAGGCCACCGGATGACCACGCTCGCCCCCGGACGCCGCCCCCGGCAGCGCTCCGCCGCCCGCAGCCACCCGCCCCGCCGGCCGTGGACGCTCTCCAAGGCCGCCGTCAACGGCGCCCTCGTCCTCGCCACCGCCTACACCCTGCTGCCGCTGCTGTGGCTGGTGACCGCCGCCGCCAAGAACACCGGCGACCTGCTCGGCGGGCGCGCCCTCTCCCCCGCCACCTGGCACCTCGGCGACAACCTGCACGCGCTGGCCACCACCGGGGACGGCATCTACTTCCGCTGGTACCTCAACTCCCTGCTGTACGCCGGGCTCGGCGCCCTGGCCTGCGCCCTGGTCTGCGTCTGCGCCGGGTACGCGTTCCACGTCCACGCCTTCCCCGGCAAGGAGAAGCTGTTCGGCCTGGTGCTGCTCGGCGTGCTGGTGCCCACCACCACACTGGCCCTGCCGATGTACCTGCTCGCCTCGGACCTCGGCGTGGTCAACACCTTCTGGGCGGTCTTCGTGCCCTCCCTGGTCAACCCCTTCGGCGTCTACCTCGCCCGGGTGTTCTGCGCGGGCTACGTCCCCGGGGAGGTGCTGGAGGCGGCCCGGATGGACGGCGCGGGTGAACTGCGCACCTTCTGGTCGATCGGCCTGCGGATGATGACGCCCGGCTTCGTCACGGTGTTCCTCTTCCAGTTCACCGCGATCTGGAACAACTTCTTCCTCCCCCTGGTGATGCTCTCGGACAACCGGCTCTTCCCGGTCAGCCTCGGCCTGTTCAGCTGGAACGCCCAGACCCACGCCTTCCCCGAGTACTACCCCCTCGTCGTCAGCGGCTCGCTGCTCGCCGTCCTCCCGCTGGTGGCGGCCTTCGTCGGCCTGCAACGCCACTGGCGGGCCGGCCTGACCGCAGGAAGCGTCAAATGACCACCACCACAGCCGACATCCGCTCCCCCGCCGCCCCGGCCCGCAGGCCCCGCGCCCTGCTCGCGATGGACCGTGCCCTGCCCGCCCGGCTGCTCGACCGGCACGCCGTCCAGCGGCTCACCGACCTCGCCGACCTCGACCCCGACCTGGTCGTGGACGACTTCGCCGCCCCCGAGGCCGCCGCCGCGCTGGCCCGCACCGAGGTCATCATCAGCGGCTGGGGCTGCCCGCCGCTGGACGAGGCCGTGCTGGCCGCCGCGCCCCGGCTGCGCGCCGTCATCCACGCCGCCGGCTCGGTCAAGCACCATGTCACCGAGGCCTGTTGGCGGCGCGGCCTCCAGGTGACCTCGGCGGCCTGGGCCAACGCGCTGCCCGTCGCCGAGTACACCGTCGCCGCCGTGCTGCTCGCCAACAAGCGGCTGCTCGCGATCCGCGAGGACTACCGGCACCGGCGCGCCCCGCACGACTGGCAGGGCGCCTACGCCGCCGCCGGGAACTACCGGCGCACAGTGGGCATCGTCGGCGCCTCCCGGATCGGGCGCCGGGTGCTCGAACTGCTCGGCCCGCACGACCTCGACCTGCTGCTGTACGACCCGTACGTGGAGGCCGCCGAGGCCGCCGCGCTCGGTGCCCGGGCCGTCGGCCTGGACGACCTGTGCGCCTCCTCCGACGTGGTCACCGTGCACGCCCCCGAACTGCCGGAGACCCATCACCTGGTGGACCGCCGCAGGCTCGCCCTGATGCGCGACGGCGCCACCCTGGTCAACACCTCCCGCGGCTCGCTGGTCGACCAGCAGGCGCTCACCGACGAACTCGTCGCCGGCCGCCTGGACGCCGTCCTCGACGTCACCGTCCCCGAGGTCCTGCCCGCCGACTCACCGCTGTACGAGCTGCCGAACGTCCTGCTCACCCCGCACGTGGCCGGCTCGCTCGGCGGCGAGCTGCACCGGATGGCCGCCGCCGCGGCCGACGAACTCGCCCGCTACGCGCGGGGCCTGCCGTTCGCCCACGCCGTCCACCCCGAAGGCATCCACCGCACGGCCTGACCGCCCCCCCCCGTTACCAGCTGCAAGGAGAACACCCGTGGACCGCAAGGTGATCGGCGTCGTCCTGAACGGCGTCACCGGCCGCATGGGCCACCGCCAGCACCTCGTCCGCTCGATCCTCGCCATCCGCGAGCAGGGCGGCCTCGACCTCGACGACGGCCGGGTGCTCTGGCCCGAACCCATCCTGCTCGGCCGCAACGAGGCCAAGCTGCGCGCCCTGGCCGAACGCCACGGCCTGGAGCACTGGACCACCTCGCTCGACGAGGCGCTCGCCCACCCGCTCACCGAGGTGTACTTCGACGCCCAGGTGACCCCCGCCCGGGAGGCCGCCCTGCGCGCCGCGATCGGCGCCGGCAAGCACGTCTACACCGAGAAGCCGACCGCCGAATCCCTCGACGCCGCCCTGGAGCTGGCCCGCCTCGCCCGGGCGGCCGGCGTCCGCAACGGCGTCGTCCAGGACAAGCTGTTCCTGCCCGGGCTGCGCAAGCTCAAGCGGCTGGTCGACGGCGGGTTCTTCGGCCGGATCCTGTCCGTGCGAGGCGAGTTCGGCTACTGGGTCTTCGAGGGCGACTGGCAGAGCGCCCAGCGCCCGTCCTGGAACTACCGCGCCGAGGACGGCGGCGGCGTGATCCTCGACATGTTCCCGCACTGGCGCTACGTGCTGGACAACCTCTTCGGGCCCGTCCGCACGGTGTACGCGCACACCGCCACCCACATCCCCCGCCGCGTCGACGAGCAGGGCCGGGCCTACCCCGCCACCGCCGACGACGCCGCGTACGGCGTCTTCGAGCTGGCCGGCGGCGTCGTCGCGCAGATCAACTCCTCCTGGGCGGTGCGGGTCGACCGGGACGAACTGGTCGAGTTCCAGGTCGACGGCACCGAGGGCAGCGCCGTCGCCGGGCTGCGCGAGTGCCGCATCCAGCACCGGGCCACCACCCCCCGGCCGGTCTGGAACCCGGACCTCCCGGCCACCGACCCCTTCCGCGCCCAGTGGCAGCCGGTGCCCGCGAACGAGGAGTACGACAACGGCTTCAAGGTGCAGTGGGAGCTGTTCCTGCGCCACGTGGCGACCGGCTCCGCCTACCCGTGGGACCTCCTGGAGGGCGCCAAGGGCGTCCAACTCGCCGAACTCGGCCTGCGCTCGGCGCGCGAGGGCCGCCGCCTCGACGTCCCCGAGCTGGTGCTCTGATGGCCGAACTGGACCTGCCCGGGCACGGCCGGCTGCGGCTACGCGAGCCCGCACCGCTCGACCTGCCCGCGCACCCGCCCGCCTCCCGCACGGCCTTCGCGGCCGCCCACGTCGTCGCCGACCCGCTCGGCGCCAACGCCGCCGGCGCCCCGGCCGCCCTGGACTGGGACGCCACCCTCGCCTTCCGCCACCGCCTCTGGTCGCTCGGCCTCGGCGTCGCCGACGCCATGGACACCGCCCAGCGCGGCATGGGCCTGGACTGGGCCGCCACCCGCGAACTCATCACCCGCTCCGGCGCGGCGGCCCGCGCCGTCGGCGGCCGGCTCGCCTGCGGCGTCGGCACCGACCAACTCACCGACCCGGCACGCTCCTTGAGCGACATCACAGCCGCTGCCCTGAGCGAGGTGGCGGACGCCTACGAGGCGCAGCTCGCCGTGGTCGAGGCGGCCGGCGCGCAGCCCGTCCTGATGGCCAGCCGGGCCCTCAACTCCCGCGCCCGCGGCCCGGAGGACTTCCTCCGCGTCTACGACGGGCTGATCCGGCAGTCCGCCCGGCCGGTGATCCTGCACTGGCTCGGCGCCGTCTTCGACCCGGCACTGGCCGGCTACTGGGGCTCCGCCGACCTCGACGCGGCCACCGACACCGTCCTCACCCTCATCCGCGAACACCCCGGGCGGATCGACGGCATCAAGGTGTCGCTGCTGGACGCCGACCGGGAGATCGCGCTGCGCCGCGCCCTGCCCGCCGGGGTGCGGCTCTACACCGGCGACGACTTCCACTACCCCGAACTGATCAAGGGCGACGAACTCGGCCACAGCGACGCCCTGCTCGGCGTCTTCGACCCGATCGCCGGCCACGCCGCGGCAGCCCTGCACGCCCTCGACGCCGGCGACACCGCCCGCTACGACGCGCTGCTCGGCCCGACGCTTCCGCTGGCCCGGCACCTCTTCGCGGCGCCGACCTACCAGTACAAGACCGGTGTGGTCTTCCTCGCCTACCTGGCCGGCCACCAGGAGCACTTCACCATGGTGGCCGGCGCCCAGAGCGGCCGGTCCGTACCGCACCTCGTCGAACTGCTCCGGCTCGCCGACGCCGCCGGGGTGCTCCCCGACCCCGAGCTCGCGGCCGACCGGATGCGCCGCTACCTCGCCCTGGCCGGGTGGTCGGCGTGACCGCACCTCACCCCGCCGAGCGGGGCACCGCCGCCCCCGGACTGGAACGGCTCTCGCTCAACCAGATCACCACCAAGCACTGGTCCCTGCCCGAGGCCGTCCGGGGCTGCGCGCAGGCGGGCATCCCGGCGATCGGCCTGTGGCGGGACAAGGTCGCCGAGACCGGAACGGCCCGCGCCGCCCGGCTGGTCCGCGACAGCGGCCTGACCGTCAGCAGCCTCTGCCGGGGCGGCTTCCTCACCGCCGCCGGAGCGGAGGGCCGCCGCGCCGCGCTCGACGACAACCGGCGGGCCGTCGAGGAGGCCGCCGAACTCGGCACCGACACCCTGGTGCTGGTCGCCGGAGGCCTGCCCGAGGGCAGCCGTGACCTGCCCGGCGCGCGCGCCCGGATCGCCGACCTGCTCGCCGAACTCGCCCCGTACGCAGGACAGTTCGGCGTACGGCTGGCCATCGAACCGCTGCATCCGATGTTCTGCGCCGACCGCGCCGTGGTCTCCACCCTCGGCCAGGCGCTCGACCTCGCCGCGCCGCACCCGGCCGCCCAGGTCGGCGTGGTCGTCGACAGCTACCACGTCTGGTGGGACCCGGCGCTGCCCGAACAGCTCGACCGGGCGGGCCGGGACGGCCGCATCGCCGCCTACCAGGTGTGCGACTGGACGCTGCCGCTGCCCGCCGACGTCCTGCTCGGGCGCGGCCACGTCGGCGACGGCCACATCGACTTCCGTTCCCTCACCGACCAGGTCACGGCCGCGGGCTACACCGGCTGGATCGAGGTCGAGATCTTCAACGAGCGGATCTGGGCCACCCCCGGCGCGCAGACCCTCGCCACCGTGGCCGACCGCCACCGCACCCACGTGGTCGCCGCGCCGCGCCGGTAGCCGTCGGGCGTTCGCCGTTCGGCCCTGCCCTACCCTGGCAGCCCGTGCCACCCCCTCGAAAGCTGGTCACGCCATGATCGAAACGATCGAACTCGACTACGACGACTCCGGGTTCCGCCGCAACGGGGCCCCGCACCGGATCGTCGCCGGCGCCCTGCACTACTTCCGCGTCCACCCCGAGCTCTGGGACGACCGGCTGCGCCGCCTGCGCGCCCTCGGCGTCAACACCGTGGACACCTACATCCCCTGGAACTTCCACGAACTTCCCACCGGTGAGATCGACTTCACCGGCTGGCGGGACGTGGCCCGGTTCGTCCGGCTGGCCCAGCAGCACGGACTGGACGTCATCCTGCGGCCCGGCCCCTACATCTGCGCCGAATGGGAGTTCGGCGGCCTGCCCGCCCGGCTGCTCGCCGTCGACGGCCTGCGCCTGCGCTGCGCCGACCCCGCCTTCCTGGCCGCCGTGGACGGCTGGTTCGACGCCCTCGTGCCCGAGCTGGTGCCGCTGCTGGCGAGCCGCGGCGGCCCCGTCGTGGCCGTCCAGGTCGAGAACGAGTACGGCAGCTACGGCACCGACGCCGGCTACCTCGCCCACCTGCGCGACGGCCTCCTCGCGCGCGGCGTGGACTGCCTGCTGTTCACCGCCGACGGCGCCGAGGACTTCATGCAGCAGGGCGGCGCGATCCCCGGCCTGCTCGCCACCGCGACCTTCGGCTCCCGCGCCCCCGAGCGCTTCGAGGTGCTGCGCCGCCAGCAGCCCAAGGGGCCGCTCGCCGCCATGGAGTTCTGGATCGGCTGGTTCGACCGCGTCGGCGGGCCCCACCACGTCCGCGACCCGGAGGAGACCGCCCTTTCCCTGGACGCACTCCTCGCCACCGGAGCCTCCGTCAACCTCTACATGGCCCACGGCGGCACCAACTTCGGCCTCTGGTCCGGCGCCAACCACACCGGCACCAGCCCCGACACCCCGGGCTACGAGCCCACCACCACCAGCTACGACTACGACGCCCCCATCGGCGAGGCCGGCGAGCTCACCCCCAAGTTCCACGCCCTGCGCGACGTCATCGGCCGGTACCTCCCCCTGCCCGACGGCGAACTCCCCGCCGAGCCGCCCCGCCTGGCCCCGCGCCGCATCGACCGCAGGACCGGCCGGGCCCGCCTGTTCGACTCCCTCGACGCGCTCGCCACCCCGCACCACCGGCCCGTCCCGGAACCCATGGAGAACCTCGGCCAGTCACTCGGCCTCATCCACTACCGCACCCGTGTCCCCGGCCCCCGCCCCACCCTGCCGCTGCGCGTCGACGGCCTCGGCGACCGCGCCCAGGTCTTCGCCGACGGCAACCCCCTCGGCACCCTCGACCGCAACGACCCCGGCGCCACCCTCCCGCTGGCCACCACGCCGGCCGGCGCCACCCTGGACATCCTGGTCGAGGCGCTCGGCCGCACCAACTACGGCCCCCAACTCGACGACCGCAAGGGCATCCGGCGCGGCGTCTCGCACGAACGCCAGCGCCTCCACGACTGGGAGATCCGCCCGCTCCCCCTCACCGACCTGAGCGGCCTGGCCTTCGACCCGGCCACCACCGCCACCGACGGCGACCCGGCCTTCCACCGCTTCGAGACCGACCTCGACACCCCCGCCGACGCCTTCCTCGCCCTCCCCGGCTGGGGCCGCGGCCTGCTCTGGCTCAACGGCTTCCTCCTCGGCCGCTACACCGACGAGGGACCGCAGCGCACCCTCTACGCCCCCGCCCCGCTCTGGCGCCCGGGCACCAACACCCTCGTCCTCCTCGAACTCACCCGCCACGGCGAGGCCCTCGACCTCCGCGACCGACCCGACCTCGGCCCCGTCACGGACGCCCCCAGCTCAGAGTTCTGAAACCCCGCCTCACCGACATCGTGACCGCCCTGCTCACCGGCTACGCCGTCGCCTCGACGACCCGGCCGGTCGGGGACTGAGCGTTCCCGCGGTGGTCGGCTACCGGCGCCGGCCCCAGCAGGTGATCAACGGGGCGGTGGTCACGTCCAGTTCGGTGTCGCGGAGGTTGGCCAGGTGCCGGTCCAGGTCGGCGGCGGTGAGGCCGGGGCCGACCAACTGGTCGCGGAGCTGACGGACCGTCGCCGCCTCCAGCTCCCGGCAGGCCGGGGAGGTGACGGGGAAGTACGCCTCGGCGGCGACGTCCGTCAGGCCCGCCTCGCGGAGCAGCCGGGGCAGGGTGCGGCCGAAGGCGAGGTCGGCGCCGCGCTCGGCGAGCCGGGCCCGGAACGCCCGGCGCACCCGGTTCGCCAGCTCCTGGTCCGGTCCGTGCTCGTCCGGGCAGGCGAGCGGTTGCAGGGCCGGGTCCGCGTCCTCCACCACCAGCCAGCCCCCGGGCCGGACCGCCGACGCCAGCCGTCGCAGCACCTCGGCCCGGTCCGGCAGGTGCACCAGCACCAGGCGGACGTGCACCAGGTCGAACAGCTCGTCGGGCAGCGGGTCGCGGGTGACGTCGTGCCGGCGGACCTCGACGCGGTCGGCGGGCAGTCCGGTCAGCCAGCTGGTGTCGAGGTCGCTGGCCAGGACCCGGCCGGTCGGCCCGACCCGCTCGGCCAGCGCCAGCGGGATCCCCGGGCCGCCCGCACCCACCTCCCAGCAGTGGTGCCCGTCGGCCGGGCCCAGCCGGTCCAGGTGCTCCAGCGTCCACGGGTCGAACAGTTCGGCGATGCCCTCGAACCGTCGACCCGCCTCCCGCTGCCGGTTGTCCAGCAGGTAGCCGCGCTCGTCGCCCATGCTCCGCGCCTCTCGGATCGCCCTTGCCCGTCGCCCCGCCCGTCGCTCGACGCGGCCGACCGCGATGGTAGGCGATCGGCGCCGGGTGCGCGAAGGCACCCCGAGGAACGCACCCTCGCGTCTCCCGCCCCGGGCTGCGGCGTCCCGGGACGTGGGAGGGACGGCGAAGCCATGGTGGACCGGGCCTCCGCGCTCCTAGCGTGGCGGCCGACCGGTCCGACCGGTCCGACCGGTGCGGACCGCGGACCGCCCGCGGACCCGCCCGGACCCGCCCGGACCCGCCCGCCAGCCCGCCAGCCCGCCAAGGAACAGGTGGCCCCGTTCATGTACCCCGACTTCACCCCGCCCCGCCCCGGTCGCCGCTCCTTCCTGACCGGCGCCCTCGCGGTCGGCGGCGGTGCCCTGCTCGCGTCCGCCCTGCCCGCCGGGGTGGCACGAGCCGCCGACGGGCCGACGGTCGCCGACACGGCCGCGTGGGGCGCCCGGCCCTCCAGCATCCCCGTCAACGTCCTGGCCGGGGTGCCGGACAAGGTGATCGTGCACCACACCGCGACCCCCAACGTGACGGACTACTCGCAGGCGGCCGCGTTCTCGCTGGCCCGGTCGATGCAGACGTACCAGATGGACTCCGAGGGCTGGATCGACACCGGGCAGCACTTCACCATCAGCCGCGGCGCGTACGTCCTGGAGGGCCGCCACAACAGCCTGTCCACGCTGCGCGGCGGCGCCCAGCACGTCGAGTCCGCCCACTGCACGGCGCAGAACACGGTGGCGATCGGCATCGAGAACGAGGGCACCTACACCACCGTCGACCCGCGCGGCGAGCAGTACGCGGCGCTGGTCGACCTGATCACCTACATCTGCCGCCAGTACGGGCTGCGGGCCTACCAGATCTACGGGCACCGGGACTTCAACAACACCGAGTGCCCCGGTGACCGCCTGTACGCGCTGATCCCGCAGCTGCGCCGCGACGTCGCGGCCCGCATCGGAGGAGACCCGACCGGGCCCGTGTGGCCGGTGCTCACCGGCGGGGCCTCGGGCGAGACGGTGCGGACCCTCCAGTACCTGCTGGTGCAGCACGGCGCGAGCCTGACCGTCGACGGAGCGTACGGGCCCGCCACGCAGAGCGCCGTCACGGCCTTCCAGAACCTCACGCACGCCACCGCGGACGGGATCGCGGGCAACCAGACGTGGAGCCAGGCGGTCGCGCCCCTCGCCGACGGCGCCTCGGGCGGCGCGGTGCTGGCCGTGCAGAACCAGTTGGTCGCGCACGGCATCCAGGTGGGCGTGGACGGCGCGTTCGGCCCCGGCACCCGGTCCGCGGTGACGGCCTTCCAGACCTCGGCCGGACTGCCCGCCGACGGGGTGGTGGACGCCCGCGCCTGGAGCCGGCTGGTCGCCTGACCCCGTGCCCGCCGGCCCTGGCCCGGACCACCCGACGCCCCCGCGGATCCGTTGCGTCCGCGGGGGCGTCGTCGTGGTCAGCCCAAGGTCCTGTCCGGCCGGGACGGCCGGCGGCCGGTGACGGCCAGCACCAGGCCCGCCGCCAGCACCAGCACGAGGGCGCTCAGCGGCCGCAGCAGGGCCGTCCGACAGCGGTGGGTCCCCGTCGGCCCGGGTGCCGGCGGCACGGCGGTGTCCGGCGGTGCGCCGACCGGTGCGCCCGCGGCGCGGCAGCCGTCCGCCCGGCGCCACAGGTCGAGCAGCCGGTCGGTGTCGCCGGCGCAGACGGAGGCGATGCTCTCCACGGCGTCGCGCGGCGGGAACTGCTTGCCGTTCACCCACCGCTCCCAGGAGGACTTCGCGTAGTGGGTGCGTTCGCTGAGCCGGGCGTACGTCAGGCCCGACTCGGACTTCAGCGACCGGAGCTCCCTGGCGAGTTCGTCGGCAGGGGCTGGAGACGTGGTGTACGACGCGTGGTGGCGGTCCATGTGGCTTCTCCCCCGTTGCTCTGTGCTGTGACCGTGCCCGGGCCGGGAGCCTGCCGGCGTGCCGGCCAAGGCGCGGCCCACTCTGCGGGATTCTCCGCCGATCTTCGAGCGTCTTCGGCGGTTCTGAGACGGTCCGAGGTCGTCCCACGGCCCGGAGCTGCACCTTGGGACGCCGGGGCGGAGGCATCGTGAGACGGTGTCCGGGACGCGGGCCCCGGGTGGGCGCGCCGCAGGGCGCGGCGCTCGGGGAAGCGGGCGGTGGCCGAGGGAAGTCGACCGATTAGACTGATCATCCGAAAGTGGATCAGTTTGCATCCTCCACCGACCCGCCCGAGGTACCCGCGATGAGCCAGTCCTGGAAGCCGCTCCCTGACGATCTTTCGGAACCCGCTCGGCGTCTGGCCGAGGAGCTGCGCGCGGTCAAGGACGCGCACCAGATCTCACTGGCCGAACTCGGGAAGAGGACCTACCTCAGCAAGGCCTCCTGGGAGCGCTGGCTGAACGGGAAGCGCCTGATCACCCCGCAGGCCCTGGCCGGCCTGATCGCCACGGTCGAGTGCGACGCCGATCTGCTCACCTCCCTGCTGCGGAAGGCCGAGGCCGCGCGCGACGCGGACGAGGCGCTCTCCCCCGAGGCCGCGCCCGCGTCGGCCGAAGCCCCTGCGCCCGCGCCGGCCGAGGCCCCCGAGCCCCAGCCCGTACCCGAGCCCGCGCCCGCACCGCCCGCCGAGGTGCCCGAGCCGGCGGCCGAAGCGCCCGACGCCGCCCCCGCCTCACCGCGGCCCGCCCCGTGGCGGCGGCCGGCGGCCGGCGTGGGAGCCGCCGTCGCCGCCGTGCTCATCCTGTTCGCGACCCTGTACCTGCGCGGCCCGCACGGCGGCAACGGCACGGCATCGGCGGCGACGCTCCCGCCGAAGACGGCGGCGACGACGGCCGCCGGGTCCGCGCCGCTCTGCGAGGGCGTCGGCTGCGCCGGCAAGGACCCCCAGGACATGCGGTGCGACGTCGACCAGCGCACCCTGCTGACCGGCAACGTGGGCAAGGTCGTCCTCTACGTCCACTACAGCCCGCGGTGCCGGGCCGCCTGGTCGGGGATCACCGACGGCTCCCCCGGGGACAGCGCCACCATCACCACCAACCACGGCTCGCAGGAGACCGCCCTGATCCACTGGGGCTACGACAACTACTCCGTGATGGTCGACGCGAGCCCCGGCGACACCACCTTGCAGGTGTGCGGCCACCAGAAGGAGGGCGACAGCTGCACCGGCGTCGTCACCGACCTCGCCGCCCGCGCGAGCGCCCTCCCCGGCCCCCCGCCTCCGGCCGCCGCTCCCACGCCCACGCCCACGCCGACACCCACGCCCACGCCGACGCTCTGAGGAGCCGCCACCATCGCGGCGAAACCCACTGGCGGCTCGGGCCCGCACGAACGAACATGGCCCGCATGAGCGACCAACCCGAGCGATGGACCCAGGCGACCGTCTACCCCGACATGTGGGCCGACCCGGACGACGACCCCCGCAACAGCGAGGGAGTCAGCCCGGACGGCGAACTCCCGACTCTGAACGACTTCCTGACGAACTACCGCCACACCCTGCGGATGAAGTGCGAGGGCCTGGACCCGGAGCAGCTGGCCCGCCGCTCCGTCCCGCCGTCGACGATGTCACTGCTCGGCCTCGTCCGGCACCTCGCCGAAGTGGAACGGGACTGGCGCGGCTGGATCAGCGACGGTGATCCGCTGCCGAAGCTCTACGGCCGGCGGGACGCGGACTTCGACGGAGCCGTCGCCGAGCAGGCCGAGGTCGACGCGGCCTTCGCCGACCTCGCCCGCGAACAGGCCGCCACCGACGCCGCCCTGGCCGCACACCCCGATCTGGGCGTGCGGCTGGGGAAGAACGGCATCGCGGTGCGAGAGCTGCTGGTGCACAGGATCGACGAGTACGCCCGTCACTGCGGGCACGCCGACCTGTTGCGCGAGTGCCTCGACGGGCGGGTCGGCCAGTGAGGCCCGTCCCGGTGCGCTGACCTCGGCGGGCGGCCCCGTCAGGCGGCGCCTCGCTGGAAGGCGGCGCCCCGCCGGAACACCGCAGACAGGCTCGCTCCCCCGGTGCCCGCCACCGCGCAGCGCAGCGCCAGCGGCCCGGAGTCCGAGAGCACCGTGATGCCGGTGCCGCCGCTCGCGAGCCGGTAGCCGTCCCGCGCCAGCGTCAGCTGGACGGTGGCCGCCTTCCGGGTGGGGTCGGCGACGGCGATGGAGAGGTCGCCGCCGTTCTCCCGGAGCAGGACGGAGCAGGGGGCGGAGACGGTCAGCGGGCCGACCGTGCCGGGGGCGAAGAAGTTGGCGAGGGTGAGTCCGAGTCCGGGCACGCTGATCGCCTGGGCGTCGGCCGTGTTGGCGAGCACGGTGGCCGTCGGGGCCGCCGCGCGGGCCGCCGCCTGGTCCGGGCCGGCCCCGGGCATCAGCACGTAGTGGTACGTCCCGTCGACGGGGTCGGTGCCGTGGTCGAGGCCGATCGACAGGTAGGTCCGGGTGATCGGGTCGGGCGCCCCGCCCCGGTTGATGTCGGCCCACGCCCCGGTCCGCCGTTCGCGGGCGAGGTCGAGGGTGGCGCCGTCGGGGAACACCCAGGCGCCCGACCCGGCCAGCGCCGCCCAGCGGACGCCGTCGGCCCTCCGGCTCCAGCCGGGGTCGGCGGGCTGGCGGACGCCGTCCAGCACGAACTCCCGATCTTCGCGGGCCCCGAGGTTGCGGTGGTCGACGGTCGTGCGGACGGCGACGCCGTCGGTGCAGCCGATGCCCGCGCCGAGGCAGACGATCGAATCGTCCAGGCAGAACCAGGACTTGCGCCCGACCAGGGCGGAGCCGAGGCCCCGGACGTCCTGGCCGACCACCGACCAGTCGCCGTCGCTCGCCCCGCCCGCCCAGGCGGTCGCCGGGCGGGCCTGGCCCCAGTCGCCGCCGGCCCCGTCGGCCAGCGGGCGCGTCGACACGGTGGTGCCGGGCAGCCGGTAGGGGTCGGCGGTGGGCCAGAAGGAGTCGCTGTACTGCTCGTCGCCCTGCTCGCCGCCGTACCAGTAGAGCATTCCGCTGCCGCTGTGCCAGGCCCGCAGGTTCTCGCCGTTCCCGCACTCGTAGAAGGCGGTCCGGGACGAGGACAGGCTGAGCTGCGCGCTCCAGCCGGGCCGGCGGTGGACGGCCCGGTCCATGGTGAACACCCGGCTGCCCGTGCCCTCGTCCGCCGCCCGGGTGCCGGAGTCCGCCAGGAGGGCCTGTGCGCGGGCGAGTTCGGGGATGTCGGCGAGGACGTTGGACAGGTAGGGGAGCACCTGGTCGCGCTGGAGGGAGCCCTTCACGGCGGCGCGCCAGGCCGCCGCCTGGGCGGCCGGCACCGACCCGGAGTCGGCCAGCCGCAGGACGTCCCCGAGCAGGGCGTGACCGCGCACGTGGTCGTCCAGGCGGGCCCGCCGTGCGTCGCCGGCCTGCACGCCCCGGCTGACGGCGCGGCCCGAAACCCCGTCCATCACCAGGCCGTTGAACAGGAACGGCAGGAACCCCCGGTCCACGGCGGTGAAGACGTTCCGCAGCGCGGGATCGGTGACGGCCCAGGGCGTTCCGGTGAGCAGGCGCAGCAGCCGGCTCAGGCTGCCGAGCAGCACCTCGCCGTAGCTGCCGGTGTACGGCACCCAGGTGTGCTGGACGAAGCTGCCGTCGGCGTAGATCCCGTCGCCGGTGGTCACGTAGCGGAACACCGGTGACAGCCCCCGCTGCGCGGCGGCGACCGGGGCCGCCGAGCGGCCGATGACACCGCGCAGCGCGAGCACCCGGCACAGGTCCACCCGGTTGGCCCCGGTGCTGGTCCCGGTGTACTTGTCGACCACCGTGGACGGGACGAAGTGGTCCACGGCCGCACCGCACGCGGCCGCCCGTTCGGCCGTCAGGAGGTCGCCGAGCAGCACGCACACGTCCAGCAGCGCCTGGGGGGCGCCGATCTGCCAGTCCCACCAGTTCCCGTACGACGTGGTGGTGGCGGTGTAGGCGCGCTGGAGCACCCAGTCCAGGCCGGTCGCGACGGCGGCGCCGAGGCCGGGATCGCCCGTCGAGCCGGTGGCCGGCCGGGTGAGGGCCAGAGCCATGAGCCGAAGCCGCCCGACCGTCGACGTGACGGCGGCGGAGGCCGAGCCGACCGGCAGGTCGGGCCAGAGCGACCCGGGCTGCGGGCTCAACGCGGCCTGGTGGCCCCGCGCCTGGTCGCCCAGCGCGGTGAGCGCGCGGGCGAACGGCGGCGCGGCCGGGTCGTACCCGGTTCCGGTCAGCTGCTCGGACCAGGCCGCGCGCATCGCGTCGTAGCCGTCGGCGGCCCGGGCCTCGGTGGGCCCGCCGAGCCACCACGCGGCCGCCGCGGCGGTGGCGGCGGCGCTGGTCCTGAGCAGTCCGCGCCTGCTCAGGACCGGTATCGCCGCCAGGTCACCGGTCTCCGTCCACGAGCTGTCCATCGGGCCGTCCTTCCTCGCGAACTCCCTTGTCTGACCGGAGAGTAAGCGCTTTCTATCGCGAGGACAACGCTTCCGGCACGGGCCCGTGACCGGAGGGCCGGCTACCCGACCGGCCCCGTCGACCCGCGGGGCACCAGTTCGGTGGCGAGGACGGCCCGCTGCGGCTCGGGGCCGGGGCGGTGCAGCGCGAGGCGCAGCGCCGTGCGGCCGAGGCCGAGGTGCGGGATGCGCACGGTGGTCAGGCCGGGCCTGAGGTCCTCGGCCCCGGGCAGGTCGTTGAAGCCGACCACCGAGACCTGTCCGGGCACGGCGATCCCGTGCTCCCGCAGGACCGTCAGCACGACGGCCGCCACGTCGTCGTCGTGCGCGAAGACCGCCGAGAAGTCCGGCGGCCCCTGGGCCAGGCGGCGGCGCAGCCAGGCCCGCGCCCCGTCCCGGGTGTGGCACCCCTCCACCGTCAGTTCGGCCGGGCGGCGCAGGCCGTGGGCCGCCAGCGCGGCCTCGTACCCGGCGAGGCGCTCCCGGGTGGTGGTGGTCGCGGCCGGTCCGCCGAGGAAGAGGATCCGCCGGTGGCCCAGCGCCAGCAGGTGGTCGACGGCCGCCCGCGCGCCGCCCGCGTTGTCGTAGTGCACGGCCGTCAGCGGCAGCTCCTCCCCCGGGGCCGGCCGGCCGCAGAGCACCAGCCGGGAGCCGGCCGCGTCCAGGATGCGCGCCAACCGGGCGATCCGGGAGCGGTACCCCGGGCTGTCCTCCACCCCGCCCACCAGCACGACGGCCTCCACGTCGCGCGCCCGCATCTCCTCGACCAGCGTCAGTTCGCGGTCGGGGTCGTCGTCGGTCGCCGCCACCAGGCAGAGGCAGCCCTCGTCCACCGCCTGCCGCTCCACGCCGTGGGCGACCCGGTTGTGGAAGGGCGCCGCGAGGTTGCCCAGCAGGATCGCCACCGTCCGGGACCGCCGGCCGGCCAGCGCCCGCGCCTGCGCGTTGACGACGTAGTCGAGGTCGCGCACCGCGCGCAGCACCCGCTCCCGGGTGGCCCCGGCCACCGGGTAGTCGCCCGCCAGCACGCGCGACACCGTCGCCATCGACACGCCCGCCAGCGCCGCCACGTCGTTCACCGTGGGCCTGCCCCGCCGGGCTCTCCCCCCGTCGCTCACCGCTGTCCCCCCGGTCCCGACCAGCTCCACGCCCGGCCTCCACGGCGGGCCGTGCCCCGAGGATACGGGCGGACGCCCTTCCCGCCTCCGCAGACCTCCGAAGACCTCCGCCAACTGCTCGCCGGCCGTCCCGCGTCCGGCGGGCTCAGGAACCGTCGTCAGATGTCGGACGTCACTCCCCCTGCAAGCCGTTCGCGCAGGTCGCGGGCGAGTGGGAGCCGGAAGGGACGGGTGGGGAACGGTGACGCAGGTGACCGAGGTGACCGAGGTGGCGGACGGGGCCGTGGCCGGTGTGGACGGAGCTGCGCCGCAGGGGCGGCGGGCGTTCGCGGTGGCCGGGTTCGCGTCGGGGCGGGGCGGGCGGGCGCGGGAACGGGGGAAGGCGCTGCGCGGGCGCATCCCCCGGGAACGGCACGCGGAGTTCTCGCCCGGGCCCGAGCGGCCGACGGCCGTCGAGGCGATCGAGGCGTCCAACGCGGGCCGGATCGCCGCGTTGGTGCCGATCCGGGTGGGGCGGATGGCCGCCACGCCGTTCGCGTTCCTGCGCGGTTCGGCCGGACTGATGGCCGCCGACCTGGCGGGCACCCCGGACACCGGGGTCGGCGCCCAGCTGTGCGGGGACGCGCACGCCGCCAACTTCGGGCTGTACGGGGACGCCCGCGGGCAACTGGTGATGGACATCAACGACTTCGACGAGACCGTGCCCGGCCCGTGGGAGTGGGACCTCAAGCGGCTGGCCGCGAGCCTGGTGCTGGCCGGCCGCGAGACCGGGGCCGACGAGACCACCGCCCGGGAGGCCGCCCAGCACGCGGCCGGCTCCTACCGCCGGACGATGCGCACGCTCGCCAAGCTGCCCGCGCTGGACGCCTGGAACGCCGTCGCGGACGAGCAGTTGGTCTCCTTCACCGAGGCGCACGACCTGGCCGAGGTGCTGCGCAAGGTCGGCACGAAGGCGCTGGGCAACACCAGCGCCAGGTTCGCCGCCCGCAGCACCGCCCGTACGGCGGACGGCGGACGGCGGTTCACGGCCGCTCCGCCGGTGCTCACCGAGGTGACCGACGCGACCGCGCGGGCCGTCGCGCAGTCGCTCGGCCCGTACGTGGCGACGGTGCCCGCCGAGGTGCGCACCCTGCTGTCCCGCTACCGGGTGCAGGACGTGGCGTTCCGGGTGGTGGGCACCGGCAGCGTCGGCACCCGCTCGTACGTGGTGCTGCTCACCGACCACCGGGACCAGCCGCTGGTGCTCCAGGTGAAGGAGGCCCGCCCGTCCGTGCTGCTGCCGTACCTGGAGCGCGCGGGCCACCCGGTGGCCGGTCAGGACGGCCACGAGGGCCGCCGGGTGGTGCTCGGGCAGAAGCACATGCAGGTGGTCAGCGACACCCTGCTGGGCTGGACGACGGTGGACGGACTCCCCTACCAGGTCCGGCAGTTCCGCAACCGCAAGGGCAGCGTCGACCCGGCCGCGCTGCTGCCGGGCCAACTGGACGACTACGCCCGGATCACCGGCGCCCTGCTGGCCCGGGCGCACGCGCACACCGCCGACCCCGACCTGCTGGCCGGCTACTGCGGCAGGAGCGAGGCGCTGGACGAGGCGGTCGCCGCCTTCGCCGTCGCGTACGCGGACCGGACCGAGGCCGACCACGCCGACCTGGTCGCGGCGGTGCGCGCCGGCCGTCTGCCGGCCGAGTTCGGCGTCTGACCGGGGGCACCGGGCCCGAACGGGGCCCGCGCGTCAGGACGCCCGGGTCAGGCGGACAGGAACGGCGCCACCGCGGCGACGAACTCGACGGGCCGGGCACTGTGCACGAGGTGCCCGGCCTCGATGGTGACCATCCGGCAGTCCGGGATCAGCCGGGCGAGCTCGGCGAGCCGCTCCTGCGGGACGTGGCTCGCCGAGCCGCCCGCGACCACCAGGGTGCGGGCGGTGATCCCGGCCATCCCCGCCAGCCAGGCCGGGTCGGGGGTGTCGACCTGCGCCTTGACGGCCTTCACCACGGCCCAGTCGAAGTGCACCGGCTCCTCCGGCGCGTCCGGCACCGCGCCGGCCGGGCGCGGGTGCGGTGCCGGGATGTCCTCCAGGACCAGACGGCCGATCCGCTCCGGCCGGGCCTGGGCGACCAGGTAGCCGACCACGCCGCCCATCGAGTGGCCGACCAGGTCGACCCGCGCCAGGCCGAGCGCGTCGAGGAAGGCGAGCACGTCGTCGCGCATCTCCTCCAGGCCGTACCGGGCGGTGCGGCCGCTGTCGCCGTGGCCGCGCAGGTCGAGCGCGTACACGCGGTGCCTGGGGGCGAGCTCCGGCAGGACGACGTCCCAGTCCGTGGCGCGCTCCCCGAGGGCGTGCAGCAGCACCAGCGCCGGGCCGTCCGGCGGGCCGCTCTCGCGGTAGGCGAGCGCCACCTCGGGCAGGTCCACGATCCGGTTCTCGGTCATGCCCGCCACCGTACGTGCGGGCCTGCGCTAACGGACCGCTGTTCGCCCACGGCTCACCGCGACGGGCTCGCCGGTCGCCTCCCGGGCCGCCCGCCGGCCGGCGAACACCGAGGCCAGGACGGCGAGGGCGGCGACCGCCGCGCACACCACGCTGGTGGCCAGGTAGGCGGAGCGGTGGTCGCCGCCCCCGGCGGTCTGCCGCAGGTAGACGCCGGACAGCGCCGAGACCGCGACCGCCGCCGCGATCCGCTGGGCCATCTGCAGGATGGCCCCGCTCACCCCGGCCGCCTCGGCGGGCGCGTGGCGCAACACGTACGCCTGGTTGGTGGCGCCCATCACGCCGATCGAGGCGCCGCCGAACAGTTGCAGCAGCGCCAGCAGCCAGGGCAGGACGGCCGCGGGCGCCCAGTGCGCGACGAGTCCGCTCGCCAGCATGACCAGGGCGGAGCCGGTCATGCCCGCGGTGATGGTGCGCCGCCCGAAGCGCTGCACCACCCGCCAGGCCAGCGCGGAGGCGACGCCCATGGCCACCGCCGAGGGCAGCGCAACGAGTGCGGCGCCCATCGGGGAGAGCCCGAGGCCGTCCTGGAGGAACATGGTGAGCACCAGTCCGGCGGCGAGCGAGGAGCCGAACTGGGCCATCGCGGTCGCGGTGCCGAGCGCGTACGGCGCGGAGCGGGTGAGTGCCGGGTGGATCAGCGGGTGGCCGCCGGAGCGGGCGTAGCGGCGCTGCCACCAGGCGAGGGCGCCGAGCAGCAGGACGGCGACGGCGGCGAAGGCCAGCCAGCCGGTCCAGCCCGGCGGTTGGACGAACGGCAGCATCAGGGCGAGGGTGAGCGCGGCGACCAGCAGCAGGCCGACCAGGTCGAGGTCGGCGTGCCGGGCACTCGGGCGCGGCCTGGGCAGGTGACGCACCGCCAGCGCGACGGTGGCCAGGCCGAACGGCACGTTGAGCAGGAAGGTCAGCCGCCAGCCGTGCTCGGGGCCGGCCGCCGCCAGGACCGCGCCGCCGATCGGCGGGCCGAGCGCGAAGGCCAGCCCGCCCGTGACGGCGTACATGCCGAGGGCGCGGGCCCGTAGTTGGCCGTCGAACACGTCCTGGAGGGTGCCGATCATCTGCGAGTTGACCAGTCCGGCGCCCACGCCCTGGAGCAGCCGGGCGGCGATCAGCACCTCGGGCGCGGTGGCGGTCGCCGAGACCAGGCTGACCAGGGTGAACAGGGTGAGGCCGGTGACGAAGAACCACTTGCGGCCCCTGACGTCGCCCAGCCGCCCGCCGGGGATCAGTGCCAGGCCGAAGGCGAGCGAGTAGCCGGCCACGATCCACTGGAGGTGGGCGGGTTGGGCGTGCAGGCTCTCGCGCAGGGCCGGGATGGAGGTGTTGAGGACGGACTGGTCGAGCAGCGTGGTGAAGCCGCCGGCGACGCAGACCAGCAGGACGCGGCGCCCGGCGGCGTCGAAGCGCTCGCGGGGCCCGGCGGCTATCCGGGTCTTCGGGCGCCTCACGGTTCCACCACCACCAGGGCGTACCGGGCGTCGTCCGGGCCGGGGGCGCGGAAGCGGCTGGTCCCGGAGACGTAGCGCAGGCAGTCGCCGGGGCCGAGCAGGTGCCGCTCGCCGTCGACGGTGAGCTCCAACACCCCCTCGAACACCCACAGGTGGTGTTCCAGGTCCGCCAGGCAGGGGCGGTCGTAGGCGATGTCGGCGCCGGCGGGCAGCCGGCCCTCGACGATCTCGGCGCGCAGCGAGCCGTGCGGCGGGGAGACGGAGCGGCGGACGAAGCCGGTGGTCTCGTCCCGCCAGATCCGCTGGTCCGCGGCCCGCACCAGCCGGGCCGGCGCCGACTCGACCTCGGCGAGCAGCCGGGACATGGTCCGCCCGTAGACGGCGCAGAGCCGCCCGAGCAGCGCGGCGGTCGGGCTGACCTCGGCCCGTTCGACGCGCGACAGCGTCGAACGGCTGACGTCCGCCAGCCGGGCCAGTTCCTCCAGCGTCCAGCCCCGTTCCAGCCTCAATTCGGCGAGCCGGTTGGCGAGCCGCTCGTCGACGGCCGTCTCGATTCCCATATTCGCGATGCTATCCCGGATATGAGATCACTCCCAGGGGCGCGGGCCGCTGTGACCGGGGCGTGGAGAAGGGCGGGAGGCGTGGACTCGGCCGGGACGGCGCGCCGCGTTCGGGTGCGCGCCCCTGCGCTCCTCGCGCCCTCTCCCTTCCTCCGGCTCCTCCGCCGCCTCGACTCTTCCGCCCCCTCGGCCCGGGAGGGGCGGTGATCATATGATGTGCGGCGGATCAGGGCTGGTCAGCGGCCCACCGGCGAGGGGGAACCATGTTCGGCATCATCAGACCGTGCAAGCACCGGCTGTCCGAACGGCTTCAGGCGTCGTGGCTGGCGCACCTGTGCGGGCTCTGCCTCGCGCTGCGCGACGACCACGGTCAACTCGCCCGCACCGCCACCAACTACGACGGCCTGATCATCTCGGTCCTGGTCGAGGCCCAGGCCGCCCGCGAGGACGCCTCCTGGCGGCGCACCGCCGGGCCCTGCCCGCTGCGCGGCATGCGCACCGCCTCCGTCGCCCGGGGCGAGGGCGCCCGGCTCGCCGCCGCCGTCTCGCTCGCCCTCGCCTCGGTCAAGATCCGCGACCACGTCGAGGACCGTGACGGCGTGTTCGGCCGCCGCCCGGTCGCCGTCGGGGCCCGCGCGGTCACCCGGCGGTGGGACCGGCAGAGCGCCGGCAGCGCCTCGACGGTCGGCTTCGACACCGGCGTACTCCTCGAAGCCGCCTCCCGGCAGGGCGAGTTGGAGCGGTCGCTGCCGCCCGGCGGCTCAGTCCTGCTGGTCACCGAGCCCACCGAGACCGCCACCTCGGCCGCGTTCGCGCACACCGCCGTCCTCGCCGGGCGCCCCGGCAACGCCGCCCCACTCGCCGAGGCCGGCCGGCTCTTCGGCCGGCTCGCCCACCTCCTCGACGCCGCCGAGGACCAGGCCGCCGACGCCGCCGGCGGCGCCTGGAACCCGCTGACCGCCACCGGCACCGGGCGCGCCGAAGCCGAACGCCTGTGCCGCGACGCCGTCCACGGCATCCGGCTCGCGCTGCGCGAGGTCGAACTGACCGACCGGGCCCTGGTGCACCTGCTGCTCGCGCACGAGACCGAGCGGGCCGTCGAGCGGGTCTTCGGCCCGGCCGCCCACGCAGCCGCCTGCCAGACCCGGAACGCCGGACCCGCCGCCGACGGGTCGGCGCACGCGGCGACCGGCGGGCACCCGCACGCCGCCGGGGAGCACCCGCACGACGCGCCGCCGCGCCAGGCGCCGCCCGGGCAGACTCCCGGTCAGGATCCCGGCCGGACCCCGCTCCCGCCGTGGGTGCCCCAGGGCCCCGGCTTCACCCCGATCGGCGCCAAGCCGCCGCGACCGCGCAACCTGCTGGCCGGGTGCGCCGTGTGGGCGCTGATGGCCTGCACCTGCCAGTTGCTCTGCTGCGAGCACAACGACCCGTTCAACCGGGAGCGCCGGGAGGGCTGGTGCCAGCGGCACGACTGCGACTGCGCCGACTGCTGCGACCCCTGCAATTGCTGCAACGGTTGCGATGGCTGCGACGGCTGTGGCTGTTGTGATGGTTGTGACTGCTGCGACTGCAGCTGCTGACGTGCCGTACCGTCAGCCGTCCGGATTCCACCGCGCCGCCGGCGGCAGCGGCGGCATCTGCGACACCGCCACCTGATCGACCGCCACCGGCCCGGAGCGCCCCCGCGGCACCCCGGGCCGGTCAGCCGGCCCGTACGCCTCACCGCGCCGCCAGAGCGGCAGCACCACCACCGGGCGCCGCTCCGACCCGTCAGGCATCGGACCCGGCCGCCGCCCGTCGCCTCGCCCGGTCAGCCGTCCGATCCGCCGCCAGCGAGTTCTCCAACCGTGCCAGCAACTCCCGGAACCGCTCGGTGTCCTGCTCCGTCATCCGCCCCTCGGGCGCCGCCCCCGGCCACTCGGCCGTCATCTCGTTCATGGGTCCGACGTTACGCCCCGACGATCAACAGGCGATAAATGCGGAACGCACGCCTACGGGTGCGGCGGTGAACGGAGCCGGTCCTCTTGGCGCGCGTGGGGGTTGGTGGTTCACTTCCCATGTTAGGCAACTTTCCTAACATGACATCAGCGCTCGACCGCCTCCCCCGCGAGAGGAACACCTCCCCATGGGACGTAGCAGCACCAGGACACTGATCGCCGCGGCGGCACTCGCCGCCCTGCTCCCGCTCGCCTCCGCACCGGCCGGGGCCACCGCACCCGTCGCACCCGCCCCGCACAGCCCGCGGGCCGCCTTCCAGCACCCCGGCGTGCTGGTCGGCGACCAGCAACTCGGCTTCCTCAAGGACAAGCTGGCGGCCGGGGCCGAACCCTGGACGTCCGCCTTCGCCGGCCTCCGGTCGAGCAAGTACGCCTCGCTGGACTGGCGGCCCCGGCCGCGCGCCACCGTCGAGTGCGGGTCCAGCTCCCACCCCGACAACGGCTGTTCGGACGAGCGCGACGACGCGATGGCCGCCTACGCCCACGCCCTGCAGTGGGTGCTCACCCGCGACCAGCGGTACGCCGACAAGGCGATCGAGATCATGGACGCCTGGTCGGCCGTGATCCAGGAGCACACCAACAGCAACGCCCCGCTGCAGACCGGCTGGTCGGGCAACAACTGGTCCCGGGCCGCCGAGTTGATCCGCCACTCCGGGGCGGGCTGGCCGGCCGCCTCGGTCGACCGCTTCGCCACCATGCTGCGCACCGTCTACGTGCCGCTGCTGTCGCCCGGCAGCCCGCGCAAGAACGGCAACTGGGAGCTGATCGAGACCGACGCCCTGATGGGCATCGCGGTCTTCCTCGACGACCGCGGCCTGTTCGACCAGGCCGCCGGCATGTGGCGCAAGCGCCTGCCCGCCTACGTCTACCTGTCCTCCGACGGCGATCTGCCGGTGCCGCCGCCCAAGGCCGGGATCGAGGGCGAGGCCGCGCTGGTGAAGTACTGGTCCGGCCAGTCGACCTTCGTGGACGGGCTCTCGCAGGAGACCTGCCGCGACTTCGGGCACACCGGCTGGGGCCTGGAGGCCGCCGCCCAGACCGCCGAGACCGCCCGGCTCCAGGGCCTCGACCTGTGGGGCGAGGGGCGTGAACGGCTGGTCAAGGCCCTGGAGTTCCACACCGCCTACGACAACGGCGCGAACGTGCCGGACTGGCTCTGCGACGGCTCGGCGAAGACCGGCCTCGGCCCGGCCGTCCAGCTCGCGTACAACGAGTACCACCTGCGCGAGGGCGTGGCGATGCCGCAGACCGAGCAGTACGTGGCCGCGCACAGCCCGTTCGGGGCCAACTACTTCATCGGCTGGGAGACCCTGACCCACACCAGCGCGCCCTGACGGCGCGGGCGGCAAGCGGCGGTTCCGGGAGTGCACCCGCCCGGAGCCGCCGTCGCGGCTGCTCCCTTCCCGGGAGCGTCCGTTCCGGGAACGGGCCTTCCGGTAACAGGTGGTCCCGGAACGGGCGTTCTCGGGAACGCCCGTTCCGCGCGTGACTCACCCCTCGGGGAACAGGCCCTCCAGGACGGCGGCCACCCCGTCCTCGTCGTTGCTGCCGATGACGTGGTCCACCGCGGCCAGCACCTCCGGGTGGGCGTTGGCGACGCCGTACGAGGTGCCCGCCCAGGCCATCATCGGCAGGTCGTTGGGCATGTCGCCGAACGCGACCGCCTGCTCGCGGGTGATCCCGCGCCGCCGCGCCAGGTCGCCGAGCGCGGCGGCCTTGCTGACGCCCTTCGCGACGGCCTCGACCAGCCGCTCGCCGTTCGCGTGGTAGACCGTCACCAGCTCGCCGAGCACCGGACGGGCCAGCGCCAGCAGCTCGTCCGCGGACAGCTCCGGGTGACGGCCGATCAGCTTGGGCGCCGGGCGGCCGAACAGCCGTGTGTCGTCGAGGCGTTGCACCGCGGTGTCGGCGTCCCAGGCGCCCGCCTCGTAGTGCGCGTCCCCGGCCAGCTCCTGGGCGTACTCGACGGCCAGCCCGATCCCCGGCACGGCCTCGCGCAGCCGCCGGGCGCTCTCGCCGAGCACGTCGACCGGGATCGGGTTCTCGGCGATCACCGTGCGGGTGCGCATGTCGTAGCCGAAGGCGCCGTTGGAGCAGATCGCCACGCCCCGGTGGCCGAAGGCGGCCGCGATCTCGCCCATCAGGCGCGGCGGGCGGCCGGTGACCAGGACGACGAGCCCGCCGGCCCGTTCGACCCGGGCGAGGGCGGCGACGGTACGGGCCGAGACGGTGCGGTCGCCGCGCACGATCGTCCCGTCGAGGTCGGTGGCCACCAGGCGCGGCGGCCGTATCGGGGTGACGGTGGGTGGGGTGGTGCTCGGGAGGCTCATGGGTCGGTGCTCCGTGCTGGTCGGGGTTTCGGTGGGGCGGCCGGGCGCGGGGACGTGTCCAGTACGCGCGCGTACGGCGCAGGCGGTGCGCACGCGGCGGGCACGCGGTGTGTGCGTGCGCGCGGGGCACCCGGGTCGGCGGTGCAGGGAGCTCGCGGGCCGGGCCCGGCGGTGGCCGGGCAGTCGGTCGCCAGACGCTCGGACGGTATCACCGGGGTGGCCCGATCGGCGACGACCGAGTACCGCCTCCGAGACCGAAGTAATTTTATTAGGAAACTTTCCTTACCTTATAGACCGTCACCGACCGCAGACCGTACTCTGCTGCCGCGAGCTCGCGCTCTTGCCCCCACAGCGCCCGGTCGGCCGGCGCGCCACCCCCCACTGCCTCCGGCGGCACCGCCCCGGAGATCGGAGCACACCCATGCGAGTTTCCCGAACCCGACGCCTCGCCGCCGCCACCGCGGCAGCCGCCCTGGTCGCCGGTGCGGCCTGGGCCGCCACCTCCGCCTCGGCGTCCGCCGCCCCCGCCCGGGCGACCGCCGCGGCCGTGCAGCGGGCGTCCGCAGGCGGCCTGACCCCCGATCAGCACCGCCGGGCCGACCAGCTGATCAGCATCTTCGAGAACAGCACCACCGAACTCCAGTACGGCTACGCCGAGAACATCAACGACGGCCGCGGCGTCACCGCCGGCCGCGCCGGCTTCACCACCAACGACGGCGACGCGCTCAAGGTCGTCCGCGCCTACACCGCCGCCTCCCCCGACAACCCGCTCGCCCGCTTCATCCCCGAGCTGGAGCGCCTGGCCGCCGCCGGCAGCGGCGACACCAGCGGCCTGCCCGAGAGCGACTACGTCGCCGCCTGGAAGCAGGCCGCCCAGGACGCCACCTTCCGGCAGGTCCAGGACGACCAGGTCGACCAGCGCTACTTCACCCCCGCCATGAACCAGGCCGACCAGCTCGGCCTCACCACCGCCCTCGCCCGCGCCGAGTTGTACGACGCCTCCATCCAGCACGGCAACGGCAGCGAGTACGACGCCCTGCCCGCCCTCATCAGCCGCACCAACACCAAGGTCGGCTCGCCGTCCGGCGCCGGCGAGAGCACCTGGCTGAACGCCTTCTTCGACGTCCGCGTCGACGACCTCACCAACCCGGCCAACTCCTCCACCGCCGCCGAATGGAGCAAGTCCGTCGACCGGGTCGAGTGCCTGCGCCGGATCGCCGCCACCGGCAACTACAACCTGGACGGCCCGCTCAGCGTCACCGCCTTCGGCTCCGGCTACACCATCGACTGACCCACCCGCACCCGTCGAGCCCGGGGTCCAGTGTGTGGGACCGGACCCCGGCCCGGCGAGGCCCGCCGCCGGACTCCCCGACCCCGGCGGAGCGCGGCCGCGCCGGGCGATCCGACCGCCGGTGGCGGCAGGGAGCCGGGACTCCCCGCCGCCACCGGCGGTCCGCGCTTCCACTCCTCCACTCCGCCGATCCGCTCACCGCCCGTCCTCTCACCGTCCGTCCTCGTTCGTCGGCTGACGAGTGCCCTACGATCGACCGAATGAGCACAGCAGGACGGACTACGGCCACGGACGGGGCGCCGCAGCCCGCCACCCTCGCTCCACTGTCAGGGCCTGGACAACAGCCGTGGAACCGGCAACGGCTCCGGAGCAACAACGAGTGGCTCCTGCTGGAGCGGCTGCGCCGGCACGGCCCGCTCTCCCGGGCCCAACTCGCCCGCGACACCGGGCTGTCCAAGCCGACCGTCTCCACCGCGCTGGCCACCCTCGAACTCGCCGGACTCGCCCGCGAGGCCGGCCGGTTCGCCCCCGAGCGCGGCCGCACCGCCGTCCTGTACGAGACCGACCCGGCCGCCGGGCACGTCCTCGGGCTCGACATCGGCCGGGCCCGGCTGCGGGTCGCCGTCGCCGACCTGTCCGGATGCGTCGTCGCCCGCCGCGACCTGCCCAACCGCGGCCGCTCGGCCAACGCCGTCGCCGACGCCGTCGTCGCGGCCGCCCGCGAGGCCATCGCCGAGGCGGGCCTACCCGGCACCGCCGTCGCCCACACCGTGGCCGGCACGCCCGGGGTCTGGGACGAGCGCAGACGCAGTGTCAGACTCGCCGCCAGCCTGCCCGGCTGGGGCCGCCCCGGCCTGTTCGACCGAATAGCCGACGGCCTGGGCACCACCGTCGCCGTCGCCAACGACGCCAACCTCGCCGCCGTCGGCGAGTACACCTACGGCGCGGGCGCGGGCAGCCGGGTCTTCGTCTACCTGCTGGTCGGCACCGGACTCGGCCTGGGTGTGGTCAAGGACGGCGAACTGCTGACGGGGGCGCACGGCGCGGCCGGCGAACTCGGGCTGCTGCGCCTGCCGGGCTGCACCTCCACCACCAACACCAACACCGGCACCGGCACCGGCACCGGCACCACCCTGGAGGAGACCGTCTCCGCCGACGCCGTGGTGCGCACCGCCCTCGACCTAGGGATGCGGCGGCCGCTCACCGCCGAGAAGGTGTTCACCCGGGCCCGGCTCGGCGAGCCCGCCGCGGTCGAGGCCGTCCGGCAGGAAGTGGACCGCCTGGGCTACGTCCTCGCCGTCGTCGCCGCGCTGCTCGACCCGGACGTGATCGTCCTCGGCGGCGGCATCGGGCGCAGCGCCGACCTGCTGCTGCGCCCGCTGGAGCAGGCCCTGTACGAACGCTCCCCGCTGCGGCCCCGGCTGGAGCCGAGCCGGCTCGGCCAGGACGCCGTCCTGCTGGGCGCCGTCGCCACCGCCCTGGAGGCGGCCCGCCCCGAGGTCTTCGAGCGGCGCACGGCCCCCGTCCCGGGCTGACGGCCCCCGGCCCGTCAGGTGCGGGCGGACAGGGCGGCGTCCAGCAGTACGCGGGCGGCTGCCTTGGCATCGGCGGCGGCGCTCGGGTCGCCGTGCACGGCGGCGGTGGTCATGGCCCCCTCGGCGAGCAGCGCCAGCTGGGCGGCGGTGGCGGGCGGGGCGCCGGCGGCCTCGGCCAGGCAGACGAGGTAGGCGTTGAACTCCTCCTTGTGCTGCCGGGCGGTCGCCGCGACCGCCGGTGAGACGGCGCCCAGCTCGCCGAAGGAGTTGACGAACGCGCAGCCCCGGAAGCCGGGTTCGGCGAACCAGCGACCGAGCCAGTCGAAGACGGCGAGCAGCTGGTCGCGCGGCGGCGTGGCGGCGCCGGCCACGTAGGCGGCGAGGTTCGCCCGCCAGCGCCCGTCCCGGCGCCGTAGGTACGCCTCGACCAGGTCGTCCTTGGACGGGAACTGCTGGTAGAGCCGGCGCATCGTCAGGCCGGAGGCCGCCCGGACGGCGTCCATGCCGACCGCCTGGATGCCCTGCCCGTAGAACAGCTCCTCGGCCGCGTCGAGGATCAGGCCCCGCGGGTCGTGCTGGTCCATCTGCCGTGCCCTTTGCGTGAGAACGATGGTTCTCCTAGGGTAGCCGCTACGGCGAGAACGACCGTTCTCGCCGTCGGCTCCGCCGCACCCGAGGAGACCCCGTGACCGAACAGCGCCCTCCCCTGCCCCCGTTCACCCCGGAGACCGCCCGACGGAAGGTCCGCGCCGCCGAGGACGCCTGGAACACCCGCGACCCCCACCGCGTCGCCCTCGCCTACACGCCCGACAGCCGGTGGCGCAACCGCACCGAGTTCCTCACCGGACGCGAGCAGATCGCCGACTTCCTCACCCGCAAGTGGCACCGCGAACTCGACTACCGCCTCGTCAAGGAGCTGTGGGCGCACGACGGCGACCGCATCGCCGTCCGCTTCGCCTACGAGTGGCACGACGACTCCGGCCAGTGGTACCGCTCCTACGGCAACGAGAACTGGGAGTTCGACCGCGACGGCCTGATGGCACACCGCCACGCCGCCATCAACGACCTGTCGATCACCGCCGCCGAACGTCTCTTCCACTGGCCGCTCGGCCGGCGCCCCGACGACCACCCCGGCCTCACCGCCCTCGGACTCTGACCCGGCATCAGGCTCCGCTCCCGGCAGGGCGGCCGGGTCGGCTGTTGTTCCACGACCGTGACACGGCTCGCACCGGCCGCTGAACTCCCCCTGGGATGCTCCTCCTCGAACGCGAACAGCACCCGAGGGGGACCTGGAAATGTCCGTGCGCAACAGATTCGGCACCACCGCCGCGCTCGCCGTGATGACCACCGTCGGCGCCGTCCTGCTCTCCGCCTGCGGCCCCGACAACGCCGGCTCGGACCCGACCGCCGCCCCCGGCAGCGCGGCGCCCGGCGCCACCGCTCCGGGGACCCCGGCCCCGGGCGGCTCCACCCACCCGAGCACCCCCACGCCGAGCACCCCCACGCCGGGTACCCCCACGCCGGGTGCCAAGGAGGTCAACGGCACCAGCGCCGCCAACCACCTGACCATCAGCACCGGCACCCGGGCCGTCGCGATGAACGGCACCACCGTCGACTTCGGCACCGTCGTCCGCGACCTCGCCTGGTCCCCCGACGGCAGGAGGGCGGCCTTCATCGACGGGAACGGCGACCTCGTCGTCGCCGACCCCGACGGCGGCGCGAAGGTCACCCTCGCCACGGCCCCCGGCGGCGAGACCTGGTCCCACCCCACCTGGCAGCACGCCGCGCAGGGCCCCAGCGACCTCCCCGAATCCGCCGAACGCTTCGACACCATCGTCTTCGCCGCCGCCAAGGGCGGCGTCCTGCGCCTGGAGAAGATCCCCACCAAGGCCGTCGGCGGCACCCCCGAGGTGCTCACCCCGCACACCTCCCTGGACGGCAACGCGAACATGCCGCAGCCGCCGCAGACCGGCAACACCTGGGCCGACGCCGGCGGCCGGCACGGCGAGATCGTCTACGCCAACACCCCCGCCGACGAGGTCTACCTCTACGACGACTACATCCGCCCCGCCACCCGCGACCTGGGCCAGGGCTCCCAGCCGGCCCTCTCCCCCGACGGCGAACACGTCGTCTTCGTCCGCTCCGTCGACGGGCACGACCACCTGTTCACCCGCTCCAGCCGGATCGACCAGAAGGACGAGAAGGACCTCACCCCCGCCGCCGCCACCGACTACACCGAACCCGCGTGGTCCCCCGACGGCCGGACCGTCGCGGCCCGCACCCCCGACGGCGTCAGCACCCTCCCCGCCGACGGCTCCGCCGCCCCGGCCCAGGTCTCCACCGTCAAGGGCCTCCCCGCCTACCGGCCGTGAGCCCCCGGGATCGGGCAGCGTGATCGACGGACGTGGCCCGTTGAACCCGGGCGGCCCGATCATCCGTCCTTCACAAGGGGCTTGAGAAATCGCCCGCACGGGTTCGGGCCGGCGCACCGCGGGCGTCAGGCCTACGCAAGGGATGCGTATGGATCGAGACAAAATGGCACTGATCGGCTGACCGGAATGCCATATTTTGTCCCGCCCATCACAGAACTCGCAAGGAGAGCACGTGCGTTCGACGAAGAAGCTGTCGGCCCTGGCCGCAGGAATGAGTGCCGTGGCCGTCCTCGGCCTGGCGGGGCCCGCGATGGCCGACGGCTCGTACGACCCGGCCCAGGAGAACTGCAACGCCGCCAACGCGGTGACTCCCGGCTCGACCAGCCTGGTGTGGTGCATCCAGGCGGCGCAGCACACCTCGGAGGTCAAGAACCGGGCCCGCGGCGAGTTCGTCCAGGACACGCTCGACATGCTGATCAAGGCGACCGGCGGCAGCTACAACATCATGGTCTTCAACATCAAGGGCGACAACGCCTTCGGAGACCCCTGGTACGTCCACAACTACGAACAGAGCTTCCAGAACGTCGCCTTCACGTACGACGTCGACTACCACGACAAGACCTCGCGCGAGGACCAGACCTACCGGATCTGGGTCTTCTCCGGCGGCGGCAGCTTCGCCAACGGCTTCGACGGCGGCTGGGGCAACTGGGGGTTCTACGGCCTCTTCAACCGGACCACCCGCGAGCACACCTGGACGTACCCGAGGGGCACGGGCAGCGCCGGCCAGCGCTACAACCACACCGACGGCGTCGTGAACTTCTCCCCGATGGCGTTCCCCGGCGTGCCGAGGGACCCGGGCACTCCCGCGCCGGGCGGGCTGCCGGCCACCCAGATCGTCCCCGCGATGCCACAGGACCCCGGCACGCCGTACGACCCCGGGGTGCCCGCCACGCCGGCCAGGCCTCCGCACACCGGCAAGCCCGGTGAGCCGGCCGAGCCCGGCACCAAGCCCGGCACCGGCACCCCCACCGGCTCCGGCCGGCCCGCGCTCAACACACCCGTGCACCTGCGGACCGTCAACAACCTCGGCGCCGTTGCCACCGGCTCCGGCGAGGGCGCCTCGGTGATCGCCGGGAAGCCGGGCGACGCGGGCGGCACCTGGACGTTCCGCGACGCGGGCGGCGGCCGCTACCGGATCACCAACGCACTCGGGCGGGACCTCACCGAGAACACCGGCACCTACTTCGCCAACACCAAGGGGTGGAAGGGCTCTTCGGAGCAGAAGTGGGAGGTGAAGAACGTCTCGGGCGACCGGTACGTGATCCGGATCAGCGACCAGGACTGCCTGACCTACCACGAGGACGACAAGGAGCTCGGGGTGTGGACCTGCGACGGCTCCGCCGAGCAGCAGTGGACCATCACCCGCTAGCCATGGCGCCGTCCCGCCCGCCGCACGGGCGGCGGGCGGGACGGCGGGTGCCTTCGGCCGGGCAGGGCCCAGCGGAACAGGCCCAGTGGACGGTCCCAGCGGACGGGCCCCACGGAACAGGCCTGGCGGAAAGGCCTAGCGGAACAGCCGGTCGCCGCTGTTGGCCATGCGGTGGGTGCCGCTGTGGCGGTTCACCCAGTCACGGACGAGGTTGATGGCATTGGCGCACTGCCAGCTGTTGTCGTACTCGCGCACGCCGGTGAAGGCGCCGTAGCCCGCGATGATGCCGTCCACACCCGCATCGCCGAGCAGCTTGTCGACGTACCACGGGTCGTTGTAGGTGGTCGTCCAGGACAGCGTGGCCGCGAGCCGCCCGGCGGCGCGGTCCCCGGCCCCCTTCTTCAGCTCCGCACACGTGTTGTAGGTGGCCTCCGTGCAGTTGCCGAAGCCCTTGGTGATGTCGGAGTCGCCGTAGTCCATCGCCCGGTGACCGGCCGGGAATCCGGAACCGGACCGGTTGAAGGCGCCCTGGACCTGGTCGCGGGTGCCGGTGGACGTGATGCCCTCCAGCGGGCCGAGCCTGCCTTCCAGGCTCTGCCAACCCCTGCCGCCGACGTCCGGGGTGTTGCCGCCGTGGTACTCGAAGAAGCCGTAGAGGACCTGGATCCCGGCTGCCGTCAGCCGCTGCGCCTTGTCGCGCAGTCCGGCGACGCTGCACGTGCGGTTGGGCTGCTCCCCGCAGTAGTTCGGGTCCTTGATGTCCAGCCAGACCAGCGACAGCCGGCGTCCGGCGTTGGCGTTGGAGAGGATGCGGTCGATCATGCTGTCGAAGCTGGGGCCCAGTCGGTTCTCACCGGCCGAGGAACAGTCGTGGTAGGCACGCCATTCGTTCGGGTTCCACCAGGCGCAGACGTCGATCTCGATGGCGTTGGCGCCGTGGCCGAGCGCGGCGTCCACCCCGTCCAGGGTGTCGACCCGGTGCGCGATGGCGTAGATCGCGTGACGCGAATCGGCCGCCGCCGCAGGGGTCGTACCGAGCGCGGTGAGGCCGACGATCCCGCACAGTGCCGCCAGCAGCGCCAGCACCTTCCGCGCGCCGGTGCCGTGCCTGAGGTGAGTGGTCAAGAAACGTACTCCTCGATGTCGGTGCCCTGAAGCCGTCGCCGATGGACGGCCGCCCCCGATCCAGGACTGGTCATGTCCGCCTCAGTCTGACACTGGTTCGTGGCCGGTACGGGGCGAACCGCGCAAATCCTCCGCTAAAGTCCGTCGCGCGAGGCCAACTCGGCCCGGAGCGCGGGCACATGCTCGTCGGCGGACTCGTGCGGCAGGAACTCGACCGGGTCCAGGAAGCGGAACAGCACCCGGCTCCCGGTGACGGCGAACTCGTAGTCGCCGAACCCGACCACCGCCCCCGTGCCGCCCCGCACCGCCCCGCGGACGGCGGCCGCCGTCAGCTCGTCCACGCCGCCGGGCGCCGTCGCCCGGCGCCGGGCGTTCGGCCGGGCCAGGTACGGGCACACCATCGCCGCGTAGAGCATGCAGGCCCGGTGGCCGGGCCCCTCCATCGTCGGCGCGAGGTTGCGGTACGGCCGCCCCTCGGCGAGCGCGGCCGCGATCGCCGCGCTCTCCGCCGCTCCGACCACGCGCCACACGGGGCCCCGGGCCATGAACCCCCCGCACACCGAACAGAGGCGCTCCAGCGCGCAGTTCGCGCTGCGCTCGTGGTCGGTCAACGCGAACTGCGGCTCGCCGCCCCGCCACGGCGTGATCGCCGGCACCGGATAGCCCCGGACGTCCCGGGGCCGCTCCCCCACCCGCTCCGGCATCGGCACCGCATCGAATCGCACGCCCCCATCCTCGCCGCCCCCCACGCCGCTGTCGACCTCCGACGCGGCAGCCGCCCCGCGCGGCGGGCGCGGGGCGGCCGGTGGTCCGGGGGCGACTCCTGGTGGATCGTCCGAACGGCGGGCCAGGACCTAGTTCCAGATGCCGGTGATGTCACCGGCGTTGGCCGCGTTGCCCGCGTGGGTGGTGGCGCCGGCGAGGTCCTCCAGGGTCCGCAGCACGTTGTAGTGGTTGTAGGTCGCGGCGGAGGTGCTGCCGGGTGTGACGTGGGCGCCGTAGAAGACGGTCGGGATGCGGTTGCCCGCGAGCCGGTTGTCCTCGTCGAAGGTGACCACGAGCAGGCTGTTGTGGCTCTTGGCCCAGGTGGCGTAGGCGCCGAGGTTGTTCTTGATCCAGGTGTCGCCGGTGCCGACCGAGCAGTCGTGCATGTCGCTGCAGAGGTTCGGCACGACGAAGGAGACGTTCGGCAGGGTGGTGTAGTCGGTCGGGAACTGGGCGAAGGTCCTGGCCGAGTTCAGCGGGACGTTGCCGAAGCCGAACCAGGGGTTGTGCTTCTGCGCGTACTTGCCGCTGCTGCACGCGGTGCTGCCCTGCGCGGGCAGGGTCTCGTTGTAACTGGCCCAGGTCCTGCCGGCGGCGGTGACCTCGGAGGCCAGGTTGGGGCCCTGGAGGGCGCCGACGGAGACGCAGCTGTCGTCGGTGACGCCCTGGGTGGAGCCGGAGAACAGGGCGTAGTAGTTCGGCTGGCTGGGGTGGGTGATGCCGAACGACTGGGTGAGGTTGGCGCCGCCGGTGGCCAGGGAGTTGAGGTAGGGGGCGCTGCTGCTGCCGACGACCTGGTTGTAGGCGTGGTTCTCCATCACCACGACGACGATGTGGTCGGGCGCGGGCAGGGCGGCGGCCTGCGCGGTGGAGGCGGTGGCGGCCCAGAGGCCGGCGGAGGCCGCGACCAGGGCTGCCACCGAGCCGAGGGCGGTGGCGGTGCGACGGGAGCCGGGCTTGGTGGACGAAGTCATGACAATTCCTCGGGTAGGGAGCGGCCCGGGCGCGGACGCTCGATCAGGCCCGCGCGACGAACCGTTCTAGTACGGCGTGCCGTTGGCGAAGTCGCGGGCGACGGTGGACTCGACGGTGGTCAGCACGCCGGGGTCGGTGGTGATCAGGCCCAGCTCGCGGTTGTTGTTCAGCGAGTTGTCGGAGAAGTTCTCCGAACCGGCGAACACCTTGGCCGAGGGCGTGCCGTAGTCGGCGACGATCGCCTTGGCGTGGATGTACAGGCCCGTGGTCGAGGAGTAGGTGACCACCTGGCCGCCGGCCGTGACCACCTGGTCGAAGTAGCTGCTGTAGGACGAGGGGTTCATGCCCACCACCCGCACGGTGACGCCCCGGCCGGCGGCCGCGGCGACCGCGTCCACCAGGGCCTGGTCGCCGAACTCCAGCTGCTCCAGGTCCAGCGTGTGCTGCGCGCCGTTGATCAGGTCCAGCAGGCGGGCCTGCGAGTCGGTGGGCGACCAGACCAGGTTGTCGCCGTCGGAGGGGGTGATCGAGGTCTGGGCGTAGTCGGCGGCGAAGACCTGCTCGATCGCGGCGACGTCGTTGGCGTCGGTGTCGACGACGCCGTAGTCGCGGCTGCTGGAGTAGTAGGTGGAGTCCAGGTTCCCGGTCAGGATCAGGGACTTGGCGCCGTCCACGGTGACGGTCTTCTGGTGGGTGTAGACGAACGTGGAGGAGGAGTACGTCACCCCGACGCCGGCGGCCCGCAGGGCCGAGTAGGCGGCGCCGTTGACCGAGGTGTGCCGGCCGTCGAGGATCACCCGGACGGTGAGGCCGGCCCGCTGGCGGCCGATCAGGGCGTTGACGGCAGTGGTGTCGCGCAGCTCGTACATGGTCACGTCGACCGAGCGGGTGGCCGAGTTGATGAGGTCGTAGACGACGCCGTGGTCCCGGTCCGGGAACACGATCGGCGTGTACGTGGCGGCGGTGGCGGCGGTGGCGGCCTGGGCGGTGCCGGACAGCGGTATCAGGCCGGCGGCGGCGAGCAGCAGCGCGCCGGCCCGGCGCGCGGAGGTGGCCAGGGGCATGCGGAACTCCACGATCGATGAGGGGGAAGGCCTGGGCGAAGGTGCGGGAGCACGCGCGAGGCGCCCGAACAGCATCGGGTGGATCGGTCGACGCGGGTAGACGACAGCAGGTAAAACCTTGACCCCGGGTCGGGAAACGGATGGTGCGGCCGATCGGGTTCACTTTGCCAGCCGCAGGCCCCTCCGGTGATAGTGGATCTTCGAGGACGTGGCCGGACGCCGCGTCAGCCGAGTGAGAGAACAGAGGATCATGGCGAAGATCAGCCTTCTGCGTCCGCTCGCGGTGGCGGCCGCGGGTGTCGTCCTGCTGGCGACCGGAGCCGCGCACGCCGTGGCCGCCGACCAGGGCACCACCGGCGCGCCCACCCCGGACACGGCCGCGGTGCGCGCCGCCCTCCAGGCGACCACCGACGCGGGCGCCCCGGGCGCCTTCGCGGTGATCCGCGACCACGGCGACGCCGAGTCCACCCGGTCGCTGGCCGTCGGCAAGGCCGATCTGGACGGCACCCCGATGAACTCCTCGTGGAGGTTCCGGGTCGGCAGCAACAGCAAGATGTTCAACGCCGTTCTCGTGATGCAGCTGGCGGAGCAGGGCCTGATCGACCTCGACAAGCCGCTGCGCGACTACCTGCCGGCCGGCACCCTGCCGGACACCTGGACCATGACGGGCCGCCAGGTCATGGAGCACCGCGCCGGGATCTACGACCACACCAACGACCTGCTGGAGCAGGCCGGCGAGGAGACCACCAGCGCCTTCGAGGCGCGCATCCGCACCAACGTGTACGCGCCGCGCGACCTGGTGGCGATGTCCGTCAAGCACGGCCAGCAGTACACGCCCGGGAGCCGGTACTCCTACTCCAACACCGACTTCGTCCTGATGGGCCTCGCGGTCGAGCACCTCACCGGCCGCCCCTACGAGGACGTCCTGCGCGAGCGGATCATCGAGCCGCTGGGCCTGAGCAAGACCTCCTTCGTCGTGCCCGACCAGGAGATCCAGGGCGCGCACGTCACCGGTTACCTCACCAACGACGACCGCACCAAGCCGCTGCTGGACTCCACCGCGCAGACCGGCTCCTGGGTGTGGACGGCCGGCGCGGTCATCTCCGACGCCGCGGACCTCGACCACTTCCTCACCGCGCTGATGGCGGGCAGCTCCGGCGGGCTGGTCTCGGACGACTCGCTGAAGCAGATGACGGCCGCCCTGGCCACCCCCACCGCCAAGATCAGCTACGGCCTCGGGCTGCGCCGCATCTCGCTGTCCTGCGGTGACGTGTACGGCCACGGCGGCATCGTCCAGGGCTTCCAGACCCAGTCGTTCGCCACCCCGGACGGCAAGCGCTCCGTCGTCGTGTTCGCCAACGCCTCCAACAACGGCTCCGTGACGCAGGGCCTGATGAACGCGCTGGAGCCGGCCTTCTGCGGCAAGAAGCCGACCGTCGCGCCGCGGACCTCGTTCGCCCCGAGCGCCTTCGCCGAGAACCACACGCTGCCGGTGGTCGAGGACACCCGGATCTGACCGTCCCGCACAGTCCGCCGCTCACGCGCCCGCACGGCCCACCCGCCGTGCGGGCGTGCGCGTTTCGCCCGCCACCGGGCTTCCCGCCTCACCCCGTCCGGCGCCGCCCCTGCCGGGGGCCGTCCGCGCTGAGGTCGGTGAGCGCCTCGGTGAGGAGTTCGCGGGCCTCCTCGGCGCGGCCCTGCTCGATCAGGGCGGTGCCGAGCTCGGTGAGGGTCTTGGTCATGCTGTCCGGCCGGCCGATCTCCTCGTAGTGGGTCAGGGCCTGCCGGTAGGCCTTCTCGGCGGCCGGCCAGCGCCCCAGCGCGGCTCGGTCCAGGCCGAGTTCGTGTGCCGTCATGGCCGCCGCCAGGTGCATCAGCGGCGAGGACCAGCGCTCCACCAGCTCCAACGCGCCGGCCAGCGCGCGCCGGCGGGACTCCACCGCCTCCTCGGCCCGGCCCGAGTCGCGCAGGCAGTTGGCCGCGCCGCGCAGCGTGACCAGCCGGCCGATCCAGCCGGAGCGGCTGTTGACGGCGGCGAAGGTGTCCGCGGCCCGGTGGTAGGCGTCGATGGCCTCCCGGTGCCGGTGCAGGTGCCGAAGGCCCGCCGCGAGGTAGGTCAGCGCCCAGCCCTCCTGCTCGCGGGCGCCGATCCGGCGGGCCAGTTCCAGCCCCTCGTTGGCCAGGTCGATGCCGCGCTGGTAGCGGTGCAGGCAGGTGACGTACGTCCACGCCAGGTAGTTGACGTGGACGGCCTCGGCCAGCTGGTCGCCGCAGGCGCGGGCCGCGTCGACCGACAGTTGGAAGACCTCGGCCCAGATGTCCCAGCTCAGCAGCCGGTCGGAGAACCAGTGCATGGCCTCGGCGGTGTCGATCACCTCCCGGTGCCGGCCGGCGGCGAAGGCCTGGTGGAGGGCGGCCAGCCACTCCGGGTGCTCCTCCTCCAGCCAGCGCGCCGCCTCGGTGAGCGGCACCGGGGGGCCGGTCCGGTCCGCGTCGGCGTCGGGATCGGTCTCGGGGTCCGCCGTCGCGTGGTCCGGGTCGAACCGAAGGCCGTACTCGGCGGCCCGGTTCAGCAGCCAGTCACCGGCCCTGGCCCGGGCCCGCGCCACCGCCTCGGGGCCCTCGTCGGCGCCGAGCCGCTCGCCCGCGTAGAGCCGGACCAGGTCGTGCAGCCGATAGCGCTCCGGGGTGGCGAGTTGCACCAGCCCGGCGTCGATCAGCTGCTCCAGGACGAGTTCGGTCCGGCCGACCGGCAGGCCCGCGTAGGCGGCGGCGACGGCGGCGGTGAAGTCGTGCCCGGCGGTCAGTGCCGAGCGGCGCAGCACCAGCTGGGATTCGGCCGGCAGCCGCCGGTAGGACAGCGCGAAGGCCGGACGGACGGCCAGGTCTCCGGTCTCCAGCAGGTCCAACCGGTGCTCCTCGGCGGCCAGTTGGCGCACCAGATGACTGACCGGCTGCTGCGGGCGGGCCACCAGCCGCTGCCCGGCGATGCGCAGCGCGAGCGGCAGGTAGCCGCAGAGCCGGGCCAGTTCGGCGGTGGCGTCGGGCGCCGCGTCGATCCGCTCGCGGCCGGCGATCCGGGCCAGCAGGTCGGCGGCCTCGCCCGGGGCCAGGGCGTCCAGCCGCAGGCGGAGCACCGACTCCAGCCCGGGCAGGGTGTTGCGGCTGGTCACCAGGGTCACGGCGGGCCCGGAGCCGGGCAGCAGCGGGCGCACCTGGCTCTCGTCGGCGGCGTTGTCCAGGACCAGGACGAGCCGGCGCTCGCGCACCAGGGCCCGGTAGAGGCCGGCCCGCTCCTCCGTCCCGGCGGGCACCGCGTTGTCGGCGACGCCCAGGGCGCGCAGCACCTGGCCGAGCGCGTCGCGGGCGGAGAGCGGGGTGGCGGCCATGCCGCCGAGGTCGAGCGAGAGCTGCCCGTCGGGGAAGGAGGGGGCCAGGGTGTGGGCGGCGTGCAGGGCGAAGGCGGTCTTGCCCAGGCCGGGCTGACCGCTGATCAGCACCACCCGGGGGTGGGCGGGTCGGTCGTCCTCGGCCAGCTCGGCCAGCAGGGCGAGGGCGTTCTCGCGGGCGGTGAAGTCGGCGATGTCGCGGGGCAGCGCGAGGGCGCCCGGCACGAGCGGGACGGGGGGCACGGCGTCCCCGGTCTCGGCCGGTCCGGCGGGGGCCGGGGCGGGAGCGGCCGGCCCGCGGGTGGGGGCGGCGGCCGGCACCGGCCTGGTCCCCCGGGGGCGGCCGCACTGAGCGGCGCGGTCCAGCGCGGCGGTTTGCGGGGCGTCCAGGCCCAGCGTCTCGGCCAGGGCCCGGACGGTGCGCCGCTGCGGCCCGCGGGTGCGGCCTCGCTCCATGTCACCGACGGCGCGCAGACTGACGCCGGCCGCCGCGGCGAGCTCCTCCTGGGTCAGGCCCGCCGCCACCCGGTGCCCGGCCAGCAGGCGGCCGAAGTCGCCGGCCCCCTCGGACTCCGTTCCCGCTCCCGTGCCGCTCACAGCCGTCATGTCCCGCCCCTGCTAGCGCCGTTACTTCTGCCAGGCGTTGTGCCTGATCGACCGTCCCAGGCAGAAGTATGCCCGGGCAGAAGTATGCCTCGCACCCAGCCCTTTCCCAGCATCGAGCGCCCAGCTCAGGCGCCGGGCACCCCGGTGCGGGCCGCGGCGTCCCACCTGCTGGTGGGACGGCCGCGCGTGCTGGTTCTGCCCATAGTTCCGCCTGTGGTTGTGCCGATCGGACGGGACGAGCAGGGCGAGCGGGACGAGCGGGACGGGCAGGGCTGCTGCTGCGGCGGGGGGGGGGGGGGGGGGGGGGGGGGGGGCCCCCCCCCCCCCGGGCCCGGCGCCCCCCGCCTCTGTGTGGAGGCCCTTC
>NZ_JBWKEQ010000017.1:30156-36284 GCF_056435365.1 Kitasatospora sp. NPDC043949 | reverse complement strand
GGAGGGGGGGGGGGGGGGGGGAGGGGGGATGTGGGTCTGTCTTCTTTCCTCCTCCCCCCCCCCCCCCCCCCCCCCCCCCCCCCCCCCCCCCCCCAGGGCCCGGGCCGCCTGCCGTCTGGCGACGGCGCTCTCGGTGGTGCGGCCCAGTTCGCACAGCAGGTCAGCCAGCAGGCCGTGGGTGCGGGACTCCAGTCCGGTGTCGCCGACCGTGCGGCCCAGGGCGACGGCGAGTCGGGCCGTGGACAGGGCGGCGTCGCGGCGGCCGAGCGCGTGCAGGGCGCGGGCCCGGCTCTGGGTGGCGAGGACGGCCTCGGCGCCGGAGCGGGTGGTGGCGACCCGGACGGCCTCGTCGGCGTGGACCAGGGCCGGGCCGGGGGAGCCGGCCAGGACCAGCGCGTCGGCGAGGTCGGTGAGCGCGCGGACGAGCAGGCCGCCGACGGCCGGGGTGCGGGCTGCGCTCACCAGGTCGGTCATCAGCGGCAGGGCCTGGTCGTAGCGGCCGGCCCGCAGCAGCGCACCGGCCACCCGGGCACGGCATTGGTGGCGCAGCAGTTGGTCGCCGGCCCGGTCTGCGGCGGCCACGGCCCGTTCCAGTTGCTGGACGGCGGTGCGATGGGCGGCACGGTCGACGTGCAGGACGGCGAGGTCGGTGGCCAGCCGGGCGACGGCCGCCTGGTCCGCGCAGCTGTGGGCGGCGCGCAGGCCGGCCTCGGTGACGGCGCGCCAGTGCGTCCGGTCGTGGCCGGTGGTCTCGTACAGCAGGCCTATCCGGTGGGCGAGTTGCCAGGATTCGGCGGTCCGGCCGAACTGCTCGGCGCAGACCACCACCGCGCGCAGGGCGCTCTCCTCCCGGCGGAACCAGGCGGCCGCCTCCGCCGGGGCCGCGCCGCCGCCCTCGGGCGTCCAGGCGGCGGTGGTGCAGCCGCCGGTGGTCCAGGCCGCGGTGACCGCGAGGTAGTGGGCGATCAGCCGGTCGAGGGCGACGAACCGGTCGTCGCAGGTGAGTTCGGCGGCCTGCCCGGCCGCGTAGCGCCGGACCAGCTCGCGCCGGGCGTAGCGGCCGGGCGTGGTCTCCTCCAGCAGGTGGACGGCGTCGAGGCGGGTCAGCAGGGTGCGGGTGGCGGCGGGCGGCAGGTCGGCGAGCGCGGCGGCGGTGGCGGTGTCGATCACCGCGCCGGGGTGCAGGCCGAGCAGGGTGAACAGCCGGGCGGGGGCGGGCGGCAGGGTCCGGTAGGTGTGGTCCAGGGCGGTGGTGACACCGATCGGGCCGCGGTCGGTGCCGGCCAGGGTGGCGAGGCCGGTCTGCTCGTCGGCGAGTTCCGCGGCCAGGTCGCCCAGGGTCCAGCCGGGGCGGGCGGCCAGCCGGGCGGCGGCCAGCCGCAGGGCGAGCGGCAGGTGGTCGCAGGCCGCGGCGAGGTCGGCGGCCGCCTGCGGTTCGGCGGCGACCCGGGCCGGGCCGAGGGTCCGGGCGAGCAGTTCGGCCGCGTCCTCGGCGCCGAGCACGCCCAGCGGGAGCGGGATGCCGCCGTCGCGGACCAGCAGGTCGCGCAGCCGGCTGCGGCTGGTGACGACGACGACGGGGGTGCCGCGGGTGCCGGCGTCCCCGTCCCCGGCTCCGTTCCCGTCCGGGCCGTCCCCCGGCGGGGGCGGGTCGGGCAGCAGCGGGGCGAGCTGCTCGTACGAGCGCGCGTCGTCCAGCACGATCAGCAGCCGGCGGCCGGCCAGCAGTTCCCGGTAGCGCTGCTCCCGCTCCTCGGGCGAGGCGGGCAGGGCGCCCGCCGGCTCGCCGAGGGCGAGCAGGAACCCGGCCAGCACGTCGGCGGGTTCGCGGGGCCCGGCCGGGTCGAAGCCGCCCAGCTCGGCGTGCAGGACTCCGTCGGGGAAGTGCCCGGTGGACCGCTGCACCCAGTGCTGGACCAGGCTGGTCTTGCCGACCCCGGCCGGTCCGGTGACCAGGATCGGGTGGCCGGACCGGACGGCGGCGGCCAGGGCCTCGTCGAGCCGGGCGAATTCGGCCGACCGGCCGGTGAACCTGCGGTCCGGCGCACCACGCCTCGGAAGCCGGGCGGGTCTGGGCGGCGCGTCCCGCTCGGGGCCGTCCGCCGACCGTTCACCGGCGTGGCGCAGCTCCGGACCGGGCGGGCCGGAGAGCCGGGCCACCGCCCGGTCGTACCAGGCCGCCGCCTCGTCCCGGCGGCCGGCCTGGTCGAGGCAGCGGACCAGCCGCGCGACCAGCGTCTGCCGGGTCGGGTGGGCGACCGCCGCCTCGGCCAGCTCGCCGGCCAGCTCGCCGCCGCGGCCGGCCCCGAGCAGGCCCTCGGCGAGCCGGTCCAGGGCGCGCAGCCGCAGGTCGGTGACGTGCGGCAGGGTGCGCTCGCGCAGCAGGACGGACCCGCAGTCGACGAGGGCCGGGCCGCGGAACAGGTCCAGGGCGGCGCGCAGCAGGGGCACGGCCGGATCGTGCGGCTCGGGCTCGGTGCTCCCGGCGGGCGCGGCCGGGGCGGGCCGCAGCACGCCCGCCCGGTCGCAGAGCCCGCGGAAGTGCAGCAGGTCCACCCGGTCGGGGTCGCCGGCCAGCAGGTAGCCGGCGCCGCGGGTGCCCAGGGTGAGCCCGGGGCAGTCGAGCAGTTGGCGCAGGGCCGCGACGTGCCCCTGGAGCGCGGCGCGGGCGGTGGGGGGCGCGTCGCCGTCCCAGACCAGCTCGATCAGCTCGTCGGTGCCGACGGTCTGGTTGAGCCGGATGGCGAGGGTGCTCAGCAGCGCCCGGCGTTTGGGGGCCGAGGGTGTGACCGTCGTCCCGTCGTCCCGTCGTACGGCGACCGGCCCGAGCAGGTCGATGTGCATGCGGCCCTCTCCTCCCCTGTCGCCGATCGGATCCGCCGCCGACGACAACCTCCGGCGTCTTCCCGGCGTCGTCAGAGGATAGGCCTGGTCCGGTCACGTGCACGCGGCCGGATGGGGTCTGCTCGGATCTGGTGGATCTTGTCGGGTCGGACCCGGACCCGGCAAGATCCGCAGGGCCCGGCATCGACGTCCGTTCCGCCGGGCGCCGCCACCCGGTGGCGCCCGGGGAGTGGGCGATCTGGCGCGAACAGGACACTTCAGGGCACTACACTGCTCCACCCCGGGGCACACCCCGGACGTCAATGGGGCGGGGGGACGCCCTGCCCGTCGTGGGTGAAGTGGGGGTACTGGTGCGGATTCGGCTCCTCGGCCCGGTGGAGCTGCGGGCCGGGGCGGACGGCTTCGCCTCGCTGCCGGGGGCGCAGCGCAGGGCGATCCTGGCGCTGCTCGCGTTGCGGCTGGGCCGGGTGGTCGGGGTGGACGGCTTCTGCGAGCTGCTGTGGGGCGAGCGGCCGCCGGCCAGCGCCCGGGCCGCCCTACAGGGGCACGTGGCGGCGCTGCGCAAGGCGATCGCCGACACCCCGTTCGTGCTGCACACCCGTTCGTCCGGCTACCTGCTGGCCGGTCCGGCCGAGGAGGTGGACGCGCTGCGCTTCGAGGCGCTGACCGACCGGGCCGCCGAACAGGCCGGACTCGGCTGCGGCACGGCGGACGCGCAGGCGATCGCGCTGCTGGAGCAGGCGTTGCGGCTGTGGCGCGGCGAGGCCCTGGCCGACCTGCCCGACACCGCCGTGCGCGCGGCCGTGGTCGACCAGCTGGAGCAGGCCCGCACCGCCGCCGTGCTCAGCTGGGCCGGGCTGCGGCTGCGCCAGGGCAGCGGGGTGGCGGCGGTGCCGGCCCTGGAGCAGCACGTGCGGACCGACGGGCTGCGCGAGGAGCTGGTGGCGCTGCTGATGCGCTGTCTGCACCAGGCCGGACGGCCGGCGGACGCGCTGTCCGCCTACCACCAGGCCCGGGTGCGGCTGGACCGCGAGCTGGGGATCCGGCCCGGCCCGGCGCTCCAGGCGGCGCTCGCCGAGGTGCTGTCCGGGGGCCGGGCCGAGCAGCCGGCCCCGGCCCGCTCGGCGGCCCCTCCGGCCGCGCCGCGGGTTCCCCGTCAACTCCCGCGCCGCCCGGTCGACTTCGTCGGCCGGGACAGCGAGGGCTGCTGGCTGGACGGCGAGTGCGGCCCGGACCGCGCCGGTGACGGCCTGGCCGTGGTGGTCGGACCGGCCGGGGCCGGCAAGAGCGCGCTGGTCACCGCCTGGGCGCACCGCCGCGCCCCGCACTTCCCGGACGGGCAGCTGTTCGCCGACCTGCGGGGCCTCGACCCGGCCGGCCCGGCCGACCCGGAAGCCGCCCTCGGCGGCTTCCTGCGGGCCCTCGGGGTCTCCGAGGGCGCCGTCCCCGAGGACCGGGACGACCGGGCCGCGCTCTACCGCGACCGGACCAGGGGGCGGCGCCTGCTGGTGGTCCTGGACGACGCCGCCGATGCCGACCAGGTCGCCGACCTGCTGCCGCAGGGGCCCGGCTGCGCCGCCGTGGTGACCAGCCGCGGCTCGCTGGAGGGGCTGGTGGCCGCCGACGGTGCGGCCCTGCTGCGCCTGCCCCCGCTGCCCCAGGACGACTCCCTGCGGCTGCTGGAGCGCGCGCTCGGCCCCGACCGGCTGCGGGCCGAACCGGCCGCCGCCACCGAACTGGCCGGGCTCTGCGACCACCTGCCGCTGGCGCTGCGGATCGCCGCGGCCCGGCTGGCCACCCGCCCGGACTGGACGATCGCCGAACTGGTCGCCGAACTCGCCGACGAGCAGACCAGACTGCCCGTCCTGGACGCCGACGGCGCGACCGGCGTCACCACCGAGCTCCTCCTGACGTACCGCCGCCTCTCCCCTGGCGCCGCCGAACTGCTCACCCTCCTGGCCGCCCACCCGGGCCGGGAGGTGGACACCCTGACCAGTGCGGCCGTGCTCGGCGCCGACCCGGCCACCGCCCGCCGGTCGCTCGGCGAACTCGCCGCCCACCACCTGCTCACCGGTGCGGCGCCCGGGCGCTACGGCCGCGCCGAGCTGGTCCGGCTGTTCAGCGCCGGGCTGCTCGCCGAGCAGCCCGAGCCGCGCCGACGCCTCGCCCGGGAGCGGCTGCTGGACTACTACCAGGCGGCGCTGCGGCAGGGCGGCGAGTTCATCGAGCCGGGCCAGGACGGTTTCGACACGCTCGTCCACCCCCCGCGGGCCCTGCCGCCGGCCGACGGCATCCGCGCCGCACTGGACTGGTTCCAGGCCGAGGAGCCCGCGATCCGCGCGCTGATCACCGGCACCGCCGACGACCCGGACCGGGTCTGGCGGCTGGCCCAGGCCGCCGGCCCGCTGTACTACGGCTCCAGCCGGTTCACCGACTGGCTGGGCTGCCTGCGCGCGGGCGTCCGGGAGGCCGAGCGGTGCGGCGACGAGCTGGCCGCCGCCCAGTTGCACGGCGCCCGGGCGAACGCGCTGCTCGGGCTGGAACGCCGCCAGGAGGCGGCCGAGGCCGCGCGCCGGGCGGTGGCCGCCGGCGAGGCCGCGACCGGGCCCGCGGGCCGCGCCGCGTACGCCCGCGCGCTCGCCACCCAGTCGCTGATCACCGCGATCCTGGGCAGCGCGACCGAGGCCGCCCGGCTGGCGTCCGGCTCGGCCGCGCTGGCCGTGGAGTCCGGCGACCCCCGGCCGCTGGCCGTCGCCCTGGTCCACCACAGCTGGGTGAGCCTGCTGGCCGGGGACCGGCAGGGCGCGCTGCGGCAGGCCCGGGAGGCCAGGGAGCTGCTGCCCGCCCGCCCGGTCACCTCGATCCACCTGTGGTCGATGCTGACCGAGGCGCACACCCTGCCCCCGCACGGGCGCAGCGAGACCGTCGACCTGGCCTGGCACCGGCTGCTGGCCGGCTGCGAGGAAGCGGGCCTGCTCTACCTCCAGGCCATCGCCGAACAGTCGCACGCCGCCTACCTGCTGAGCCGGGGCCGCGAACTGGAGGCCCTGGACCGGCTGCGCTCGGCGCTCGACCGCTTCCGCAGCCACGATCGACTGGCCGGGGTGCAGAGCGAGTTCACCACCAGCCTGGAGGAGTCGCTGAACTCGCGCGCGCCACACCGGCACTGACCGGCTCCCCGGGGGGGGGGGGGGGGGGGGGGGGGGGGGGGGGGGGGGGGGGGGGGGGGGGGGGGGGGGGGGGGGGGAGGGGGGGGGGGGGGGGGGGGGTCAGAATGGGGGTTG
>NZ_JBWKEQ010000017.1:0-30148 GCF_056435365.1 Kitasatospora sp. NPDC043949 | reverse complement strand
ACACCCCCCCCCCCCCCCCCCCCCCCCCCCCCCCCCCCCCCCCCCCCCCCCCCCCCCCCCCCCCCCCCCCCCCGGGGGACCCGGTCAGCGGTCAGCGGTCAGCAGTCAACGGTCAGCGGGAGACGGCGGCACCCGGGCGGTCGAGCGCGGCCGCCTGGCCCCGGCCGTCGGCCGGGCCGTAGCCGTGCTCCGCCGCGAGGACCGGGCGCAGCGCCCGGATCGCGTAGAAGTTGCGGGACTTGACCGTCCCCGGCGGCACCCCGAGCCGGGCCGCCGCCTCCACCACCGAGCGGTCCCGCAGGTGCAGTTCGACCAGCACCTCGCGGTGGTGCTTCTGCACCCGGCGCAGGGCCAGCGCGATGTCCCGGGCGACGACCACCTGCTCGTACGGGTCCTCGGCGAGCGGACGGTCCTCCAGCGGCTCGCCGATCACCTCCTTGGCGCGGGCGGCGGCCATCCGGTAGTGGTCGATCGCGATCCGCCGGGCCACCGTGAACAGCCAGGGGCGGCTCTGCTCGGCCCCGGCCGCCAGCGCCTCGGGGTGCTGCCAGGCGCGCAGCAGGGTCTCCTGGAGGATGTCCTCGGCCTTGCCCCGGTCGCCGCCGGTGGCGCGCAGCAGCGCGCGCAGCAGGTAACCGCCGTGCAGCCGGTGGATCTCGGCGAGCGTGTCCGGGTCGAGGGTCGGGCGGGCCGCCTTCGGCGTGCCGGGCGCGGGGGCGGATCCCGTGGTGGCCGACGGGTCCGTGCCGGCCGGCGGGCCGACGGGCGGCTGGGCGACGGACGTGGGCTGGGCGACGGGCTGCTTCGACACGCGCGGCCTCTCAGATCGGGCAAGGGCAGGGCGACACACCGACCGGACTTCCCCGGCGGCTACAAGCAGCAGACTGCCCGCAGCCGCCAAGGCCGCACCAACGATCCGCCAACGCCCCGGCCCCGCACGGCCGGGCCGCAGGCCAGGACTCCGCACGGACACCAGCCAGCCATCTCGCAGCCATCTCCCGGCCGCCCCACGGCCACCAGGCCGCCCCTCAGGCCTCGTTGAGCACGCGCACCAGTTCCTGGACCCCGTCCTCCCCCCGGTGCTCGATCAGCACCGCGACCCAGGTCGCCAGCTGCTCCCGCTCCACCGCCGACCAGGCCGGTGCCGAGGGGTGCTCGTCGACCACCAGCGCCGCCGCCAGCTCCCGCAGCCCCGGTGCGGGCTCCGGCCTCCGCCGCTCGGTCGGCAGCGCCCGCAGGGCGAGCCGCCGGGCGGCGGCGGTCACCTCCTCCGCCGTGCCCTCGGGCACCACCAGCGCGGGCGGCCCGGGCCTGCTCGGTTCCTCCTGCCGTACCAGCGCCGCGACCACCTCGCGCACGTCCGGCCCGTCCGGATCCATCGTTGTCCCTCCCCCATCCCGTCCCACGGGAGTCACGCCGGCTGCTCCTGCATGGCACTCGTTCCGCATCGAGTGCCATCCGAAGACGGTATCTACTGACAGCCGGTCCAGCAGAGGGTTTTCCGGTACGGCCGGGCAGCTGCCGCTCAGCTGCCGCCCGCACACCGGTTCGGCCGGCGACGAGGCGCCCGGCTGGGCCTCCGCGTTTCGGCAACACCGCGGCCACCGGGCGGGCGCCCACCCCGCACCACGACACCGGCCCCGCCCCAGACCGCCGTCGAGGCCGGGCCGCCGCCGGTGGCACCGGTCGCACCGGCCGGAGGACCGGCCGACGACGGCGGACCGGCCGTCGTGACGGCGCGGTTCCTGGTGGCGCGCATGAGCTCCTCCGAGCGTGACGAGGAACGCGAGGTGCGCCCTGTCCCGCTCAACGGACCTTCCACCGGGGGCGGTTCACCGATCCGCAGGGTGACGCGCGTTGAACCGGAACGGGCCCTTCGCCCGTAGTCCCGACTGAACGCACCGACGGTCCGGCCCGGCGCACCGTGAACCAGGAGGTCACCCGATGGCTTTCTCCGACGGCAGCCCCGACGGAGCCGCCGCCACCCCGGAACGGCCCGACTACACACCCGCCGCCTGGCCCGAGCCCGTCCCGCTGCTCCCCCGGCAGCCCCTCGACCCACTCGGCACCGTCCTGATCCCGCCCGCCGAACGGCGGCTGTTCACCCGCACACCGGCGTCTCAGGCGCAGCCGCCCGCACCGCCCGGCGACCCCACCCCCACCGCCCTGCTCGCGGTACCCACGCCGTCCCCGGCCACGGCCCCCGCCGCGCGCCAGGACCGGGCGGCCCACCCGCGCGCCCTGCGACTGCCCTTCGGCGGCGGCACGGAGGCCCGGCGCCGCCGCCTCGTGGAGCGGATCCGGACCCCGCTGCGCAGCTGCCACCGCATCGCCCTCCTGGGCAGGCCCGCCGAGGGCGTCCCGGTCACGCTCGGCGCCCTCCTGGCGCAGCACCGGCCCGACCCGGTGATCGTCCTCGACCTCGCCGACGCCTCCCGCGTCTCGCACGCCGACCGGCGGATCCTCGACCGGAGCGCGGCCGGCCGGCTCGACATCCTCGCCGTCCGCCCGGACACCCCGGGCCCCGCGTTCCGGGACGCCCTGACCGACCTCAGCGGCCGCTACCCGATGATCCTCAGCGACACCACGGCCGCCGCGGACGACGTCCAGCTCACGGCCGTCGAACTCGCCGACCAACTGGTCATCTGCGAACACGCCTCCGCCGACGGCGCCCGCAACGCCTCAGCGCTGATCGACCACCTGACCTTCCGCGGCCACGGCGACCTCGTCCGCGGCGGCACCGTCGTCTTCGTCCCCAGCCCGCCCACCGAGCGCCCCGTCGCCGACCGCCAGCTCCTCGCCCACTTCCGCACCCTCTGCCGCGACGTCGTCCTCCTCCCCGCGCACACCCCGGGCACCCCCGGCCGGCTCCGCCCCCACACCCACCTCGCCTACCTCGAACTCGCCGCCCTCGTCGGCGACGCCCTGGCCATCCGCCACACCGTCTGAGGCCGCACCCCCGCCCGGAGGACGGATGGGCGGCCTCGGGGTACGTGCGTCACGGGACGAACCAGGGGGCGCCCCCGCCCGGAGAGCGGCTACGAGCGCCGGGGCCACCGGGAGCCCGGCGGTCGAGGGCGCGGTGCCCACGCCCGAGGAGCGGCGCGACGGTGCAGCGGGAGGACGGCCGGGCCGACCTCTCACGCCTGGCCGTCCTCCGCCCTCCCCGGGCGCCAGCCGCGAGCACGGGCACGCGGCGTGACGGCGCCGGCGGCGGCAACGAGGGCGATGACGGCCAGTGCGGCCAGGGAGATCACCACGGCCTGGGTGGGGGCGGTGGAGGCGGGTGGAGCGGGGGGCATGGCGAGGGCGGCCGGTGTCGCGGCGGGGGGCGCCTGGTCGGGGACGGAGATCTGGGTGACGGCGGCGACGGGGTCGATGGTGCCGTAGCCGACCTGCGGGTCGGGGGTGGTGACGGTGTGGTAGGCGGTGGTCTCCAGGCGCCGGATCAACTGGTCGGCGGTGAGGTCCGGGTGGCTGCCGAGGGTGAGGGCGGCGGTGGCGGCGACGAAGGCGGCGGCGAAGCTCGGCCCGGCGCCGGTGTAGTTGCCGCCGGCGGACGGGCCGGTGCCGGTGACGGCGTCGCCCGGGGCGGCGAGGTCGACCCGGCCGCCGATCGGGACGGCTCCGGCGCCCGAGGGGAGGGCGCCGCCGGGGGCGAGGTCGCGGACGGCGAGGACCTCGCCGTAGGCGGCCGGATAGGCCGGTCCGGGTTTCCCCGAGCCGGGCTGGACGTCAGGGGCCGCAGGCGCGACGATGACCGCCCCCTTGCTCCGGGCCGCCCGCACCGCCCCGGCGAGCGCGTCGTTGCCGGCCGGCAACGCCGCCCCGACCGCGATGATCCGCACTCCCCGTTCGCTCGCCGCCGTGATCCCCTGGGCGAGCAGGTCCGCCGTCGTGGCACCGCCGTCGTCGGTGACGGAGACGGCGAGGATCCGGGCCCGTGGGGCGAGTCCGGCGAAGCCCGTCCCGTCGCGGCGGTCGGCGGCGATCAGGCCGGCCAGGAAGGTGCCGTGGCCGACGCAGTCACGGGCTGGGTCCCCGCCTCCGGTGAGTTTGGGGGCGTAGTCGAGGCGACCGGCGAGCAGGCCGGTGCCGTCGGTCACGCCGGAGCCCAGGACGGCGACGGTGACGCCGTCACCCTGGCTGAGCGGCCAGACCCGGTCGGGGCGCAGGAAGGTCTGGGGCCAGGGCGTGAGCGACGTGCGCTTGGTGGACGGGGGCAGGCAGCCGGCCGGCTTCCCGGACGCGTCGCGCCGCAGCTGGGTGACGCCCGGGAGGCTGTCGTCGCCGGCGGGGGTGTCGGCCAGGGCCGTGCCCGCCGTCGGCAGCAGCAGTCCGACGGCGAGGAGGGCGACCGCCGTCCTCACGCGAGGCTGCCGATCCGCCCGGCCGGGATGTCCTGGGGCAGCAGCAGGCTGAGTTCGTCCAGGTCCGCCACCTCCAGCCGGGAGAGCCGGCCGGCCTGCCGGGTGATCATCGACTCCAGCACCTGACGGGCGAAGCGCCCGTTCCCGAAGGACCGGTCGCGCGGGACGGCGGCGAAGAGTTCGCCGAGCGCCGCCAGCGTCTCCGGTGTGCAGTTGTACCCGGCGGTCTCCGCCTGGAGGCGGACGATGGTGACGAGTTCGTCGTCCGCGTAGTGGTCGAAGGTGATCTCGCGGGAGAAGCGGGAGGCCAGGCCGGGGTTGGAGGAGAGGAAGCCGCGCATCTCCTCCTGGTAGCCGGCCACGATCACCACGACCTCGTCGCGGTGGTCCTCCATCAGCTTCATCAGGGTGTCGACGGCCTCCTGGCCGAAGTCGCCGCCGGTGCCGTTGCGGGGCGTCAGGGTGTAGGCCTCGTCGATGAAGAGCACGCCGCCGCGGGCGCGTTCGAAGGCGTCGCGGGTGAGCTGCGCGGTGTGGCCGATGTAGCGGCCGACGAGGTCGGCGCGGGCGGTCTCGATGAGCTGACCGGCCGGCAGGACGTCGAGTTCTGCGAGGAGTTCGCCGTAGAGCCGGGCGATGGTGGTCTTGCCGGTGCCAGGTGGGCCGGAGAAGACCAGATGGTGGCTGATGGTGGCAGCGGGCAGTCCGGCCTCGACGCGGCGGCGGGTCTGCCGGGTCAGGTTGACCAGGTCCTCGACCTGTTCCTTGGCCGCGGCGAGGCCGACCATGCCGCGCAGCCGGTCGAGCAGGCCGGGCTCCTCGGGCTGGTCGGCTCCGGCGGCGGCGCGGGCGACGGCGGCGGCGGCCTGCTCGCCGACGTCGGCGGGGAGCAGCCGACTGAGGTCGGCGTTGTCGAAGTCCTCCAGTTCGGCGAGCCGGGAGGCCTGGCGGTCGACCATCTCCTCGAAGACCTTGCGGGCGGCGCGGCCGTTGCCGAAGTCGGCGCCCTTGGGCATCCGGTCGAAGTGGACGGCGAGGGCCTCGCGGGTGCCGTCGGCGAGCTCGTAGCCGTGGCCCCCGGCGGCGTGTTCGACGATGGTGGTGAGTTCGTCGACGCTGTAGTTCTGGAACTCGACGGTGCGGCTGAACCGCGACGCGAGGCCCGGGTTGGAGGCCAGGAAGTCACGGATCTCGTTCTCGTACCCGGCGACGATCACCACCAGGTCCTCGCGGTGGTCCTCCATCAGCTTGACGATGGTGTCGATGGCCTCGCGGCCGAAGTCCGGTCCGGTCCCGCCGGAGCCGGCCGACAGGGTGTACGCCTCGTCGATGAAGAGCACGCCGCCGAGCGCCTCCATGACGACCTCGGTGGTCTTGAGCGCGGTGCCGCCGATGATCGAGGCGACGAGGTCGGCGCGGGCGACCTCGACCAGGTGGCCGCTGCGCAGCACGCCGAGTTCGGCGAGGATGGCGCCGTAGAGCCGGGCGACGGTGGTCTTGCCGGTGCCGGGCGGGCCGGCGAACACCAGGTGGCGGCTCATCGGGAGGGAGGGCAGCCCGGCCTGCTCGCGGCGCCGGGCCAGCTTGTTGAGGTTGACCAGGGTGGCGACCTGCTCCTTGACGCCCTCCAGCCCGACCAGGGTCTGCAGGACGGCCTGCGGGCCCTGCGGCCCGGGAGCGGCGGGGGCCTCCTGCGGAGTGCCGTCGGCGGACTCGCCCTCGTCCCCGGCGGCGGTCGCCGCGGCGGTGACCGTGCCGTGCGCGTCGGGCGAGCGGTTGTCCCGGCTGTCGAGGTTCTCGACGGCGAGCCGGTCGGTGGGCTCGCTCTGCCGCAGCCCGGCACCCTGGTTCTCGGCGGTGACGCAGTCGGTGAGCCGGACGGGTTCGGCGGACTCCGAGCGCAGGCCGTCCACGGTGTTGTCGGTCAGCTGGCAGCCGGTGAGGGTGGCGCGGGCGCCGGGCAGCAGGTGGAGCCCGTGGCGGCGGTTGGCCCGCAGCCTGGTCCTGGTCGCGGTGAGTTCGCCGCCGTGTTCGACGCTCGCGCCGTCGAACGCGTTGTCGGCGGACTCGACGTCGCGCAGGGTGGCGATGCCCTCGGCGCCGATCGAGATGCCGCAGGCCTTGCTGCCGCGCACGAGGCTGCCGCCGAGGTAGGTGTTGGCGCCGTCGGCGATCCGGATGCCGTTCTTGCCCGCGTCGAGCACGGTGGCGTCCTCGATCCGGCCGCGCCCGTCCCGCACCACCTCGACGCCGTGGCCACCGGCGTCGGTGACGGTGATGCGGCGCAGCAGCGGGTTGGCGCCGTCACGGATGACGATGCCGGCGCCGGCCGCGTCGCGCACCTCCAGGCGGTCGAACTCCGCGGCGCTCTCCCCGGTGAGGTCGACGCCGTCGGTCTCGCTGTCGCGCACCACGGCCCGCACCAGGCTGGGGCTGGCCGATTCGTCGACGTGGATGCCGGCCTGCGCGGCGGCGGTGACCTCGCAGTCCTCGAAGGTGCCGCGGGCACGGCCGGCGATGTGCAGGCCGTGGCCCTGGCTGCGGACGGCGCGGCAGCGGCGCAGCAGGGGGTCCGTGCCGTTGGTGAGGACGTAGCCGTGGCCGCGCACGGCGGTGACGGTGCAGTCCTCCAGCACCACCCGCGCGGTGGAGCCGAGGAAGACGCCGACCGCGCTGTCGCGGACCTCGGTCCGCAGCAGGCGGGTGGTGCTCTGCTCCTCCAGGGCCACGGCGGGTTTGTCGGTGGCGGAGATCTCGCAGTCCTCGATGACTCCGCGCGCCTCCCCGTTGGCGCAGATGCCGTTGCCGCGCGCGTCGCGCAGGACGCAGCGCCGCACGGTGGGATTGGCCCGTTCGCCGATCACCAGGGCGGAGGTGCCGAGGTGTTCGATGACGCTGTCCTCGATGACGCTGGCGCCGGTGGAGGTCTCGACCAGCCCGGCGCCGGCGGTGTTGACCACCCGGCAGCCGCGCATGGCCAGTTCGCCCTGCTGGCGGGTGAGGACGGCCGTCCAGGCGTTGCCGATCACCTCGCAGTCCTGTAGCGCGAGCTGGCCGCGCGGGACGTCGACGGCGGGCAGGTCGTCGTCCTGCCCCTGGATCACCAGGCCGGTCAGCTGGACGGCCTCGGCCAGGACCTGGACCACCGAGCCACGGCGCGGACTGATCCGCACACTGCCCCGGACGTCCTCGGCGGTGATGGTCACCACCTTGGTGAGCACCAGGTTCTCCTCGTACCGGCCGGGGCGTACGGAGATCACCGCGCCGCTGCGGGCTGCCTGGAGGGCCTCGCCGATCGTACGGTAGGAGCCGCGTTCCCGCTGCTCCGCGCAGACCGTCAGCACCGGGCGCGACATGCCTGGGGGTTCCCTTCGTCGTGGGGCGTTCGTTCGTGACCTGCTCGGAGGATGAGGGTCAGGTCAGGGTGTGCAGGTGACGCGCATGGCGCTGGCGGCGTGGTGGGCGTAGGTCTTGTTACCGCCGACCCAGTCCTGGCCGCGGGTGTGCAGGGTGACGGACAGCGAGCCGCGGTACTGGAAGGTGCCCTCGCCGACCCAACGGCCCTGGTTGGAGGTCTGGTTGATCTTGAAGTCGCTCGACCCGCTGCCGCTCTGCACGGTGTAGTAGGTCGGGTTCCCGCCGACCTTCTTCACGTCCCCGCTGGCCGGGATGTAGACGTCCAGGGTGCAGCTGGTGACCTTGTCCACGGTGAAGGTCCACACCACCGAGTTCTTGTCGTCCGAGCCGTCCCCGGACATCGGCACCGATGTGTACGTCCCGTTGCAGCCGTCGCCGCTGTAGCCGCCGGAGTTGCTCCGCCAGCCGGAGTCGCCCTGGTCGAACCAGCCCTTCTGGCTGTACACGCCGCTCTTGTTGCCGCAGTACGGGCCGGTGACCACGACGGTGGGCGCGGCCTTCTGCGGGGGCGGCGGCGCGGGCTGCTGGGAAGCCGGCGGCGGCGCGGGGTTCTGCGGGGCCGGCTGCTGCGGCGCGGGGTTCTGCGGGGCGGGGTTGGCGGCGCCACCGGCCGCGCTCCCCGCCGCGCCACCTGCGGCGGCAGCGGCGGCGCCACCGGAACCGGAACCCGAGCCGGAACCCGAGCCGGAACCCGAGCCGGAGCCGGAGCCGCCCTGGGCGCGACCTGGAGCGGTGGTCGAACTCGCGTTTCCACCACCGGAGTTAGCGGCTCCGCCGGATCGAGCGGCAGTGCCTCCCGCGCCTCCGCTGCTTCCGGTGCCGTTCGGGGCCGAGGCCGGCTGGTCGCCCGGGGCGGGCGTGCCCGTGCCGGCGTCCGCGGCCGGGACCACCGCGTCGGGCTGACCGGGGGCAGGGGTGCCGCCGGAGCCGCTGGTACCACCGTGCTCGTCGAAGTTCGGGACGAAGCCGTTGCCGCCGTCCCCACCACTCTGCCCGTAGCCGGGCGGGGCGTCCGCCTGGGCCGGGCCGCCCTTGTGCTCGTTGCCGCCGAGCTGGGTCACCACCACGGAAGTGCCCACCAGCACCAGGCCGACGGCGACGGCCGCCGCGATCATCGGGCGGGAGACCCGGCCCGGCCGGGGGCCCTGGTCGGTGCCGGTGTCGGTGGAGGGCTCGGCGACGCTCGCGGCGGCCACCGCCTCGGGCGTCCCGGCGGCGGTGGGTGCTGCGGTGGCGGGTGCTGCGGTCGTCGTGGCCGTGGCCGGTGCGGGCACGGGCGGGACGGCGGGAGGTGCAGCCGGCTGCTCGCGCTCCGGCTGCGCGGGCAGCACCGCGGTCGCGGCGCCGGAACCCGCCTCCGCCGCTTCACCCTTCGCCGAGGCGGTTCCCTCCGAGGCGGCCGCCGCCGACGCACCCTCCGGCGGCTCGACCTCCGCCGCCAGGGCCCAGTTCACCTCCGGGAGCTGGAACCCGGCGCCCGTCCGCCCCGCCTCGCCGCGCTTCTCCTCGGCCACCATGCATCCCCTGCACTCGACGACACTCCTGTGGGGAGGTACGGACGGAGTGGCCGAACCGGTTCAGCCGCTACGAGCCGACCGTCCAGACCGGCTCCTCGTCGGAGTCCGGCGGGGTCAGGACGAAGGACACCGCCCGCTCCAGCACCGCCGCGTCCGGCGCCGCCCACGGACCGTCGCCCTGCGCGCGGACGTGAGCGAGCAGCTCCGGGTCGGGCGCCAGCCCGTACTCCTCCAGGTAGTACGTCACGGTGTCGGTCCAGATCCAGGACCCGTCGGTACGGAAGCCCATCGGGACGATGGAGCGCCGCTGCCGGTCCACCACGTCGTCCATCAGCATCGGCGTCAGCAGCACGGGCGCGCCCGCGCGCAGGTAGCCGACGAGTGCCTCGCGCTCCGCGCGCTCCTCGATCCTCGGCCGGTCCGGCCCGAAGCCCGGCCCCGTCACCGGGTCCACGGCGTCGAACACCGACGCCAACCGGAAGTCGTCCCGCATCGTCCCGCTCGTCCCGCTCATCCCGCACTCCTCCCGCCGGTTCGCCCCTACGCTTCGTCCGACGGACGGAAGGCCGCCCCGGGTTCATCGCGGTGCCGGTCCGTCGGCCGACGGCCCGACCGGCCGGGTCGGGGCCAGGGCCCACCACCGGCCGGGGAGAGTGGGAGGGGCGCCGGTGCCGCGCCTCGGACCAGGTGATCCGCGCCACGACGCGGCCGCCCGGCCCCCACAGGACGTCACCGTCCGGCCGCGCCGCCGAGGTCCAGGAGGTAGCGGGCCGGGTCGGCGGGGCGGATCCGGTCGGCGGGAGCGACGGCGTCGCGCCGGGCCAGCCAACTGCGCAGGCGGTCGGGGCGCGGGCGGACGCCGCCGATCTCGTGGAGCAGCACGCGGGCCGGACGCCCGGTCGTCTCGTCCGGCAGGTCGACGTCCACCACCTCGAACTCCGTCCCCGGGGCGAAGATCACGGTCGGCTGGTCGCCCGGCTCGCCGAAGACCGAGCTGCGGCGGCCACCGACGGACCAGATGGCGAACTCCACCCCGACGTCCTCGCCGAAGTCCGCGCCCGGCGCCGCCAGGCCGCTGACCGGGGCCCGCTCGGTGACCACGGTTCCCGGGGTGTAGGCGGCCAGGTCGGCCGACTCGACCGGGCCCGCCACCAGCACGCCTCCGTAGTGGCTGGGCAGCCGCCGGAGCCCGGCCGCGAGGCAGCGCAGGTACGGGCCGAACGGGCCCGGGGCGCCCGACCGCGCCGCGGCGCGGAGCTCGGCACGCTCGGCGAGGACGGTCGAGTCGGTGTGGTGGAGCAGCACGGCGACCAGTTCGGGCCGCGGATCGCCCTCGTCGGCCCGGGCCCGCAGGCCGGGCAGGCGGGTCGCGACGTCCTCGGCCCGCCGGACGAAGCGCTGGTAGGCGGGCCCGAGGAGGGTGACCAGGGCCGCACGGTCCTCGGCGGGGGTGGAGAGCTCGACCAGGTCCGACAAGGGGGCGGTCGACTGCGCCTGAGCTTGCTCGGGGACCTGCTCGGGGGCAGGCCCCGGGGCCTGCACTGGCGTGGAGCCGGCCGCGGGCTCGGGCGTCGAGTGTGCCCCGGCCTGGCCCGCCATGGTTCCCGGCGGCTCCGTGGACTCGGCGGTCTCGGCGGCCTCCGTGGACACGGCCACGGAGGGCACGGGCACGGGCACGGGCTCAGGGTCGAGTGCCGGGGCAGGGGTCGGCACCTCCTCCGCTACGGGGATGCTCTCCTCCGAAGCGGCTGCCGGCGCGGGCCCGGGGCCGGCCTCCCCGTCGGGCGGCGTCCGGTCTCCTCCCCCGGGTGCGACGCTCGCCCCCGGCTCCACGGCCGGGCCGGGGCCGGCGTCCGGGGCCACCGTCGTGCCGGTGTCGCCCACCGCGGCCGCAGTCGGCCCGGGGGCGGGCTCGGGGGTGGGAGGGGAAGCGGGGCGTTCCCCGGGCTCTCCTCCGAAGACCCCCATCGTGGCCATGGGGACCGGTACGGCCACCGGATCCGTCTCGATCCCGCTCTCCGTCCCAATCCCGGCTTCGGACTCTGTCCTGGTCTCGGTCTCCGTCCCGGTCCCAGCCTCCGTCTCGATCTCGAACACCGGACCGGTCGCGGCCACCGGCTCCGGCGCCCCGGGCTCGGTCGACACCGGTAGCGGCGCCGGGTCCGCCTCCGCCGACGCTCCGAGCTCCACCGACGCGGGCTCAGGTACAGCTACGGGCCCCGCCGCAAGCGCGGGCGCCGCCTCCGGGCCGGGCGCCGCCACGGCAGCCGAAGCAGCGGCGGGTCCGACCCAGTCGAGCCCGTACAGCCGGGCGCAGAAACGCCCGACCGCCCCGGACTCGACGTCCAGCGTCCCCTCGACAGCGAGGGCGAGGCGCGCGGGCGTCGGCGGGAGCGAGCCGAGGACGGCCCCGAGGTGGTCCCAGAGTGTCTCGGGGACGGGGCGTCCCGGGGACCCGACGACCAGGGCGGGGCCGGCCGGGTCGGGCCTCCGAAGGCGGGGGCCGCGGTCCGCGGTGGCGGCCGGGCGGAGCCAGAGTCCGGCCGCGACGGCTTCCAGTTCCCAGCCGGGGAAGGCCGGGTAGCGCGCGGGCCCGGGGGCGGCGGGCAGGTCGGGCCGGCTGCGCCAGCCGACGGCCGTGACGGTGCGGTCGGTCGGGCAGGCGACCAGTTCGGTGAGGTAAGGCTCCCACCCTTCGGTGCCGTCCGCGGCAAGGTGGACGTGGCGCAGCCCGGCCGCGCCCCGTACCGGCAGGCCGACGGCCGCCCGGACCTCCCGCCCCAGCGAGGCCGCCGCGACCGCCGCGAGTTCGATGAGCTCGACCGGCGCGGCCCACGGCGCGCTCAGGGTGAGGCGCGCGTCCTCCGCGACCGTCCCGAGCAGCAGCGCGGCGGCGTTGGCGAGTTGGGCCCCGGTGGGCAGCCGCCCGGCCGGTTCGCCGAGGACGAGCAGCAGTCCGCCGTCGGTCGCGGCCGCGTGGTCCAGCGCGGCGGGCCGCGCCCGGCCCGCGATTTCGGTGACCCAGTACGCATCGCGCGTCAGCGGGGTGATGGCGGCCGCGGCGGGCCACCGCGCGCCGAGCGGTTCGGCCCGGAGCTGGGCGCCGCCCGGCGGGCAGCGCCACCAGGAGCCGTCCGGGGCCGACAGCGTTCCGTCCGGCTCGATGCTGACCATCGCGTCGGGCGCCACGATCGTCAGCCCGGAGCGGGCGGCGAGCAGTTCGGCGGGCCGCCGTCCGTCCGGCCCGATCGCGGCGAGTCCCGAGGCGGCGAGCACCAGCACGTCGGCGCCGCGCTCACCCGCCGCCCGTACGAGGTCGTCGAGCGAGGCGAGCAGGACGGGCGCGGCGTCCGCGGCGGCGGCCAGCAGCAGCAGCGCGCGGGGTTCGGCCCGGACGGGCGCGAGGGCTTCGGCCAGTCCGGCGGCCTCCGCGCCGGGCGGCGCGATGACGTAGTGCGGGCCGAGCGCCCGCAGCGTGGAGGCGGTCACCGGCTGGCCTCCGGTTCGTCCGCCACGTGCCCGGTCTGCACCTGGACGGTGCGTCGCCGGGTGATGTAGAGGCCGCGCCCGGCGGGGAACTGCCGGGGCTTGACGTTGCCGAACAGGTACCCCTCCGAGGGCGGGCAGGAGAGCAGCAGGGAGGGCGAGTTGACCTCCTGGAGCTTGCGCATCAGCGGGTCGCCGAGGGCTCGCCCGACGCCGTTGGCGCCGCGCGCGACGACCAGGTGGAGGCCGATCTCGGCGCCCTGGGAGAGGTCTTCGAGCAGGGCCGCGAAGGGGTGGGCGCCGCTGGTGGAGCCGACGAGGTCGTAGTCGTCGACGAGGATGAACAGTTCGGGCCCGGTCCACCAGTCGCGCAGCCTGAGCCGGGCGGGGGTGATGTCCGCGGGCGGGATGCGGTTCTTCATGGCGCGCGAGGCGCCGTCGACGATCTGGCGGAGCTTGTCGACGGCCACCGCGTAGCCGAGCTGGTACTCCTGGGGCACCGCGTCGAACAGGCCGCGCCGGTAGTCGACCAGCATGATCCGCGCCTCGGCGGGGGTGTAGGCGGAGGTGATGGCGTTGATCATGAGCCGCAGCAGGTTGGTCTTGCCGGATTCGCTGTCGCCAACGACCAGCAGGTGCGGGTTCTCCTCGAAGTCGTGCCACAGCGGCGAGACCTCGGTGTCCTCCAGACCGATCGGGACGCGCAGCCGGCCCTCGGGGGCGGGGAGCCCGGCGGCGTCGAGGGTGAGCGGGAGCATCCTGACCTCGGGGGCCCGTGGGCCGGTCCAGTGGGCGGCGACGGCGTCGACCAGGTCGGCCACTCCGTCGCCGAGGTCGTCGGTGTCGCCGGAGCCGTCGATCCGGGGCAGGGCGGTGAGGAAGTGCAGCTGCTCGTCGGTGAGGCCGCGGCCGGGCAGCTTGGGGACCTTGGCGGCCGCGCGCATGTTGATGACGGAGTCGACGGAGTCGCCGAGCCGCAGTTCGAAGCGGGTCTGCAACTGGTCGCGCAGGCCGCCGCTGATCTCGCCCCAGCGGGTGGTGGCGATGACCAGGTGGACGCCGTAGTTGAGGCCGCGCTGGGAGATCAGGGTGAGCGGCTGGACGAGGTCGCCGAACTCCTGGCGCAGGGTGTTCCAGCCGTCGATGACGAGGAAGACGTCGCCGTGCGGGTCGTCGGGCAGTTCCCCGGCGGCCTTGCGGCGGCGGAAGGACGCGATGGAGTCGATGCCGAGTTCGGCGAAGTACTGCTCGCGGCGGGTGATGATGCCGTTGACCTCGGCGACGGTGCGCAGCACCCGTTCGCCGTCGTGCCGGCCGGTGACGCCGCCGAGGTGCGGCAGTCCGCGCAGGGCGGAGAGCGTGCCACCGCCGAAGTCCAGGCAGTAGAACTGGACTTCGCGCGGGGTGTGGGTGAGGGCGAGGCCGGTGATCAGGGTGCGCAGCATGGTGCTCTTGCCGCTCTGCGGGGCGCCGGCGATGCCGACGTGCCCGCCGGCACCGGCCAGGTCGGCGGTGAGCAGGTCGCGCAGTTGCTGGAAAGGGCGGTCGACGATGCCGACCGGCAGGCCGAGCGAGCCGTGGGAGCGCTCGTCCTCGGTGGTGAGGCCGCGTTCGGGGTGCGGGACGAGCGGCGGCAGCAGTTCGTCGAGGGTGGGCGGGACGTCCAGGGGCGGCAGCCAGACCCGGTGGGCGGGCGGTCCGGCGTCGCGCAGCCGGCCGGCGGCGACCTCCAGCAGCGAACCGTCGGACGCCTGCTCCTCCTCGGGCTCGGCCGCGGTCGCCGGGAGGTGACGCGGCAGCACGTAGTCGGTGCCGTAGGCGACGACCTGCCCGGCGAGGGCGGCCTGCTGGGAGGCCCGGCGCTTGGGCCGGTACGGCCCGGAGACGTAGGCGGCCTTGAACCGGGTGAGGGTGGAGATGTCGCTGCGCAGGAAGCCGTTGCCGGGCTGGGAGGGCAGCTGGTAGGCGTCGGGGACGCCGAGGACGCCGCGGCTCTCCATCGCGGAGAAGGTGCGCAGGCCGATCCGGTAGGACAGGTGGGACTCCAGCGCGCTCATCCGACCCTCGTCGAGGCGCTGGGAGGCGAGCAGCAGGTGGACGCCGAGCGAGCGGCCGAGCCGGCCGATCATCACGAAGAGTTCCATGAAGTCCCGGTGCGCGGAAAGCAGTTCGCTGAACTCGTCGACGACGACGAAGAGCGTGGGCATCGGGCGCAGCGCGGCGCCGCCGGCGCGCGCCGTCTCGTAGTCCAGCAGCGAGGCGTAGCCGGCCTCGCGCAGCAGCTCCTGGCGGCGGATGAGTTCGCCGTGCAGGGCGTCGCGCATGCGGTCGACCAGCGCGGCCTCGTCGGCCAGGTTGGTGATCACGGCGGAGGTGTGCGGCAGGCCGTCCAGGCCGAGGAAGGTCGCGCCGCCCTTGAAGTCGACCAGGACGAAGTTGAGCACCTCGGAGGAGTGGGTGACGGCGAGCGCCATCACCAGGGTGCGCAGCAGTTCGGACTTGCCGGAGCCGGTGGCGCCGATCAGCATGCCGTGCGGGCCCATGCCGCCCTGCGCGGACTCCTTCAGGTCGAGGTCGACCGGGCGGCCGTCCGGGCCGAGCCCGAGCGGGACGCGCAGCCGCTGCGCGATGCCGCGCTGGCCCCAGAGCGCCTCGACGTCCAGGGTGTTCAGGTCGGGGATGCCGAGCAGGGCGGTCAGGTCGAAGTCGGTGGCGAGCGGCTCGGCGACGTCCACGCCGTCGGCGATGCGGTAGCGGGCGAGCAGCGCGGCGAGGCGGGTCGCGGCGGGCACGGCGAGCGCGTCGGGGCGGCCGAGGTCGGTGACGACGTCCTTGCGGTTGCGGTCGGCGCCGATCATGGCGAGCCGTCCGTCGTCGATCCGCAGCCGCAGGGTGGTGCGGGCGGCGCGCCACTCCAGGCTGTCGGACAGGTCGATCAGGACGGCGTTGCGGTAGCCGGTGAGCGCGGCGCGGCTGCCGGTGTGGGCGCCGGGGCCGTCGAGCACCAGGACGGTGAAGGGCTCGTCCCGGTTGGGCACGGCGTCCGGTTCGAAGCCCGGGCGGCTGGTGAACTCCTCGCCCAGCAGCTGCTCGACCTCGCCGAGGCTGCCGGCGACCAGCCGGACCGGGCCGGCGCCGTCGGTGTCGGTCGGGTGCAGGGCGTGCGGCAGCCACTTGGCCCAGTCCCAGGAGGTGCGCCGCTCGGCGTCGGTGACGACGGCGATGCGCAGTTCGTCCGGGCCGTGCACGACGGCGAGCTGGGCGAGCACGGCGCGCACCAGGGCGCGGGCGGCCTCCGGGTCCTCGGCCCGCAGCAGCAGTTGGGCGAAGCCGCGCAGGTGGATCGCCATCGGCTGGTCGGCGACGGTGCCGTAGGCGTGGATGAAGCGGCGCAGCGCGTGCGCGCACAGCGGCTCCAGGTCCTCGACCGGCTTGGTGGCCAGCGGGGCGAGCGGGGTGGCCAGGCGCTGGGCGCCGACCGCGATCCGGACGTCGCTGAAGTCCGGGTGGGCGGCCCGCCGCTCCCACAGCCGGGTGGTGCCCACCAGTGACCACAGCTCGTCCGGGGCCGGGTGCCGCCAGGCGAGCGCCTGCCGTTGGGCGTCGACCGAACGCCGCACCTGGCGGCGCACCTGGGAGAGGTAGCGCAGGTAGTCGCGGCGCTCGCCGCGCAACTGCTGCTTGCGGTCGCTGGAGCCGCGGATCAGCTGGGTGACCAGCATGCCGACGGCGGACAGCGCCATCATCCCCATCGCGAGGTAGCTGAGCGCGCCACCGCCGCCCTCGCCGCCGCCCGGGTGCAGGAACATGAAGACCATCGACAGCGAGCCGAGCGCCATCGGGGCCATGCTGATCACGCTCGCCATGCCGCTCTGCTTCTCCGGCAGACCCGGCGGCTCCTGCAACTGGATCTCGCCGTCCGGCATCTCGGGCCCCGGGCGCCGGGGCGTCCGGGTGACCAGCACAACGCTCACTCAGGGCTCCTCACTGTGACGGGCTCCTCACTGCGACAGCCGTCCCTCTGGCTCACGGACGGCGTGGCACCCGGGGTTCAACCGCGGTTGAACGCGGCGCGCCGAGCCGCCCGTTCAACCGAGCGGAGAACACCACCGAGCCGGAGGACTGGCGTGAGCAGCAGTGTCGTCGCAGGACTGTGCCGATTGAGGTTCCACGCGCCGGAGGTGGTCTTCGAGCTGGCCGTCCCGGCCGACGTACCGCTCGGCGACCTGCTTCCCGCCATCCTCGGCCACGCGGGCCCGGACCTCGCCGAGACCGGGCTGGAGCACGGCGGCTGGGTGCTGCAACGGCTCGGCGAGGATCCGCTCGACGAGGAGCAGAGCACCGAGGCGCTGAAGCTGCACGACGGCGACGCGGTCCACCTGCGCCCGCGCCACCAGGCCCTGCCGCCGGTCCACTTCGACGACCTGGTCGACGGCGTGGCCTCCGGCATGAACGAGCGCGGCGACACCTGGCGCCCCGCCCTCACCCGCCGCCTCGCTCTCGCCGTCACCCTCACGGCCCTCGCCGCCGCCTGGGTGCTGCTCGCCCTGCCCGGCCCCGCCGGCCCGCGCCAGGCCGCCGCGGCGGCCGTCGCGGCCCTGCTGCTGCTCGGCGCCGCCAGCGCCTCCCGGGCCATGGCCGACGCCGGCGCGGGCGCCGCGCTCGGCGCCGCCGCCGTCCCGTACCTGGGCCTCGCCGCCCTGCTGCTGCCCAGCGGCCCGGGCGGGGACGACCTGCTCGGCGCCCGGGTGCTGGCGGCCGCCTCCGCCGGGGCCGGCGCGGCGGTGCTGGCCCTGGCGGCGGTGGGCGGGGCCGCCCCGCTCTTCCTCGGGGTGGTGCTGGTCGCGGTGCTCGGGGTGCTGGCGGGGGTGCTGGTGCTGGCGGGGCTGACGCTCGGCAAGCTGGTCGCCGTGGTCGCGGTGGTGGCCGTCCTGATCGGCGCCTTCGTGCCGTCGTTCGCCTTCCGGCTCTCCGGTCTGCGGCTGCCGATGCTCCCGCGCAACGCCGAGGAACTGCAGGAGAACATCGAGCCCGTCCCGGCCGCCGCCGTACTGCCGCGCGCCCTGATCGCCGACGACTACCTGATGGCCCTCTACACGGCGATCGGCGCCGTCTGCGCGGCCTGCCTGACCGTCCTCGCCTTCACCGACGGCTGGGCCGGCCCGGCCGAGGCCGCGGCACTCAGCCTGCTGCTCCTGCTGCACGGCCGGGCCGTCGGCAGCATCCGCCAGCGGCTGAGCATCCTGCTGCCCGGGGTCTACGGCGGCCTGGTGCTGGTCTCCCGGGCGGCGCACACGGCCTCGCCCGCCGAGCGCCTCGGCCTGCTGGGCGGCCTGCTGGCGGTGGCCGTCGCCCTGCTGGTCGTCGCCTGGACGGTCCCCGGCCGGCGCCTGCTCCCCTACTGGGGCCGGATCGCCGACATCCTGCACACCCTCAGCGCCCTCTCCCTGCTTCCGCTCGCCCTCCAGGCCTGCGGCGTCTACCACACCCTGCGGGGCCTCGGCGGCTGAGCCGCCAAGGCCCCCGGGGCGGGCCCCGGCCGGATCATCCGGCCGGGGCCTCGCCGTCTTCGTCCGACGGGGCCTTGTACTGCTCACGGCAGATCTGGTAGATCCTCTTCAGCTGGTCCTCGGTCAATTTCCGGACCATTTCCTTGACTTCCGGGGTCCAGAAACCCTTCCGCATTTGTTTGATGGTCTTCTCGTCCACCCCGGGGTTGGCCTGCCTCGTCAAGTACTCGGCGAGAGCCTCCTCCAGCCCCTCCCTGATCGCCTTGAAAGCGGCGTTGCTGACCTTCTTGTCGATGGTTCCGGTGTAGTCCTCCGCCAGGACCTTCCAGTGGTTGTCGGCTATCCAGGTGACTCCGAGCGCCTTGAGTCCGTTGGCGCCGAACTCCGGCACGGCAGTCGCGCAGACCTTGGCGGCCGCCGACTCGATCTCGTGCGCCATGTCCTCCGCCAGAGCCAGCTGCCCCTCCACCTGCTCCCACGCGTCAGGAGCGAGGCGCTCCTTGAATTCGTTGAATTCACGCAGGTAGGGCAGGGTCTGCTTCGCCAGTTCGAAGCCGGTCATCTCCTCGACGGCCTTCATCTGATCCAGGCCCACGCGCACGGGATCCGCCAGGTGCGGGTGGGACTCGTGCCCGACTTCCATGGGCCTCTCGTGACGGCCCAGATAGAATTCGATCGCACTTCGAATCACCTTCGGATCGCCCCCCAGGAACTTTCCGGGGAACGCGCCTTCGAGCATCCGGTCATTCGCCCTCGCCTCGGTGATGAATGCCCGGCCGTAGTTCCGCCCCATGGCTTCCTCGAACTTCAGTCCGCGCGTCCATCCCTTGGACTGCTTGAGGTTCGGCAGCCCGTCGCCCTCGTTGCGGTGCGGGCTGATGTCGATCGAGACGATCTTGATTCCGGCGAAGGAGAGCTCGTCCATCACGCCGCTGCGCATGCCGACCGCTCCGACCACCTCGTACGTGTCGGAGAGGTACTTGAGGAGCGCGAGCTCCTTGCGGCGGTTCCCGACCGACGGCCAGTTCCAGTACTCCCGCAGGGCCGGCCCCTCCCAGACGGCGGGCTCCTCGCCCATCGGAACGATCGTGTGACCGTCCCCGAGCGCCGCCTTGGCCTGCTCGATGATCTGCACCACGCCCTCCGTACCGGTGTCGAGGGCCGGTGCGTTGGCGCCGGCCCGGCCGCTGTGACCGCTGCCCCGGTACACCACGAGCACGTACTTCTTCCCCTCCTCGAAGCCCCCGAAGTCCGGATTCGCCAGGTCCCGCCGGAAGGCCTCGCCCTCTTCCGGGGTGTAGTGCCCGTAGCCACGGGCGAACTCCGTCACCCGGGCGTCCTGGAACGTCACCTCGCCCGTCGGATCCTGATAGTTCGCGGTGCGCTTCTCGACCATGCCCACGGCCCGTGTCAGCTCCTGCACCTGCACCTGCTCCTTGGTCTCCGCGTTCCTCGTCGCGGACGGCACGGCACTGTTGACCAGTTTCAGATGGTCGGCGACGAGCGGCCGCTTGAGGTAGGCGGCGAGATCCTCCGACGCGTCGGTCTCGTTGCGACCGAACTTGCTCGGCAGTTGCGTCTCGGTCGTGTACACCACCGTGCGCCCCGACCGGATCAGGTCGTCATGCAGATTGATGATCTGTTCGACCTGGCCCTTGGTGGCTTCGGTGACGTTCCAGATCACCAGGCCGCGGTCCGGATAGGCGACCAGGGCGGCGCGCATGTGGTACATGTCGCCGGAGTTCTCCGCCCTGATGGTGTAAGTCGTCTTCGGAAGCAGCTTCAGACCGTCCGCCGATACGTGGTCACCGGACGCCGTCACCCACAGGTGGGTGTCGGGCGTGATCGACGGGGGAACGACCGCGCTGGCGGACTGTTCCACGTTCTCCTGTGCTTCCTTGAGCTCCCAGCGCAGGCCGCCTCCCTCCTCCTCGGTGTTCCCGCGGACGGTCCACACCTCGGCGAAGCCGCCCGGTCGGGTGACGGCCACCGTGGCCACGGTGGCGGAATCACGCAGCCGCAGCTCCAGCGCGGTGCGGGCCGCTTCTCCGGTGCCGTAGTCGTACGCCAGCCGTTCCAGCCTCCTCGACCCGGGTGCGCCGCCGCCGTCCGTCGGGCCGTACACCTCCCCCTCGATCCGGTTCCGCTTCGGCGGTTGGAGCAGTTCCAAGGCGCGGGTGCGCTGAACCGACCACTCGGCCGGGGGCCTCGGCGCGGCCGGGGTCTCCGCCACCGGCAGGGGCACCGTCACGTGGAAGGTCATCAGGACCGAGTAGACGGAATCGCCGTCGCTGCTCGAAGATCCGGCGGCGGTCTGGTCCTCATCGTCCGAATGCCCGGCGACGGTCTGGTCCTCATCGCCCGCATGCCCGGCGACGACCTGATCCTCATCGCCCAGATGTCCGACGCCGACCTGGCCCACGTCGCCCAGGACGACCGGCACCGGCTGGTCCGGGTCGATGGGGTCGTGCTCGGTGGCCTGGGGGACGGGCTCCTCGTCCGGGCGCAGGAGTTCCTGGCCATGTGCGGTGGACTGGACGGTGCCGTGCTCGGTGACCGCCAGGTGGTACCAGTCGCCGGCCCCCTCGACCCTCGGGAGGCCGTTCCCCGTGTAGCCGACGCGCGCGGCGACGACCATGCGGGGCTGGTCCCCGCCGGTGAGGTGGACCAGGCCCCCGGCGGCGAAGGCCTCGGGGCGGCCGAGGCGCTCCAGCGCCGGGCTGAGGGGCAGGTTGTTGGCCTCGGCGAAGGCCCGGCGGGCCGCGAGCGCCTCGTGGAGGGCGAGCAGGGTCCTGTCGGCGTAGGAGGCCTGGCGCTCGGCGCTTCCCTCGGGGCCGGGAGGGCGGTAACCGGAGTTGCAGGAGAGGAAGCGCAGCGGCTCGCCCTGCCACTGGCCGCCTTCGGCCAGCCGCAGCAGCGCGCCCGCCATCTCCTCCGGGCTCAGCTCCCTGCCGAGCCAGGTCGGCGCCCCGTCGTGCTGGAGGGTGTGGTAGGCGAGGGTGAAGTACCGGGGATCCGCCGGGAGGTGGCTCAGCGCCTCCAGGACAGCCTGCGCGGCGGGGGTGCCCCGCTCGTTCAGGTCGGCGAGGTAGTGCACCCCGTTGGCGGGGCCGGGCAGGGGCGTGGCGAGCGTCTCGGCGACGGCGTCGGCGGTGGAGCCGCGGCTGATCGTCTGCCCCTCGGGGTGCAGGACCGAGTACAGCACCCGGTGGTTGCTCACCGACTGGACGACGGTGGTCTCGCTGATCGGGATCTCCATCTCGATCGGGACGAGGCCCTGCACGGTCTCGGTCCGGTCGCCGTCCCGGAAGGTCAGCTGGACCTCGGCCTGGCCGACGTAGCGGGCGGCCGGGGTGGGGATCTTGGCGTTGGCCACGGTCTTCCCGGAGGAGCCCGCGGACGGCCCCTCACGCCACCGGTGGCCGCCCCCACCGACGACGCCGGTGGTGAACTCGGCGGCGCCCTTGGCGCCGAACTTGGCGCCGAGCTGGCCCTGGACGTTCCACCGCCGCCAGTCGAGACGGGTGTGCCGCCCGCCGCTGGTGGAGTCGTTGGCCGGGCTGAAGGCGGCCACCCGGTTGTCGCTGTGGTACTCCAACTGGACGATCGAGATGGTGGCGCTGATGCCGGCGTCGTCGACGAACAGGCGCTTGCCGGCCGACGGGGTCTCGATGGTCCGGCCGTCCTGCACCACCGCGTCGCGGCGCGGGGCGTTCGGGTGCTCCTCCGACGGCGGCAGGATCTCCCGGCCCCGGGCGACCGACCCGAACAGGGCGGACAACTGCGCGTGGCTGTGGGTGTTCCGGGCGACGGACTCCAGCCAGGACCACGTCCCCTCGCGGAAGAAGCGCTCACCGAACACGGTCAGCAGGTCCCGCACGCCGGAGGTGTCGTCGAGCCAGCGCACGACGCCGGTCTCGTGCACCCCGTGGGTGAACACCGATTCCGGCGGCCGCCGGACGACCTGCGTCGCGGACGGCACGGCCGGGGGGATCGGGGGCAACTGCCGGTCGGGATCGTCCGGGCGCGGCGGCCGGACGGGCTCGCCCCGGCCGGACTCCAGCAGCACGTCGGCGTGGATCCGCGTCTCGACGACCGTCCGCCGGTACAGGCCGACGCGGGCGAGGCGGTCCCCGGTCCTGACCAGCTCCCGGTTGAGGGCCTGGAACTTGGACGGGGCGGCGCTGCCGCCGGCGTCCTGCCGCTCCCTGTCCTGCCGTCGGAACATCTGCTCCCGTGCCTCGCGGCTGGGGCGGATCTTGTGCGGGGAGGCCAGGCTCACCGCCGGCTTGCGCTCGAACTCGACCTTCAGCACCACGTCCGCGCGGTAGGACCGGCCGTCCGTCACCTTGCTCTTGACGGCCGTCCCGCTGGCGGTGCTGGCACTGCCGTGCTCCAGCCGGTCGACGCCCCACGCCCCGGTGACGCTGCCGCCGCCGACGAACGCCGCCCCCGTGGCCAGCACGTCGGTGGTGGCCAGCAGGCTGCCGGTGATCGCGGTGCCCTGGCCGCCGCCGGTGTTGGTCCCGCCGTCGGCGCTGGTGAGCGAGGTCTGGGCGCCGTGGCCGATGTTGAACTCGACCACCGGTGCCGGACCGGTCGGGGTCAGTTCCCGTACCTCGGCGGTGATCCACGCCCGGCTGCGGCCGTGCTTCACCACGATGGGGTGGCCGGCCATCACCGACTTGAGGTCGGTGTGCAGCCGGTCGAAGTCCAGCTCGGCGAGCAGCTTCCGCTGCATGCCGGGCCAGTCCTTGCCCAGGAAGCCCGCGGCCCTGCGGCCCAGATCCTGGACGACCTCGTGGACCGTCCCCTCCCGGCCCAGCCCCCGGTAGACGGCGGTGACGACGTCGGAGGAGCCGAGCCGGTGGCTCGGCAGTTGCCGCACGGGCGCGGCCGGATCAATGGTGCGGTGCGGCGCGGCCACCACGGCCGACACCGGAACGGTCAGGTCGTCAAGCCTCGCCGACCGCTTCGACGGCTCGAACGAGACGGTGAACTCGGCGGTGGAGTCGGACAGTCGGGCCAACTCCGTGGCCTTGGCCCGGCTGTTGGTGCCGCCGGTGCGGTCGATCGAGAGCCCCTTGACGAAGTCCCGGGTGTGCGAGGCCTCCCCGGCGAGGTCGACGTGCGGGACGGAACCCCCGAGCTTGAGCCGGAACCGGAACCGGGTGCGCAGGTCGGAGGTGGTGCCGGTGGTGGTGCGCTGCTGGCTGCCGACCTCGAACTCGAAGCCGGTGACCAGCGTCTCCCTCGGCCGGGGGTTGATCAGCTCGGCCGCCACCACGACCGTTCCCTTCCACCCGTCGAGGTCGACCGGGATCCGGATCCGCTCGCCCCGGCTCAGCCGGGACAGCGCGGCCTTGAGGCCGTACGGGTCGACCGCCCTGGCGAGCCGCGCCAGGACGCGCTCGGGCACCGGGTGGCCGGACTGCCGTTCGAGCGTCTCCCTGATCTGCCTCAGCACGGCGGTGTCGCCCCTGCCGAGGCTCAGCACCACGTCGGACTGGCCGAGCCGGGTGACCGTCCGCTGCGTGGCCACCTGCTCCGCGACCTCCTGGTGCGGGGCCGAGGGAGCCGTGAAGCCGTTCCGGTCGTGCTCGCCGACCTGGCGCAGCGCCGTGTGCACCTGCTCCAGGCTCAGTTCGGCGGAGAGCGGGACCGACCCGCGATGCTCCCCGTTGACCGTCACGTCCAGGGTGATCTCCGTCCGGAACAGCTCCTGCGCACTGCCGTACTTGCCGTTCGCGTAGCTCTTGCTGGACTCCCCGCCGCGCCACCCGTCGCGGACCCGCGACTCCACGGAGGCCGTGACGTTGCCCTGCATGGTGTCCTTGAAGGGCTTGCCCGCGGCGTCCAGCACCTCCCGGGTGTGCACCGGACCCTTGCCGCCGCCCTGGCCCTGCACGGTCTTCGTGTCGGAGCGCAGGTGACGCGACGAGTCGAAGGTGCTGCTCTCGCGGATCGGGTTGAGCTCGGCGTTGCTCTGGGGCCGCACGTGGTCGATCCGGGTGACCCGGGCCGTGACGGAGACGTGCATCTTCTCCAACGGGCCGAGGGTGACCTCGGGACCGCGCAGTTCGGATCCGCGCGACATCCCGACCAGGTGGGCGCTGACGGCGGCATGCGAGTAGGCCTGCAGGATGTCCTCGCGCACCGCCGACCAGCCCTGCTCGCCGCCGAACACCTCCCGGCCGATCCGGTCGAGTTCGGCGTGCAGCGGGGCGACGCTGCGCAGGTCCCGGACGGTGGCGGTGTCGGGCAGCCCCTGCCAGAACTCGTCTCGGGGGGCCAGGACTTCGTCTCCCACCGCGTGGGCGTGCTCGGGGGGCGTGAGCTGCTGAGCAGCGGTGAACACGGGCGGCTGCGTGCCGGGCACGACCTCCTCGACCGGGGTGACGAGGGTCGCCTCGGCCTGGTCGATCACCACCCGGAAACCCAGATCGACGTGGGCGTCCTGGTCGGCGGGCTGGGCCAGCCTGCTCCGCCAGCCGAAGGTGACGGTCAGGTCGGCCGCCCCCTCGAAGAGCACCGCCGGGTTCTTGACCTTGGTGCCGAGCCCCAGGTCGTCACCGGAGCCGTGGAGCTCGACGTCGTCCCGGCCGGCCCGGCCGCCCAGCCCGCCCCCGGCACCGCCGTTCTTGGCGATCCAGTTGCCGACCGAGGACGGCAGCGTCTGCCAGTCCTTGCTGCCAGTCTTCTGCTCGACGTGCGAACGGGTCGTCGCGGTGGCGATGTTGAACTCGGTGCTCGGCAGGGTGTGGACCTGCTGCATCCGGGAGACGGTCCCGCCGCCGATGGTGATCACCGCGGCGGGCCCGGTCAGGCTGTCGTCGACGATGGTCAGCTTCTGGCCGGACATCACCCCCTTCAGCTCCTGGTGCAGGGTGCCGAGGTCGAGTTCCTCCAGCAGCCTGCGCTTGAGGGCGGGCCAGCGCCCTTCGAAGTACTGCTCGGCCTGGCCCTCGAAGCCCGCCACGAACGTGGCCAGGGCCGCCGCGCCGTGCCCGGCCGGCGCGACGGGCTGGTTCACCGGGGCGAGCTCGATGTCGCCCGCGGCGTTCGGCACGGGCGCCGGCGGGCGGGCGGTCGTCCAGACGTCGGTCACGATGTGCGAGCCGGCCAGCCGCAGGTTCTCGGCGGTCTCCCGCGGCACCGTGTAGTGGGCCTGGGGCACCTGCGGCGCGTTCGCGGTCTCCCGCACCGGCACGGCGACCCGCCCGGTGAAACCGAGGTCGATCGGCTGCGGCACCTTCCACGGCCCCGGTGCGCCCTGGAGGCGGGCGTCCAGGAACTCCACCCGCACGTTGAACGGCGTGTCGAACAGCGCCGCCGGCTCGACGGTCTTACCCCGGGCCAGTGTCCTGCTGGCCTCGGCGGTGGCACTGCCGTGCAGCCAGCCGTGCTGATAGCCGAGCGTCTCGGTGAGATCCCCCGAGCTGCCGAACTTCGCCTTGAACTGCACACCGAGGTTGGCCTGCGTCAACCCGTCGGAGGTGACGCCGATCATGCTCTGCTGCTCCGAGCCGTACTCGAACTCGAAGCCGGACACCGTCTCGACGTACGTGCCGTCCCCCGCGCCACCCGTGATCCGGACCGTGCCGGACCACTGGCCCGCCTGGAAGTCCACCTCCCGGACATCGCCCCGGGACAACGCGGACACCGTCGGCCGCAGCACCTCGCCGCCGAACAGGCTGTTCGCCAGCGTCCGCGCGGCATCCCGGTCCCCGTGCAGCGCCTCGGCGAACCGGTCGGTGAGCTGGTTCAGAATCCGCACGTCGTCGTGGTTCAGAGCGACCAGGACGTCGTACGCGGCCAACCCGCGCTCGCCGACACGGGACGGCGGTAGCGGGGCGGGCGGCGGCGGAGGCTGCACCTCTTGCTGCTGTTGTTGCTCCAGCTGCTGTTGCTGTTGCTGTTGCTGTTGATCCTGCTGCTGCTGCGAGCTCTGCGTGACCTCATGGGAGTTCGCCACCGTCAGCGACTCTTCGGTGATCCCCTCAGTGATCCCCTCAGTGATCCCCTCAGTGATCCCCTCAGTGGTCTCCTCGGTGGTCTCCTCGGTGTGCGAGGAGGTCTGCTGGAGCGCAGCCCCCTCATCGTCCGTGGTCAGCGGCAGGCCGCTCTCTTCGGCGACCACCGATTCCTGCGTGGTGGACTCGTCGTGGGAGACGGTGTGGTCGACGGCCTGCTCTACCGACTCGGTCTCGGAGACGACGTGGGAGGTGTCCTGCGACACGACCGCCGTCTCCTCGGGCACGACGATGTGCTGTTCCTCGCCCCTTCCGTCCATGAACTCCCGGAAGCCCTGGAACATCTCCTCTACGCGCTGCTCCTCGGCCCTCCCGTCCATGAACTCCCGGAGACCCTCGAACATCTCCTCTACGCGCTGCTCCTCGGCCCTCCCGTCCATGAACTCCCGGAGACCCTCAAACATCTCCTCCTCGGCCCGGACGCGGCTGACCTGGTTCGAGGGCCGCGCCCGGACGGACTGCGGGTCGGTGCCGTAGAGGTGTTCCAGCAGCGGCAGCAGCTCCGGCTCGTTCTCACGGACCCAGTCGACACCGTTGTTGCGAGGCTTCCCGGTCTGCGGATCGTTCCCGTGGTTCGTCCCGAGATACGTGTTGCTCAGCTGAGCGAAGAACTCGTGGACATCGGCCGAGGAGTAGTTGCCGACCGGCTCACCCGCAGCATTGCGCCGCGATCCATCGGGCCAGACCGTCACGGACTCCTCACCGAACAGATCAGCCAGACCGTCCGCGAGACGCTTCCCCCGGTACGCCTCCTCGACCAGCGCCCTCTGCTCACGACTCAGCCCGAACTCCAGGACCGCGTGCGCGAGTTCATGAGTCGCCGAGGAATACCCCTCCGGCTGCGTGGCATGCGGACCGACCGTCGTCCGCTCACCGAGCAGGTTCTCCTCGGGGATCGCCACCACAAGCTCGTCGTTCGCCCCCCGCAACTGGTCAACACTGCGCCCGTTGCCCGCCTCACCGCCGGCCACCAGCCCGCGAAGCTTCTCGAAACCCGCCACCCCGGTCAACGGCACATCACGCGGCACCACCACCACGCGCACACCCGCCGCCACCAGCCTGGCCGCGACCTCCTTGTCCTGCAACATCCGCGCGACCTGCAACTCAGCCTCACGCCGCGAAGCAACCGGCTGATGCACACGGGGGTCGACGTCGATCACCAACCGCGCCGCCGCCTGCGCGAAGTCCTCCGCCGACAACTCCGACCGCAGGCTCTCCACAAAAGCGGTATCGGCCGCGAGCTCCCGCCGGGCCTCCGGACCGAGGTGCTCCAACGCCTGCACCCGCTCATGCAACGGCCCCGGAACCGGCATACCACCACCGTGCTCCACCGCCAGCGGATTCACCACCACCGACTCCTCCGACACCCCCGAAGGCGCCGGCCGAAGCCTCTTCTCCGCCGAATCCTCCGGCTCCGAGTCACTGTTGTGCTCAAGCGGCCGCTTCGGGGCCCCATCGCCCTCCTGGGTGCTGGCGGCAGCCGGTACCCCTTCCGGAGCGGGGACAGGACTCAACGGGGAGTAGTGACTGTCGGAGAGGAACAGGGAGACGTCCCTGTTGCCCTCGGGGGCACCGGGTACCGGCGCCAAGGAGTGCCAGTTGACCCCGTCGAAGATGTGCAGCCGCACCCCCAGAGCCGAGGCGACGATCGACGGAATCAGATCACCGTTCGACCCGGCCCACCACCCCCTCGTCTTGACCATCCAGCCGAGATCATCGGGCTTCGCCCCGTGCGTCTGCGCGAATGCGGTGACCAGCTCCATGTTGTGGCCGATCCACCTGGAGACGCGGTTGCGCAGCATCGCCGCGTTCTGAGGGCTGACGGCCGTGCCCATAACGTGGTTGACGGAGTGGTAGAGACAGTCCCCGTCGCGGGGCACCTCGTGGATCTGGTAGCCCATCTCGTACAGGTACGCGCCGTCGTGGAGGCTGCGGTGGTACGACTGCAGTTCGGGCAACAGGGGCAGCCCCTCCTCGGCCATCCTGCGGTACACCTGCCACGGGGGGTTGTCGGCGTACCGCGGCCCGTCGGCGAAGACCTCGTCGAACTTGCCCAGGTAATCCTCCACCGCCCGTCCGCCGCCCGAGGCCGTCACGACCTCCTGGCGCAGCTTGCCGTACCGGTTCCGCAGGTGCTGGACGCGGTTGGCGGCGAACTGCCCGGCGTCGAGCGGCCGGTCACCCGAAAGCCCCAGCTGCTCCCGGATCTTGGCCACAGCGTCGTACCCGAAGCCGCGTTCCTGGCCGTAGACGTCGACGGGCTTGCGCCACCGGAGGATGTCGCCCCTCAGGTGGAAACCGTGGTTGGGCTTGGCCTGCGGCTGGTTGCCCTTGCCGCCCCCACCCGACTGCTTCTTCTCCTTGCCCTTACCGCCCGCCCCCGACTGCTTGGAGGCGCCGTGCTTCTCGTCGTACGGGATGGTGTACCGGCCGGACGCGGTGGGCGGGGTCGGGATCACCACCCGCTCGTAGCCCGGCGCCTTGCCTCCGAATCCAGTCTCCCCCACGTCGTTTGCGTGCCACTTCTCCATCCGCTCCCGTCCGCTGGAGCCCTTCTCCTCCAGGTACGCGACCTTGTGGCCGAGCAGTGCGGCGGCTTCCAGGTTGCCGGAACGGGCCCCGAGGTGGTTCATGTCGTACTGGCGATTCAGGAAGTCGTACAGCCTCAACTGGCCGGTCCTGAGGTTCTCCGTCCAGACGGACGGGTCCGATCCACCGTCCTTCCAGAAGCCGGTGACGTGGTGGATGGTGTCGATCCCGAGCTCCTCGCGCATCTCCGCGACCAGCTCGTTCCACTTGTTCTGCCGAGAAGGATGGGGGTCACCGGTGATGAGCACCATGCCCTGCTCACGGGCGACCTCCCGCAGGATCTGCCGCACGCCTTGGAAACTGGTGTCGTGCTCCATCCGGCCGCCAAGGTCGGCCCACTGCGTGGCCTTGCCGGTGAAACGGGACCAGAGCACCAAGACCTTCGAACCCCGGGCAGGCAGCGTGATCCCACGGCCCGTCAGCCAGTCGGCGATCCGCTGATCGTGCGCAGGAGTCATCTTCCAGGCGTCGCGGACGGTCTGGCGCAGTTCGTCCGAGAACACCTTGGCGACCTTGTCAGTACCGAACGTGACGCTCTTGACCGCCGCCTCCTGGTCCTGCTCGGAAAGCACCTCCCAGTCCTCGGCCACGATGCGGCGGGCCTCCGCGTCCATCACCTCGTAGAGGCGGCCCGTCTCCATGGTCGGCACCTCCACGGTGTGGATGCGATCCCCGTCGATCCCGATGGAGCGGTAGAAGGCCTCGATCTCCAGGGACTTGTCCTTGGGGTTGACGGCGTGGCCCTCCGCCGTGCGCGGCCCCCGCGCGATCAGGACGTGCAGGTTCGAATCGTTCAGCAGCGCCACCGAGATACCGAACTGGTCACCGGAGGAGTAACCCGGCTGCTTGACCAACCGCCGGTGCTCCGGCGGCAGGTTGTCCTCGTGGATGTTCGCCCTCGGAGCGACGTCCAACGGGCCGCCCTCGTGCGAACCGGTCCCGTGCGGGGCCGAAACCGGGTCCACCCAGACATGCTCACGGTCATGCGGCGACGCCAACTCCCGCGCCTCATCCCAGGTCCGACCATGCGTGGGAGCCGGGTCGAGGTGCCCCACCACGGACGAGATCAGCTGCAAGTGCCGCTCCCGCAGACCACCCTGCCCCAGACCACCCGGCGCCGGAGCCCGGTGATCACCCAGCAGACTCCCCTCGACCGCAGGACGATGAGACAGACCCGAAGCCCGGTACTCGTCCCGCAGACCGATCTGGTGGCCCAACTCGTGCGC
>NZ_JBWKEQ010000016.1:162560-168715 GCF_056435365.1 Kitasatospora sp. NPDC043949 | reverse complement strand
CCCCCCCCCCCCCCCCCCCCCCCCCCCCCCCCCCCCCCCCCCCCCCCCCCCCCCCCCCCCCCCCCCCCCCCCCCCCCCCCCCCCCCCCCCCCGCTCCGGTACGACGGGCCTAGGGGGTCTCCAGGGTGCCGAGGGTGACGTCGGCGGTCTGGCTGCTGCCGTCCCTGGTGTAGGCGACGGTGGCCTTGTCGCCCGGGGTGAGCGAGGCGAGCGCGGTGGTGAGCGCGTTCAGCGAGTCGACCGCGGCGTCCCCGATCTTGGTGATCACGTCGCCGGCCTGCATCCCCGCCGAGGCGGCCGGGCCGCTCGCGGTGACCGCCACGATGACGGCGCCGGCGGGCTTGAACTGCTGGTTGAAGCTGGTCCGGGCGGTGATGCCGAGCGCGGCCCGGCCGGAGTTGGTGACCTTGCCCTGCTTGATCAGCTGGTCGGTGATGTTGGTGATGGTGGACGCCGGGATGGCGAAGCCGATGCCGGGCGCGGCCGCGCCGTTGGCCTCGGGCTCCGTCGCCGCGAGCGTGTTGATGCCGATCACCTGGCTGTCCAGGTTGACCAGCGCGCCGCCGCTGTTGCCCGGGTTGATCGCGGCCGAGGTCTGCACCATGTTGCCGATGGTGGCGCCGGGCGAGCCGCCGCCCCTGGGCTCGGAGACGGTCCGTCCGGTGGCCGAGACGATGCCCTGGGTGACGCTGCTGGAGAGGCCGAGCGGGCTGCCCATGGCCAGGGTGATCTGGCCGAGCTGGACCTTGCCGGAGTCACCGAAGGCGGCCGGCTTGAGGCCGCTCGGCGGGCTGCTCAGCTTGATCACCGCGAGGTCGGTGTCGGGGTAGCTGCCGACCAGGGTGGCGTCCAGCGACCTGGTGCTGTTGGCGAGGGTGACGGTGAAGGTGGTCGCGGTGCCCACCACGTGGGCGTTGGTGACGATGTCGCCCTTGTCGTCGTAGACGATCCCGGAGCCGAGGCTGTCGCCGGTGGTGATCTGCACCACCGAGGGCAGCACGTCGGCGATGACCCGCTGGTAGTCGTCCTGCAACTGGTTCCCGTCGGCCGACCGCGCGGGGGCCGACGAGGCCGGCCTGGCCGAGCCGGAGCCCGACGGGGAGCCCGCGGCCGACGAGGCGGACGTGGAGGAGCCGCTGCTGCACCCGGCCAGCGCCAGCGCGGTCAGTACGGCCACCGCGCCGGGTACGAGCAGCCGGCCGTGGACCGTCCTGGGTCCGGTCGGCCGGGGCCCGGCCGGCAGGGGGCGGGCGTGTTCCTTCTTTCGGCTCACCTGGCTGCCTCCGATTCGTCACCACGCTGGGAGCACGGAAATCTTTGTCAGCATTTCACCGATTTGTCCGATTTGACGGCTCGACTCGCCCGGCACTCACCACGGAAACCCGAACACCCTAGAATCGGCCCATGACTTGGTTGATCACCGGCGGTGCCGGATACATCGGCGGGCACGTCGTCCGCCAGCTGCTCGACGCCGGTGAGCGCGTCGCCGTCCTGGACGACCTCAGCACCGGCGACGCCTCCCGCCTGCCGGAGGGCGTCGCCCTGGTCGAGGGCTCCACCCTGGACCGGGCCGTCCTGGACGCCGCCATCCGCGAGCACGCGATCGAGGGCATCCTGCACTTCGCCGCCAAGAAGCAGGTCGGCGAGTCCGTCGAGCAGCCGTTCTTCTACTACCGGGAGAACATGATCGGCCTGCAGACCGTCCTGGAGGCCGCCGCCGAGGGCGGGGTCAAGCGCTTCCTCTTCTCCTCCTCCGCCGCCGTCTACGGCATGCCGGACGTCGACCTGGTCACCGAGTCGACCCCGTGCGCCCCGATGAGCCCGTACGGCGAGACCAAGCTGGCCGGCGAGTGGCTGGTCGCCGCGGCCGGGAAGGCCCACGGCATCTCCACCGTGGCGCTGCGCTACTTCAACGTGGCCGGCGCCGCCTCCCCCGAGCTGTCCGACACCGGGGTCTTCAACCTGATCCCGATGGTCTTCGAGCGGCTCACCGCCGGCGAGGCCCCGCGGGTCTTCGGCGACGACTACCCGACCCAGGACGGCAGCTGCGTCCGCGACTTCATCCACGTCTCCGACATCGCCTCGGCCCACGTCGCCGCCGCCAAGCGGCTGGCCGCCGACCCGGCCGGCGAGACCTCGCTGGTGCTCAACATCGGCCGCGGCGAGGGCGTCAGCGTCAAGGAGATGCTGGAGGTGATCGGCAAGGTCACCGGTTACGACACCACCCCCGAGGTGACCCCGCGCCGCGCCGGCGACCCCGCGCGGGTGGTGGCCTCGGCCGACCTGATCCGCCGCGAGCTGGGCTGGGGCGCCCGCCACGACGTGGCGGAGATGGTGGCCTCCGCGTGGGACGGCTGGTGCAGCCGCCACCCCGGGGCCCGCAAGGCCTGACCGGACGCGTCCGACGGCGGCGGGGTGCCCGCCCCGCCGCCGCGCCGGTTCAGCGCGCCGGGACGGCCGTGCCGTAGAAGGCGTCCAGCGCGTACACGCAGCGGTCCTTGGAGCCGACGAAGACCCGGCCGCCGACCGCGACCGGCGAGCCGGTCAGCTCGCCCTTGGTGCCGAGCTCCCAGCGCAGCTGACCGCTCGCCAGGTCCAGGGTGTGCAGCGAGTGGTCCCGGCTGCCCAGGTGCACCAGGCCGTCGGCCACCGCCGGGGAGCCGACGATCTCGCCGCGCGCCGTGTAGCGCCAGCGCTCCCGGCCGCTCGCCGCCTCGAAGGCGTACAGCACCCCGCCGCTGCCGACCAGCACCATGCCGTCCCCGACCACCACCGGCTCGGCGCCCTGGCGGTTGCCGGTGACCCCGCGCCAGCGGTCCCGGCCGGTGGCCGCGTCCAACGCGTACACCGTCCCGAGGTAGTCGGCCACGTAGACCGCGTCGGCGTCCAGCGCGGGCGGGGTGAACAGCACCACCGGGGCCTCGAAGCGCCAGCGCTCGGCCCCGCTGGCCGCGTCCAGCGCGTACACCCTGGAGCCGGCCGTCACGTACAGCACGCCGCCGCGCTCGACCGGGTGCGAGGGCACGTCCTCGCCGACCGGGAAGGACCAGCGCAGGCCGGCGCCGTGCGGGTCGACGCAGCGCAGCCGCCCGGCCCCGTAGTAGTAGGCCGCGCCGGCCACCAGGACCGGTCCGGACTGCGGGTTCTCGTAGTCCTGCTGGGCGTCGTCGGCCCGCCACAGCTCGGCGCCGCTGGCGGCCGAGCGCAGCTGGACGCCGCCGCCGCGGACGCCGCAGCACAGCACCCCGTCGGCGGCGGAGAGCGAGTAGACCCAGCCGTCCAGTGAGGTGCGCCAGCGCTCGGTGCCGTCCGCGACGTCCACGGTGTACAGGTGCGGGCCGTCGGCCGCGTGCACCCGGCCGGCGTCCACCGCGAGCGCCCAGGCGACGTCCCGGGTCTTGTAGCGCCGCTCGCCGGAGGCGATGTCCAGCGCGTGCACCTCGAAGCTGGAGACGAAGAGCGTGCCGTCGGCGACCACGGGGGTGCCCCAGACGTCGTTGGACATCCGGAACCGCCAGGGGCGCCAGCGGGCGGCCGGCACCGGCGGCGGGGTGACCCGGCGGACCCAGTCGGTCTCGGCCGGGGCGGTGCCCGGGCCGGTCTGCTCGTGCTCGGCCCGCGGCCCGGGGCCTATCCGCACCGAGGCTCCGGACAGCCGCACCTCGACGGCCCCGCCGCCGCCCGGCGCACGGTGCTTGTTGGGGGAGGCGATCTTCGCGGTCGGGATCTCGCCGTCGGACACCGGGCCCCGCCGCGGCCCCGTGTGCACCGGCCCGGACGGCGGCGGCGCGTGCCCCCCGCCCGGGCGGGTGCGCGGGTCGTCCAGGCCGGGGCGCTGCACCGGGACCGGCTGGTGCGGCTGCGGCGGCTGGTGGGGCTGGAGCGGGCCGGCCTGCGGCGGCCCGGCCGGGGGCGGCGGCGCGCCGGCCGGCAGCTGGACGGCCCGGGGCGGCACGCTCGGGCGGCGGCCACGCTTGCGCTCGATCAGCTCCAGCGCGTTCACGGGGAGCCAGTCGCCGACCTCGCCGGCGGCGTCGTCCCGGGAGAACAGGTGCGGGGCCAGTTCGGCCTGGATCTGCGCCGGGCTGGGCCGGTGCTCGGGCGAGGGCCGCATGCAGGCGCGGACCAGGTCCATCAGCTCGCGCGGCATCCCGGACAGGTCCGGCTCCTCGCGCAGCAGCTGGAACACCGTCTCGACCGGGTTGGAGCCGCCGAAGGGCGGGTGCCCGGTCGCGCAGAACACCATCAGCGAGCCGAGCGAGAAGACGTCGCTGGCGCCCCGGACGTTACGGCTGTCCTTGGCCTGCTCGGGGGACATGTAGGCGGGGGTGCCGACCGCGACGTTGGTCATGGTGAGCCGGGTGCTGGAGACGCCGGAGGCGATGCCGAAGTCGATCACCTTCGGGCCGTCCTCGACCACCAGCACGTTGGAGGGCTTGAGGTCCCGGTGGATCAGCCCGGCCGCGTGGATGGACTGCAGCGCCTCGGCGATGCCCGCGATCAGCCAGCGGGTGGCGTCCACCGGCAGCGGACCGCACTCCTCGACCAGGTCCTCCAGGGAGGGGGCCGGGATGTACGCGGTGGCCAGCCAGGGCACCCGGGCGTCCGCGTCGGCGTCCACCACGGCCGCGGTGTAGAAACCGCCGACCGTCTTGGCCGCCTCGATCTCGCGGGCGAAGCGGACGCGGAACAGCTCGTCCTCGGCCAGTTCCGCCCGGACGGTCTTGATGGCCACCCGCCGGCCGGAGGCGGAGCGCGCCAGGTAGACCAGCCCCATCCCACCCGCGCCGAGCCGCCCCAGCACCTCGAAGGGCCCGATCCGCCTCGGATCGTGCGCCGTCAGCTGGTCCACTCCGCTGCCACCTCCCCGTTTTCCGCACCCGCCGCGTGGTGCCGGACCCGATTCTCCAATGCCGCCCGGCCCATCTCCAACCTCCCCCGCCCAGAGCCGACGGCGGCCCCGGGAGCGCCGCCGTCCGGCCGGTGATGACGGAACGGCCGGATTCTGACGCCCGTTCCGGCCGCGGTTTGCACCCGGACGCCCGGACCCTCCACTTCGGCGCCGATCTTCCGACGCCGCCGATCGTCACGCTCTGTCACTCGACCACCCCTCAGCGGACTCGCCGTCACGCTGTGGGGTCAAAGGCACACGGGGGGGCTTCAACGACACCTGCGGAGCGCGGTGAATATCCGTCCGAAGTGGTTCATGCCCCTATAGCAACCCCCCGTGCGGAGTAATAGTCGCATCACCGAATCGCGCCAAGATCGTGCCACGGTAAGCTGACGGCATGACAGGACAAGTTCGCACCGTCGACGGTCGCGTCGCCGGGCGACGCGGACAGGAAACGCGGCAGAAGCTGCTCGACTGCCTCCGCGAGATGCTCAGCACGTCGCCGTACCGGGACGTCAAGGTCATCGACGTCGCCCGTATGGCGGGTACCTCCCCCGCGACCTTCTACCAGTACTTCCCGGATGTCGAGGGCGCTGTCCTCGAAATCGCCGAGGAAATGGCCAAGGACGCCGACACCCTCAAAGAGCTGGTGGCCGGAAAGTCCTGGGCAGGGAAGTCCGGTCCGACCACTTCGGAAGAACTGGTCGACGGATTCCTCGCCTTCTGGCGCAAGAACGACGCCATTCTCCGAGTGGTCACGCTCGGTGCCGCCGAAGGGGACAAGCGGTTCTTCAAGATCCGCATGACGGTCCTCAACGCGGTCGCCAAGCCGCTCGCGGAGGCCGTCAAGGAACTCCAGGCGAAGGGCCAGGCCGACAAGTCGCTCGACCCGAACGCCGTCGCCGGGGCCCTGGTCTCGCTGCTCGCCTCGGCGGCCGAGCACCAGAAGGCCTTCACCTCCTGGGGCGTCAAGGTCAAGGACCTCAAGCCCAACCTCGCTCCCCTGGTGTACCTGGGCGTCACCGGCAAGAAGCCGCCCAAGTAGACCATCCGCTCAACCGACCATCCGCTCCGCGCGCAGCCCCGGCCTCCTGTCCGGGGTACGACGGACGGCGGCCGTGTCCTCGGGGGAGGTCCGCCGACGTACCGCACGCGCGCCAGACATGCCGGTGGGGGGGGGGACCCCCCCCGAGGAGGGCGGCCGCCCGCACGTTCGTCTTTTTTTACCTTCCGGGGACCCCCGCACCCCGCCCCCCTTACCCCA
>NZ_JBWKEQ010000016.1:133707-162550 GCF_056435365.1 Kitasatospora sp. NPDC043949 | reverse complement strand
TTTTTCTTTTCTTTGGTACGCAGGACGTGTCCGTTTTCCTGGGGGCGGTCCCCCCCACCCCCCCCCCCCCCCCCCCCCCCCCCCGGGGACACCCCCCCCCCCCCCCCCCCCCCCCCCCACCGGCATGTTCGCGTTGCGGCCCCTCAGGGGCCCTCGGACGCCCGGCTCCGCGCCGTCAGGGGCAGCGGACCACCTGGCCGGCGTAGGCGAGCCCGCCGCCGAAGCCGAAGAGCAGGACCGGGTCGCCCGGGGACAGCTCGCCGCGTTCGACCAGCTTGGAGAAGGCCAGCGGGATCGAGGCGGCCGAGGTGTTGCCGGAGTCGACCACGTCCCGGGCCACCACCGCGTCGGTGAGGCCCAACTTGGCGGCGATCGAGTCGATGATCCGCAGGTTGGCCTGGTGCGGCACGAAGCCCTTCAGCTCCGACGGGTCGATCCCGGCCTGCTCGCAGGCCCGGCGCGCCAGCGGGGCGAGCTGGGTGGTGGCCCAGCGGAACACCGACTGGCCCTGCTGGCTGATCACCGGGTCCCAGCCGGTGATCACCACGGCGTCGCCCTTCTCCGGCTCGGAGCCCCAGACCACCGGGCCGATGCCGGGCTCGGCACCGTCCTCCTGGGCCTCGACCACCGCGGCGCCGGCGCCGTCGCCGAAGATCACGCAGGTGGTGCGGTCGGTCCAGTCCAGCGTGTCGGACATCCGCTCGGCGCCGATCACCAGCGCGCGGCGGGCCGCGCCGGCCCGGATCGCGTGGTCGGCGGTGGCCAGGGCGTACGAGAAGCCGGAGCAGACCGTGTTGATGTCGTACGCGGCGGGCGCCCGGACGCCGAGCCGGGCGGCCACGGCGGCGGCGGTGTTGGGGCTGCGCTCGACCGCGGTGCAGGTGGCGACCACGATCAGGTCGATCTCGTCGGCCGTCCGGCCGCTCTTGGCGAGCGCCTTCTGCGCGGCCTCGGTGGCGAGGTCGACCAGGGTCTCGCCCTCGGCGATGTGCCGGGTTCTGACACCCACCCGGCTACGGATCCACTCGTCGTTGGTGTCGACGAGCGCCTCCAGGTCGTCGTTGGAGAGGACCTTGGGGGGCTGGTAGTGGCCGAGTGCCACAATGCGCGAACCGCTCATAGTGCCATGGAACCGGGTTACCCACTGGTCAGCGGGGCGCGCCCGGCTACAGGATCCGCCCCCGCGATCTGTAGGAGCCCCACAAGGGGCGTTGCGGCGACTGGCCTCCGGACGCGCCGGGGTCGACGCCGAGGCGGACGAGGGGGCGGGCACCGCCGCCGGTGACGGGCCCCGCACCGCCCGGAACGCCGCGCGGACACCGCCGGAACGCCGGTGTCGGGCCGGGGCCGGGCCGGGGCCGGAACGCCGGGGTCAGACGGAGAGCGAGGTGGCGTCGCCCATCACGATGACCGGGTGGGCCGCCGGGTCCAGGGTGCGGATCAGCTCGGCCATCTTGTCCTCGGGGATCGAGACGCAGCCGTGGGTGGGGCCGTCGTGGTCGACGTGGATCCAGATCCCGCCGCCCTTCTTCGCCCCCATCGGGCGGCGCGGGTCCAGCGGGGAGTTTCCGGGCACCCGGTTGTAGTTGATCGCGACCACGTAGTCGAAGGAGCCGGCCAGCTGGTCGCCGAAGAAGCCCGTCCCGGAGACCACGAAGCTCGGGTCCTTGTCGTACGGGAGCTTGCTGCCCGGGTCGGCCTTGCGGCCGCCCGCGTCGGTGAGCGCGAAGACGCCGATCGGGCTGCGCAGGTCGCCCTCGTTGTGGTCGGCGGTCCAGCCGTTGTTGCCGTTGTGGCCCTGCCAGGTCTCGCCGGCCAGCCAGCGGCCCTCGGGGGTGCGGGTCCACAGGGTGACGGCGTTCTTGTTGCCGTTCTTGTCCTGGCCGGAGGCGAGCACCACCTGGGTGGTCTCGGCGGGGATCTTCGCGACGAAGTCGGCGCCGAGGCCGGGTATCGCGGCGACCGAGCCGTCCGAACGAACCTGGCTGCGGTCGGCGGCCGGGGGCTGGGTCTGCCGGTCGGCGGCGGCCCGGGCGGCGGGAGCCGGCTGGTCGGGCGTGCTGACGCCCTCCGGGCCGGGGCCGTCGGCGGTCGCGGCGACGGGCTTGGCGTCGTCCTGGCCGACGGTGTACCAGCCGGCGGTGGCCGCGACCAGCAGCGCGGTGCCGGCCATCACCGCCTTGCCGTGGCGCTTCTTCTTCGCCTTCCGGCGGTGACCCCGGGCGGCCGCCCGGGCGCCCACGGGCGCCGCCACGGGCGGGGGCGTGGGCTGCCGGACGGGCTCCGGCTCGAACGCGTACACCGGTTCGGCGTCGTACACCGACTCGGGGGCGTACACCGGTTCGACGTCGTACGCCGGCCCGGGGGCGTACACCGGCTCGGGGGCGACGAGCGGGTCGGGCCCGGCGGCGTACGGCTGGGACGGCTGGAACGGCTGCTCGTACGCCTCGAAGTACCCGTCAGGGGCCTGCGGGAGCTGCCCGTACTCGCCGTAGTGGTCCTGCCGGACGGGCTGCTGGTACGGCTCACCCGCCCCGTACGGCTGCTGCGGCACCCCGTACACCGGCTCTGGTATCGGCTCGTACGACGGGTACGTGGTGGCGCGATGAGAACCGGACATACCGCCGATCCTGCCAAACGGTGTACCGGTTGGTAAACCCGGGGCAGGTGCGGGGGCGGTGAAGAAACGCCGCCGCCCGGGCCGGGGCCCGGGCGGCGGGGAGGTCGACGGTCAGAGGCGCATCGCCTGCGGGGCCTCACGGCGCCCCAGGTCCGGGCCCTCGTACTCGCGGATGATCTCGTAGCGGGTGTTGCGCTCGACCGGGCGGAAACCGGCGTCGCGGATCAGGTCGAGCAGGTCGTCGCGGCCCAGCTTGTTCGGGGTGCCGAAGTTGTCCGCGTCGTGGGTGATCTTGTACTCGACCACCGAGCCGTCCATGTCGTCCGCGCCGTGGCTGAGCGCCAGCTGGGCGGTGGTGACGCCGTGCATCACCCAGAAGACCTTGACGTGCGGGACGTTGTCGAAGAGCAGCCGGGAGACCGCGAAGGTCTTCAGCGCCTCGGCGCCGGTGGCCATCTCGGTGCGGGCCATCAGCTTGTTGCGCACGACGCCGTCCTTGGAGTCGTGGAAGTCGTGCTGGTAGCGCAGCGGGATGAAGACCTGGAAGCCGCCGGTCTCGTCCTGCAGCTCGCGCAGCCGCAGCACGTGGTCCACCCGGTGGCGGGGCTCCTCGATGTGGCCGTACAGCATGGTGGCCGGCGTCTTGAGGCCCTTGCTGTGGGCGAGGCGGTGGATCCGCGACCAGTCCTCCCAGTGGGTGTCGTGGTCGACGATGTGCTGGCGGACCTCCCAGTCGAAGATCTCCGCGCCGCCGCCGGTCAGCGACTCCAGGCCGGCGTCGATCAGCTCGTCCAGGATCTCGTCGGCGGGCAGGCCGCTGATCTTCTCGAACCAGTGGATCTCGGTGGCGGTGAAGGCCTTCAGCGAGACGTTCGGCAGGGCCGCCTTGAGCTCCCGCAGCGAGCGCGGGTAGTAGCGCCAGGGCAGGGTCGGGTGCAGGCCGTTGACGATGTGCAGCTCGGTGAGGGAGTCGACCTCCATCGCCTTGGCGAGCCGGACGGCCTCCTCGATGCGCATCGTGTAGGCGTCCTTCTCGCCCGGCTTGCGCTGGAACGAGCAGTACGCGCAGGACGCGCTGCACACGTTGGTCATGTTGAGGTGGCGGTTGACGTTGAAGTGGACGACGTCGCCGTTCTTCCGCGTCCGCACGTGGTGGGCCAGACCGCCCAGCCAGGCCAGGTCGTCGCTCTCGTAGAGCGCGATCCCGTCCTCGCGGGTCAGCCGCTCACCCGCGTAGACCTTCGCCTCCAGCTCGCGCTTCAGCCCTGCGTCCATGCGGTGCCCCGCCTCCTCCGACTTCGATTCCTTGCCGGACCGAGACTACGTCACTCGTCCGCTCGCCTCCGGGCCGCTCCGACCCGGTGCCGACGCTCCTCGCTCCGGCGCTCCTCCGGCGCTAGTCGCTCGTCGCTTTCGGCACCGGCGCGCCCTTCGGCTCGGGACGGTCCGACAGCAGCTCAGCGAGCAGCGCAGGGTCGATGTTGCCACCACTGACCACGGCCGCGACCGCCCGGCCCCCGGTCTCGGCGGCGCGGTGGAAGTAGGCCGCCGGGGCCACCGCGCCGGAGGGCTCGGCGACCAGCCGGCCGCGACGGGCCAGCAGGGCGACGGTGGCGCGGATCTCGTCCTCGGTGACGGTGACGATGTCGTCCACGTACGCGGTCAGGTGCTCGAAGGGCAGCTCGCCGACCGACGGGGTGCGCAGGCCGTCCGCGATGGTCCGGTAGGTGTCGGCGACCGGCCAGGCCAGCCGGCGGCCGGCCCGGAAGCTGGCCTGGGCGTCGGCGGCCAGCTCCGGTTCCACACCGATCACCCGGATGCCCGGGCGGGTGAGCTTGAGCGCGGCCGCCGTCCCGGAGATCAGGCCGCCGCCGCTGACCGGCACCAGGACGGTGTCCAGCCCGGCCGGGGCGTCCTCGGCGATCTCCAGGCCGACCGTGCCCTGGCCCGCGATGATGAACGGGTCGTCGTACGGCGGCACCCAGACGTAGCCGTGCCGCTCGGCCAGCTCGGCGGGCAGGGTGTCCCGCTCCTCCGGCGACACCAGGACCACCTCGGCGCCGAACCCCCGGGTGGACTCCACCTTCACCGCCGGCGAGGTGTCCGGCATCACGATCACGGCCTTGATGCCGAGCAGCGCCGCCGCGTACGCCACCGCCTGCGCGTGGTTGCCGCTCGACTGGGCGACCACGCCGCGGGCCCGCTCGGCCTCGGTGAGCGCGGCCAGCCGGTTGTAGGCGCCGCGGGTCTTGAAGGCCCCGGTCGGCTGGAGGTTCTCGGGCTTCAGCCAGAGCCGGCGCTCCCCCTCGTCCGCCCACGGGGCGGGAACCAGCGGGGTGCGCACGGCCACCCCCGCGATCCGCTGCCGAGCGGCGCGCAGTTCCTCCAGACCGACCAGTGCCATCCGTCACTCTCCTTCGGGAGGGAGTTCGCTCACCCGGTTCTCCCACTTCGTGGAGAGTACGACGGTGGTGCGGGTGCGGGCCACGCCTTTCGTGCCCGAGATCCGCTTGACCACCGACTCCAGGCCCGCCACGTCGGCCACCCGGACCTTGAGCATGTAGGAGTCGTCACCCGCGATGAACCAGCAGTCCTCGACCTCGTTGAGGTCCTTGAGCCGGTGCGCGACGTCCTCGTGATCGGCGGCGTCGGTCAGCTGAAGGCCGATCAGGGCCGTGACGCCGAAGCCGAGCGAGGCCGGATTGACCGTCGCGCGGTAGCCGGTGATGACGCCGGCCTGCTCCAGTCGGTTGATCCGGTCCGTGACGCTCGGGCCGGAGAGTCCGACCAGCCGGCCCAGCTCGGCGTAGGACGCGCGGCCGTTCTCCCGGAGCGCCTGGATGAGCTGTCTGTCCACCGTGTCCATATACCGTCCGCGTCCTTCCGAACCTCACCAGACCCACAGATCATTATCCGGATTCCAAGGCGCCATGCGCGGAACAACCCGGATATCGCAGAGAAGATACTCTCCCGCCCCCGGCCTCCTCACTCCCCCTCAGTCGACACGCTGCCGTTCTCGTCGGCCCGGCGGGCCGCCGCCCCCAACTCCCCTTCCCAGCGCAGGTACAGGGAATGCGGGACGCCGACCGCGTCCAGCACCCGGCCGGCCACGAAGTCGACGAGTTCCCGCACGGTCGAGCCGCCGGCGTAGAAACCGGGCGAGGCGGGGAGGACGACGGCGCCCTGCGCGTCGAGCTCCACCAGGTGCTTCAACGTCACCCCGTTGAGTGGCGTCTCGCGCACGCACACGACCAGCGGGCGGCGCTCCTTGAGGGTGACGCTGGCGACCCGCTGCAGCAGGTCCTTGCTCAGGCCGAGCGCGATCCCGGCCACCGCGCCGGTGGTCGCGGGCACCACCAGCATGCCCTTGGCCGGGTACGAGCCGCTGGACGGGCCGGCCGCGAAGTCCCCGGCGGGCCAGTAGCGGACGTCGTCCAGGCCCTCGTCGGAGCCCAGCCAGGCGGCCAGGTCGGCGCGCCAGTGGGCGTCCCGGAAGGAGATGCCGGTCTCGTCGAGGATGGTGAGCCGGGCGGCTCGGCTGACGATCAGGTCCACCGGCTCCCCGGCGGCGAGCAGCGCCCGGATCGCCGAGGCGGCGTACGGCGTCCCCGACGCACCAGAGACCCCGACCACCCACGGCTGACGCTTGACTGTTCCCATGTCCCATTTCTATCCGGACTCACCCGGTCGGGCCTCATCCGCGGGCTCCCCTGGAAGGATGGGGGCATGGCAGCGACCCTCGTCGACCTCACCCATCAGGTGACCACCGCGATGCCGGTCTACCCCGGCGATCCGGCCGTCCTGTTGGAGCCCGCTCTCACCACCGCCACCGCCGGGGTGAACGTGCTGGCCCTGCACCTCGGCTCGCAGTCCGGGACGCACGTGGACGCGCCGTACCACGTGGACGTCACCTGGCCGACCCTGGACGGGCTGCCGCTGGAGCGGTTCACCGGGCCCGCGGTGCTCGCCGACCTGCGCGGGCTGGAGCCCCGGGCCGCCGTCACCCCCGAGCTGCTCGCGCCCGCTCTGGCGCGCGTCGGCGAGGGGTCCGTCCTGCTGCTCGCCACCGGCTGGGCCCGGCACTGGGGCACCGACGCCTACCTCGCGCACCCCAGCCTGACCGCGGACGCCGCCGAGGCGATCGTCGCCGCCGGGGTGCGGACCGTCGGGGTGGACGCGCTGAGCGTCGACCCCACCCCCGACCCGGGCCCGGGCGACCCGGCGGTCGCCGCGCTGCTCGCGGACCTCACCGACGAGCACGACCAGCCCGGCGCCGACGAGCCGACCCTCGCCGCGCACCGGGTGCTGCTGGGGGCGCCCGGCGGCGGGGTGATCGCCGAGAACCTGACCGATCTGCGGGCGCTGCTGGACGCCCAGGAGGCCGGGCGGCCGGTCGAGGTGTCACTGTTCCCGCTGCGGCTGGCGGCGGCGGACGGTGCGCCGGTCCGGGCGGTGGCACGGCTGGGCTAGGACCTGTCTTCAAGCCCCCGCCCGCGCGCCGACGGGGGTTTGAAGACACGCCCTGGGCCGTTCCGGCCAGTCGCCGCACGGGACTTGGTCTAGACCATCCCCCGGCGCCGCCGCTACGCTGTCCGCCCATGGCAGAGATCATCGGAGTGATCGAGCGACTCTGGCGCTACCCCGTGAAGTCCACCGGCGGCGAACGGCTCGACTTCGTCGAGGTGGACGAGCGCGGCCTGGCCGGCGACCGCCTCTACGCCGTCCGCGACGCGGACGGCAAGCTCGGCTCGGGCAAGAACACCCGCCGCTTCCGCCGGATGGACGGCCTGCTCCGCCTCTCCGCCCGCCTCGGCCACCGGATCGACGGCCCCGAACTGTTCGACCCGCTCGGCCGCCCGGTCGCCGACCCGGCCGCGTTCCTGCGCGCCTACCTCCAGCGCGAGGACGTCGAACTCGCCCGCGAGGACGCCGTCTCCCACTTCGACCAGCTGCCGGTCAGCGTGCTCACCACCGCCACCCTGGACTGGGTCCGCGAGGCCGCCCCCTTCACGGTGGTCGACGAGCGCCGGTTCCGCCCCAACATCCTGCTGCGGACGCCCCCGGGCACCCCGCCCTTCGTCGAGGACCGCTGGTTCGGCCGGGAGGGCCACGGCGGCACCGGCGCCCGCCTCGCCTTCGTCCGCTCCAGCGAGCGCTGCGCGATGACCGGCGCCCCGCAGCCGGGGCTGCCGCACGCCCCCGAGATCCTCAAGGCGATCGTGCACGCCCACGACGGCCGGCTCGACGCCCTCGCCGAGGTCGCCGCCCCCGGGCGGCTGAGCGTGGGCGACGAGCTCGCGCTGCACTGAGACCGGCGGGAGCTGGGGAGAAGAACCGCAGGTCAGGACGGTCTCAGAGATTTTCGAAAAAACTTCTGGATCAGCTGCAACCCCAGCGGCCGCCGCACGTCTATGTCAGTGAGAGGCGGGGAAGCCCGCCGAACCCGGACCGCGAGAGGCGCTGGGGGCGACGCCCTCGAACTTCGGGTCCGACTTCCACCACATGTACCGGCCGGCGGCTGAAATACCGACGGCAGAACACCCCGGGGGGTATTTCCTTGCCTGCTGTCCGCGCCCGTCGTTCCCGCTCCACCGTCCTCACCGCCGCCACCCTCGGCGTGCTGCTGGCCACCGGCGCGGTGCTGTCCTCCCCCGCCGCGTACGCCTCCCAGGCACCGGCCGCCGCGACCGCCCCCGCCGCGCCGGCCACGGCCGACAAGCCGTCGTTGAAGGTCAACGCGCCGGCGACGGTCGGCCGCGGCGGACAGCCGGTCGAGTTCACCGAGACCATCACGAACCCCGGCACCACCGAGGCCTCGTTCACCCTGAGGATCGGCACGAGCGGCGCGGGCCCCATCGCGACGCACGCCATCAAGGTCGACTACCGCGACGCGGACGGCATCTGGAAGCCCGTCGCCGACACCGTCCCCGGCCTGACCGTCGCCGCCGGCGCCACCAGGACCGTCCAGCTGCGCCTCACCACCGAGCTCGCCGCCTACTGGTCCAACCAGGACTCGACCGTCACGCTCAGCTCCGCCGTCCTCGATGCGACCGGCACCACCGTCCTCGCCGAGAGCACCGACCAGGTCGCGGCCAAGGCCCTCACCGTGCAGGTCAAGGACGCGCCGACCACCGCCGTCGCCGGCGGCGCCCCGGTCGAGTTCGACGTCACCGTGACCAACCCCAGCGCCTCGCGCTACACCACCGTCGACAAGGTCGTGGAGGCGGACAAGCACAGCACGCTCCAGGTGCGGAAGGCCGACGGCACCTGGGAGAACATCACCGGCACCCCCAGCAGCCAGCCGGGCTCCGACCGGGTCACGTACCACCTCACCGACGACAGGACCATCGCCGCCGGCAGCAGCGACACCCGGCACGTCCGCTTCGCGTTCACCGCCGACGCCCCGCTCGGCACGGCCTACATCCACCCGTGGGCGATGGTCGACCAGGGCAGCGGGGCCATGCAGGCGATCGTCGGCCCCCAGTTCGTCGCGATCGACGTCACCGCCGCCCTGGTCGCCACCAAGCCGGCGCTGACCGTCCAGGAGCCGTCCTCGATCGGGTTCGGCGGCGAGCCCGTCGAGTTCTCCGAGACCGTCACCAACCCGGGCACCGCCGAGGCCCCGTTCACCCTGAAGCTCAACGTGAGCAACGTGCACGCCCGGGTGCACGACGCGTTCGCCATCGAGTACCGCGACGCCGACGGCACCTGGAAGCCGGTCGAGCTGACCTTCAAGCAGAGCGACAAGACCTTCAACTTCAGCGGCAAGGTCACCGGCCTGACCGTCCCCGCCGGCGCCACCAGGACCGTCCAGCTGCGGCTCGCCGCCGTGGGCAACAACGACGCGGGCGGCTACAACCAGCCGACCAAGCTCTACTCCGCCGTCGTCGACCCGGCGGCCGAGGACACCGTGCTCGCCGAGGCCACCAAGGACGTCGCGGTGAAGTCGCTGGCCGTCCAGCTCAGGAACGCGCCGACCACCGCCGTCGTCGGCGGCGCCCCGGTCGAGTTCGACGTCACCGTCGACAACCCCAGCGCCTCCCGGTTCGGCAAGCTCGCCACCATCCTGTGGGTCGACCCGCACAGCGTCCTGGAGATGCAGAAGGCCGACGGCGCCTGGGAGACCGTGCCCGGCACCCCGGGCCCCCAGTCCGGCGGCCCCGCCCGCTACCTCCTCAGCGACGACGGCCTCGCGGCAGGCGCGACCATCACCAAGCACGTCCGCCTCGCCTACACCGCCGAGGCCAAGGTCGGCCAGACCGCCGTCAACCCGTCCGCCCTCATCAACGAGGGCACCGCCCACGCCGCCGACGCGGGCCCGCAGGGCAGCGCGATCCAGCTCACCGCCGCGACCGCCGACACCTCCGGCGTCGACACCGGCCCCGTCATCCGGACCACCTACACCACCGGCACCGCCGACGAGACCGACACCGCCGGCACCACCAGCACCACCACCCAGCTGGCGGGCGGCCAGCTCGCCCACACCGGGTCGGACGGCGTCATCAGGACCGCGGCGGGCGCCGCCGCCCTGCTCGTCAGCGGCATCGGCGCGCTCTTCGTCGCGCGCCGCCGCCGCAGCGCCTGACCGCCCCCGTCCGAGCCCCGGCTCCCCGGCTTCGCCCGGCGAGCCGGGGCTCGGCGCTTCCGGGAGACACGTCCTGGGAACGGATCAGGCAGTCCCCCGGCGCCGCTACGGCAGGGCGACCGCCCGCAGGTAGGTCTCGGCGAAGAGGTCGATGGACTCCTCCAGCGAGGGCAGTCCGGCGCCGAGGGCCGGTTCGAGGACCGGCCGCAGCAGGATGTGGTTGACCAGCGGGCCGAACAGCAGTTGGACCAGCACCGGGAGCGGCAGCGGACGCAGCCGTCCTGCCTCGATGTACGGCAGCAGCAGCCGGCCGAGGCCGTCGAACAGCCGCGGCAGGTGGGCCGCCATCATCCGGGAGGCGGGGCCGTCCGGTCGGGCGAACAGGTCGGCGAAGACCGCCGGCATGACCCGGGGCCGGCGGTCGAAGGCCGCGGCGAAGGCGCGGTGGAGCGCCCGGACGGTGTCCTCCAGGCACTCCGGCGGGTTCGCGGCGAGCGCTTCCAGGTCCGGCAGCGGGCCGTACTGGAGGAAGACGGCGGTGAGCAGGCCGTCCCGGCCCTCGAAGACGGTGTGCAGGCTGGGCAGCGAGCACTCGGCGCGGTCCGCCACGGCGTCCAGGGTGACCCCGCCCAGGCCGCGTTCGGCCACCAGCCCGGCTGCCGCCGCGATCGCGCGCTCCCGTACCGGCGGCCGTCCGCCCGGGTCGACGCCCGCCTGCCGGACCGCCTCGTCCAGCGGTGCCCGGCAGCCGCCGAGCCTGCGCAGCAGGGTACTGCGGGAGATTCCGGCCGTCGCGGCGATCGCCGTCAGCGGAACGTCCGCGACGTCCTGGCCCCGGTCCTTCGCCGCCGCGAGGGCGGCCGCCACCAGATCCTTCATGTGAAGCAGCATACTACTTGACACCTGAGACAGTTCCAGAGACTCTGTAAATGCAAGTTCCACACGGAAGGTGATCAACCGAGCACAGCAAGGGAGAGAGCCATGAGCGTCGTGATCTCCGGGGGCGGACCGGCCGGAATGATGTTGGGCCTGCTGCTGGCCCGGGCGGGTGTCGAGGTGACCGTGCTGGAGAAGCACGGGGACTTCCTGCGGGACTTCCGCGGCGACACCGTCCACGCCTCCACCGTGCGATTGATGGACGAACTCGGCCTCGGCCGGAAGTTCGCCGCGCTGCCGCAGAGCCGGCTCGGCAACCTGGTGGTGCCGGTTCCCGGCGTCGGCCAAGTCCCGCTGAGCGCCTACGACCGACTGCCCGCGCCGTACAACTACATCGCGATGATGCCGCAGTGGGACCTGCTCAACTTCCTGGTCGAGGAAGCCCGGCAGGAACCCACCTTCACCCTGCGGATGAACACCGAGGCCACCGGGCTGATCCAGGAGAACGGCCGGGTGGCCGGCGTGCGCTACCGCACCCGGGACGGCGAGCAGGGCGAGCTCCGCGCCGACCTCACCGTCGGCACCGACGGCCGACACTCGACCCTGCGCAAGGCGGCCGGTCTGGTGGCCGAGGAGTACCCGGTGCCCTTCGACGTCTGGTGGTTCCGCCTGCCCCGGCACGCGGAGGAGCAGGCCGCGCCGCCCAGCCTCGTCGCCGGCTTCGGCAACGGCGAACTGGCCCTCAGCATCGCCCGCGACGGCTACTTCCAGATCGCCTACTTCAAGCCCAAGGGCTCCGACCCGCAGCTGCGCGCCGAGGGCGTGGAACGCTTCCGCGAGCGGATCGCCCGGCTGCTGCCCCAGTACGCCGACCGCGTCGACCAGTTGGCGGGCATGGACGACGTCCACATGCTCGACGCCCGGCTCAACCGGCTGGACCGCTGGTACACCGACGGCCTGCTGCTGATCGGCGACGCCGCCCACGCGATGTCCCCGGCCGGCGGGGTGGGCATCAACCTCGCCATCCAGGACGCCGTCGCGGCCGCCACCCTGCTCGCCGAACCGCTGCTGCGCGGCCGCCCGACCACCGCCGCACTCGCCCGGGTGCAACGGCGGCGCCAGATGCCGACCGTGGTCATCCAGCGGCTGCAGCGGATTCTGCACGGCGTGATGTTCGTCCCGGCGCTCACCGGCCGGCGGTCCGGCCCGCCGATGGGATTCGCCGCGCTCGTCCGCCACGTCCCGGCGGTCCGGCTGGGCATCTCCCGCCTGATCGCCTTCGGCCCCCGCCCCGAACACGCCCCGGCCTTCGCCCGACGACCCCCGGCGTAGCCGGCCGCCGTACGGGCCGGAGACCGGCCGTTCGGGCGGGAGGCTTCCGGGGAAGGACCGAGGGCATGACGATCCCTCACCGCTCGACCGGCACCGGCGACCACCACGTCCTGGTCCTGCACGACTGGTTCGGCACCAGCGCGGGCTGGGGGCCCTTCCTCGACTACCTCGACGGCAGGGCCTTCAGCTACGCGTTCCTCGACTACCGGGGCTACGGGGAGCGCAAGGACGTCACCGGCTCCTACACGCTCGCCGAGATCGCCGCCGACACGCTCGCCCTGGCCGACCAACTCGGCTGGGACCGCTTCTCGCTGATCGGCCACTCGATGGGCGGCAAGGCCGCGCAGCAGGTGCTGGCCGAGGCGCCGCTGCGGGTGCGCAAGCTCGTCGGCCTGGCACCCGTCCCCGCCGGGGCCTACCCGCTGGACGCGGACGGCGAGGCGCTGTTCTACGGCGCCGCCGAGGACCGCGAGAAGCGGTACGCGATCCTCGACCTGGTCACCGGGCAGCGGGCGGGCCGGGTCTGGCTGGACCGCATGGTCGACCAGTCGCTCCGACTCTCCACGCCCGAGGCCTTCGGCGGGTACGTGCGGGACTGGGCGACGGCCGACCTGGAACGCCGCATCAGCGGAAACCCCGTCCCCGTCAAGGTGATCGTGGGCGCACACGACCTCGCCCTGACCGCCGACGTGATGCGCGGCACCTGGCTCGCCCACTACCCCAACGCCGAACTGGAGGAGCTCGGCGGCAGCGGCCACTACCCGATGTACGAGACGCCGGTGGCGCTGGCCACCTCACTGGAGTCCTTCCTGCACAACTGACACCCGCCTTCACCCGACCGGGTGCGCTTCGCGGTGAGGGGCGGGGACCTGTAGCAGGCTCCTCCGCATGACTGACGATCCGTCAGTGCAGTCACCTCGACCTCGCGGAGATCTCCATGGCCAACGTCCCGAAAGACCTCAAGTACACCAAGGACCACGAGTGGGTGCGGACCACCGGCAAGGACAAGGCCCAGGTGGGCATCACCGATTTCGCGCAGAAGCAGCTCGGTGACATCGTCTTCGTCGACATCCCCACCGGGGGAAAGCAGCTCGAATCCGACGAAGCGTTCGGCACGGTGGAGTCGGTCAAGTCGGTGAGCGAGCTCTTCATGCCGCTCACCGGAACGGTCACCGCGGTGAACGAGAGCCTGAGCGACGAGCCCGAGCTGATCAACACGGACCCGTACGGCGACGGCTGGATCGTCGAGCTCACCGCCACCAGGCCTGACGAGCTGAAGCAGCTGCTCACGGCCGCCCAGTACGAGGCCTTCATCTCCGACCGTTCGGAGTAGCCGCCCCGGGCCGAGCGCACAGGAAGTCGGACTCGCCGACTTCCTGTGCGCAGCCGGCACCCGGTCAGTCGGCGGAGGCCAGGGCGAGGTCGGTGCGCGAAGCACTCGGGGGCGCACGCGAGTTGGCGCGCGCCTGGTAGACGATGGCGCATGAACCGGAGACCCGCACGCATGGGGCGTCTCATACTTCTCGCCTACGTTCGAGACATGACAGAGAAGCGAGTTGATGGCACGTCGCCTGTGCTGGCGGTCGGCGCCCCCGGAGCGGTCGAGCGACACGTCGGGCTGCAGCTCGCCGCCGCCGGGGTGCGGGTGCGGACGCTGACTCAGCGGGCCCTGCTCGACCCGGCATCGCTGGAGGCGGCGGTCCAGGGGGCGGGAGCGGTGCTGCTGGGGTGGCCGTTCCCCACGGCGGACGAGGCGGCGGACGCGGTGGGGGTGCTGGCCCGGGAGGTCGGGCGGGTCGTGCTCCTCTCCTCGACGGCCGTCCGGGTCGAGGGCGAGGTGGAGGCGCTGCTCGCCGGGAGCGGGGTCCGGCACACGGTGCTGCGGGCGCACGGGTTCACCGCCGCGCTCCAGTGGGCGGAGGAGATCCGCTCCGGGGGCGCCGTGCAGGGCTACGGCGGCGCGGCCGGACTGAACCCGGTGGACGAGCGGGACATCGCGGCGGTCGCCGTCCGCGCCCTCACCGAGGACGGCCACGACGGCGCGCGCTATCTGCTCACCGGCCCGGAGTGCCCCACCCAGGCGGAACAGGTGGACATCATCGGCGAGGCCGCCGGCCGCCCGGTGAAGTGGCAGGAGATCCCCCGCGAGGCGGCCCGCCGCCGCATGTCCGCCACCGGCCGGCCCGGAGCGGTCGTCGACAGCGCACTGGACTTCATCCACGCCCGCATCACCACCCCGAACCCGGCCACCACGACGGTCCAGGACCTCACCGGCCACCCGCCCCGCAACTTCCGCACCTGGGCCACGGATCACGCCGCGCTGTTCCGCTGACCCGGCTAGGCTCGGACGAGACGAGAGGAGCGCCCTGTGAGCCAGCCGGTGTCGAATGGAACCGAACTCATCCCTCGGCCTGAGAAGACCCCCGCGGCGATCAAGGCCGCGCTCGCCGTGGTGGCTGCCGACCGGCTTCCGGAGATGGTGGAGGGGCAGACCAGAGCCATGGCGGCGGCCATCGAGGCAGGCAGCGTCAACCCGATCCGCGCGTTCGTTGCCCACTGGGCCACCGTGGTGGAGATCGAGCGGGTCCCGGCCACGGCGCAGACCTACCACCGGGAGAACTACCTGGCCAACCACGCCGCAACCGTTGAGGAGTGCCGCCGACACGCCACGGAGGTCGCCGTGCTGTACCGGTCCGCCTTCTCGGCGGTGAACGGGTGAGCTGGAGCTGGGAGTACCTGCCCGGCGAGGAGCACGTCACCGGCGGGGCACCGGCCAGTTTCCTCTCGGCAGTCGAGCAGAAGGCCGCCGAACTGGTTCGGGCAGCCGAAGCGCTCTACCTGGATGGCACCACGTACGAGGGCAGTGGCGAGCCCATGCAGTGCCTCGACGTCGCCGGAGGACTGATCACTTACTACATCGTCCCCCGACTCGAACTCGTCGTCGTCTGCCAGTTGACCCCGCCGCTCACCTGATCCAGGTCTCCCAAGGCGACAGGGTCCACGCAAGTGACTCCGCGGGGCTCAGACCCCGAGCCCACGGATGATCAGGTCCAGCAGGGCGAAGGCGAACAGCGAGATGCCCACGAAGCCGTTGGTCTGGAAGAAGGCCCGGTTCAGCTTCGACAGGTCGTTCGGCTTGACGATGGTGTGCTCGTAGACGAACGCCCCCGCGACGACGACCAGGCCGACCCAGAACGCCGCGCCGGCGTGGGTCCGGAGCGCGAACCACCCCAGCAGGAGCGTCGTCACGAGGTGGCACACCCGCGCGCCCCGGATGGCCGCCGGGATGCCGAAGCGGGCCGGTACCGACCGCACCTTGCCGTGCCGGTCGGACTCGACGTCCTGGCAGGCGTAGATGAGGTCGAAGCCGCCGATCCACACGCCGACCGCGACACCCAGTACGAGGGCGTCCCACGACCAGGTGCCGGTCACCGCGAGCCAGGCGCCGACCGGGCCCATGGCCTGGGCGAGGCCCAGGATGGCCTGCGGGAAGTCGGTGAAGCGCTTGCCGTACGGGTAGACCACCATCGGCACGACGGCGACCGGCGCGAGCGCCAGGCAGAGCGGGTTGAGCATCGCCGCCGCGCCGAGGAAGACGATCAGTGCCACGGCCGAGCCGGCGTACGCCGTCTTCAGCGACACCGCACCCGTGACGAGTTCGCGCGAGGCCGTGCGCGGGTTCCGGGCGTCGATCTCGCGGTCGATGATCCGGTTGGCGGCCATGGCGAAGGTGCGCAGGCCGACCATGCAGACGGTGACGATGAACAGCTCGCCCCAGTGCACCCGCTTGTCGGCGAGGAACATGGCCGTCAGTGCGGCGGTGTAGGCGAAGGGCAGGGCGAAGACCGAGTGCTCGATCATCACCAGGCGCAGGAAGGCCTTCGTGCGCCCGGGCGTCTCGACCGCAGCGGTGCTCACAGTCCGTACTCCGGGAGACCCCCGCCGGTGCGGGGAGCGGCAGCCCCCTGCGTCTGGTCCGACCCCATAGTGCCGTATCTCCTCACAGTCCGTATTCCTTCCAGCGACGGGTCACTCGTTCGGCGGTGGCCGGGTCCGAGGAGACCATCTCGGGCCACCCGCCGTCCCGGGTGTACCCCTCCTCGGGGAGCTTGCGGGTCGCGTCGATGCCGGCCTTGCCGCCCCAGAACTGCTGGTAGGAGGCGTGGTCGAGGTGGTCGACCGGGCCCTCGACGACGGTGAGGTCGCGGCTGTAGTCGACGTTGCCGAAGGCCCGCCAGGCGACCTCCTGGTAGTCGTGCACGTCGCAGTCGGAGTCCACCACGATGATCAGCTTGGTCAGCGACATCATGTGGGCGCCCCAGATGGCGTGCATCGTCTTCTGGGCGTGCTTGGGGTACTTCTTGTCGATCGAGACGATCACACAGTTGTGGAAGCCGCCGGCCTCGGGCAGGTCGTAGTCGACGATGTCCGGGATGATGATCTTCAGCAGCGGCAGGAAGAACCGCTCGGTGAACTTGCCCAACGGGCCGTCCTCGGTCGGCGGGCGGCCGACCACGATGGACTGGAGGATCGGACGGCGGCGCATCGTCACGCAGTCGATCTTCAGCGCCGGGAACGGCTCCTGCGGGGTGTAGAAGCCGGTGTGGTCGCCGAACGGGCCCTCGGGGAGCATCTCGCCGGGCTCCAGCCAGCCCTCCAGCACCACCTCGGCGTCGGCCGGGACCTGGAGCGGGACGGTCTTGCAGTCGACCATCTTCACCCGCTCCCCGGCGACGAAGCCGGCGAACAGGTACTCGTCGATGTCGCCGGGCAGCGGCGCGGTGGCCGCGTAGGTCACGGCGGGCGGGCAGCCGAAGGCGATCGCGACCGGCAGCCGCTCGCCGCGCTTCGCGGCCACCGCGTAGTGGTTGCGGCTGTCCTTGTGGATCTGCCAGTGCATGCCGATGGTGCGGCGGTCGTGCCGCTGGAGCCGGTAGAGCCCGAGGTTGCGGATGCCGCTGTCCGGGTCCTTGGTGTGGGTGAGGCCCAGGTTGAAGAAGGAGCCGCCGTCCATCGGCCAGGTGAACAGGGCGGGCAGCTCGTCCAGGTTGACGTCGTCGCCGGTGAGCACGACCTCCTGGACCGGCGCGTCACCGGACTTCACGTGCCGGGGCGGCACGTGCGCCATCGAGGCGAGCTTGCCGAAGGCGTCCCGGAAGCCGGTGAAGCCCTGCGGCAGCTCGGGCTTGAGCAGGCCGGCGATCTTCTCCGAGATGTCGTCCGGGCCCTTGAGGCCGAGCGCCTTGGCGAGGCGCCGCTCGGTGCCGAAGACGTTCATCGCGAGCGGCATCGACGAGCCCTTGACGTTCTCGAAGAGCAGCGCGGGGCCCTTGGCCTTCTGGACCCGGTCGACGATCTCGCCGATCTCCAGGTGCGGGTCCACCTCTGCCTTGATGCGCTTGAGGTCGCCCTCACGGTCGAGTGCCCGCAGGAACGAGCGGAGATCGTCGTATGCCATGCCTGTCAGTATCCGCCACCGGATAGCCTGGCTCCGTCAAGGGCCCCGGGAAGGCACCCGCCCCGACCGCCCCGCAGGGAGATCGCCGCCGTGCTGAGAATTCTTCTGACCATCATCCTTCCGCTCGCGCTCTGGGTGTGGGCGTTCATCGACTGCCTGACCACCCCCGAGGACCAGGTGAAGCACCTGCCCAAGCCGGTGTGGGTGCTCATCGTGCTGCTGTTCCCGCCGGTGGGCCCGATCGCCTGGCTGGTGGCCGGCAAGCAGCGCGGCCTCCTGCGGACCGGGGCGCCCGACGACGCCGACGGCCGTCCGGGGCAGCCGGTCCGGCGCGACGGCCGCCCGCTCGCACCGGACGACGACCCCGAATTCCTCGCCTCGTTGAAGAAGAGCGACAAGGATCACGAGGACATGCTGAAGCAGTGGGAGGCCGATTTGCGCCGCCGCGAGCAGGAGCTGCGGGGCGAGGACGAGCCCGAGGACGGCCGAAAGAGCTGATCGGAGCCACTGGGGGCATCCCCCGGACAGCCCACCCGGACGGCATCGGGTGGGCTGTGGTGTTTTTGGCGCTTCCCTACGACTCGGCGCCGTCTAGCACGGATCCGAACCGGCGCCCGACCGGACTTGAGCGGGGCTTGAGCAAGGCGCAAGAGGGCCGCCCTACATTACTGAACAACAGCCCTGACCTGCACTTTTCTTCATGTTCAGATCATCGGGCCATCACCTGACCGACAGCCCCCGGTATTCGAACAGACACCCAGCGCTCCGGCTTCGACACCACCCCTTCTGTGCAGGCCTGACATCTAAACGGACCTGACCTTGTACGGAATCGACGCCGAAACCAACGCACGGCCCCTCGTACAGTCATAAGTGAAGAAAGTGATTCGCAGCCGGGGGCACAGCAGACGTTGGCTGTCGGACAGTTCCCTCACCCTTGGAGTGGTTCGAGATGACGGTTGTGCATGAGGCGCCAGTCGACGGCGAGGTCCCCGAGGTCGCGGCCGACGCCCGCGGGCGGGTCGCCGAGCTGCACGAACTGCGCGAGAAGGTGCGGCGCGGCCCCAGCGAGAAGGCCACCGAGGCCCAGCACGCGAAGGGCAAGCTGACCGCCCGCGAGCGCATCGACCTGCTGCTGGACGAGGGCTCCTTCCGCGAGGTCGAGCCGCTGCGCCGGCACCGCGCCCAGGGCTTCGGCCTGGAGGCGAAGAAGCCGCACACCGACGGTGTGATCGTCGGCTGGGGCACCGTGCACGGGCGGACCGTCTTCACCTACGCGCACGACTTCCGGATCTTCGGCGGCGCGCTGGGCGAGGCCCACGCGCAGAAGATCCACAAGATCATGGACATGGCCATCGCGGCCGGAGCCCCCCTGGTCTCCCTCAACGACGGCGCCGGCGCCCGCATCCAGGAGGGCGTCACCGCCCTCGCCGGCTACGGCGGCATCTTCCAGCGCAACACCAAGGCCTCCGGCGTCATCCCGCAGATCTCCGTCATGCTCGGCCCCTGCGCCGGCGGCGCCGCCTACTCCCCCGCGCTGACCGACTTCGTCTTCATGGTCCGCGAGACCTCCCAGATGTTCATCACCGGACCCGACGTCGTCCAGGCCGTCACCGGCGAGAAGATCACCCAGAACGGCCTCGGCGGCGCCGACGTCCACGCCGGCGTCTCCGGCGTCTCCCACTTCGTCTACGACGACGAGCAGTCCTGCATCGAGGAAGTCCGCTACCTCCTCTCCCTGCTCCCCCAGAACAACCGCGAGATGCCGCCCCCCGCCGTCAACGACGACCCCGTCGAGCGCCGCAACGACACCCTCCTCGACCTCGTCCCCGCCGACGGCAACCGCCCCTACGACATGCGCAAGGTCATCGAGGAGATCGTCGACCACGGCGAATACCTCGAAGTCCACGAACGCTGGGCCACCAACGTCCTGTGCGTCCTGGCCCGCATCGACGGCCACGTCACCGGCATCATCGCCAACCAGCCCCAGTCCCTCGCCGGCGTCCTCGACATCAACGCCAGCGAGAAGGCCGCCCGCTTCGTCCAGATGTGCGACGCCTTCAACATCCCCCTCGTCACCATGCTCGACGTCCCCGGCTTCCTGCCCGGCGTCGACCAGGAGCACGACGGCATCATCCGCCACGGCGCCAAACTCCTCTACGCCTACTGCAACGCCACCGTGCCCCGCATCCAGCTCATCCTGCGCAAGGCCTACGGCGGCGCCTACATCGTCATGGACTCCCGCTCCATCGGCGCCGACCTCTCCTACGCCTGGCCCACCAACGAGATCGCCGTCATGGGCGCCGAAGGCGCCGCCAACGTCATCTTCCGCCGCGACATCAACGCCGCCGAAGACCCCGACGCCATGCGCGCCCAGAAGATCAAGGAATACAAGAACGAACTGATGCACCCGTACTACGCGGCCGAACGCGGCCTCGTCGACGACGTCATCGACCCCGCCGAGACCCGCCAGGTGATCGCCTCCGCCCTGGCCATGCTCCGCACCAAGCACGCCGACCTGCCCAGCCGCAAGCACGGCAACCCGCCGATGTAACGCCCGCGCCCACGCGCGGCCCGCAGCACGCAGTTCCGAGCGACCACCACACACCACAAGCCACCGGGGGAGAAAACCAGACCATGACTGCTTCCGCCGAACCCCTCGTCCGTATCGTCCGCGGCTCGCTCTCCGACGAGGAGCTGGCCGCCCTCACCGCCGTGCTGATGGCCCGGGCGGCCGTCGCGCAGCAGGCCGCCGCGACCGCGCAGGTCGAGCCGATCGCCAACTGGCAGCGCCTGGAGCGCCGCCCGGCCTACTACTCGCCGGTCAGCTGGCAGCAGGCCGCCTGACGGCCCGGAACCTCCCGCGACGGCCGGTCACCCCACCCGGGTGGCCGGCCTTCCGGCCTTCCCGGCGGCCCGGACCACCGGGCCCGGCCGGTCCGACCACCGGGTGTCCGCTCCGCCCCGGCGCGGCTCGGTAGAATACCTACTGGACGGTATGCGGCCCGCCGCCCCGTCGGCCCCCATAGGATCGGCCGCTGCCGATGGACCAGAACTATCCAGGGAGGCTGCGATGGCCAGGCAGGCCCGCGCGCTGGCGACCCGCCAGACGGTACTCCTCGCGGCGGCCGAGGTGTTCGACGAGCGGGGCTACGCCGCCGCCACGATGTCCGAGATCCTGGACCGGGCCGGTGTCACCAAGGGCGCGCTGTACTTCCACTTCCGCTCCAAGGAGGAGCTGGCGCTCGCCGTCATCGAGGGGCAGGGCGCCTGGCTGGGCACCTGGCAGCCGTCCTCGGACAGCCCGGTGCAGACCCTGATCGACCTCGGGTACGCCTTCGCCCACGCCCTCCAGGACGACCCGCTGGTGCGCGGCAGCATCCGGCTGACGATCGAGCACGGCAGCTTCACCCAGCCGCAGATCGCCGCCTACCAGGGCTGGTCCGACGTGGCCCGCGGGCTGCTGGAACGCGCCCGGGACGCCGGGGACCTCCACCCGGGGATCGATCTGGCGGCCGCCGCCGGGGTGATCACCGGGGCCGTCACCGGGATCCAGCTGAGCTCCCAGGTGCTGACCGACCGGCGGGACCTGATCCAGCGGATGTCCGACCTGTGGACGCTGGTGCTGCCCGGCCTGGTCCAGCCGCACGCGCTCGCCCGGCTGAGCGTCGCCGAGCGCGTGCCCTCCTAGGGGCTCTCCTCCGGATCACGCCGGGCGCTTCCGGGGCACCTCCCGCGACGCCTCCCGGGCGTTTCTCAGGGCGCTTGCCGGAGCTGTCCGCCCAGGGCCGCTCGGAGCCGGTAGTCGGCGCAGTGCTCCACCGCCACCAGGGCCGGCAGCGCGGCCGCCCAGAGCCGGCCGACGGCCTCCGGCCCGGGCCGGTCGGCCTCCTCGGCGGCGAGCAGCACCTGGCCGGCCGCCATCGTCGTCAGCAGTTCGGCGGCGGCCCGGCGGTCCAGCCCGGGGCGCAGCTCGCCGGCCTCGGCGGCGCGGTCCAGCAGCCGGTGGACGACGGCGGTGAGGCTGCGCCAGGCGGCGTCCGCGCCGGGCGGGCCGTCCGGGGTGTCGGCCCGGGGTGGGCCCTGGCGGCCGAGCCGGACGCCGGCCCGGACCATCACGTCCTCGCGCAGCAGCCGGGCGAGTTCGTGCGAGAAGTCGATCAGGCCCTGGAGGGCCGGTCCGCCGGAGCGCAGGGCGCGCAGCGCGGCCGAGCCGATCTCGCGCCCGGCGGCGGCGCGCACGCCGTCGGCGAGGGCCTGCTTGGAGACGAAGTGGAAGTAGAGGGCGCCCTTGCTCACCCCGGCCCGGCGGCTGATGTCGACCAGGCTGGCGGCCTCGAAGCCCACGCCGGCGAACGTGTCCGCCGCGGCGAGCAGCACGGCACGCCTGGTCCGCCCCGCGCGTTCCTGCTTGACCACTGGGCCCCTCCGGACTCGGCCGGACGCGTTTCCCCCCGCCCGCCCCGCTGCTGTCAGCGCGCCGCCGTTGGGGGCGACGCCTCGCATGCGGACGGCGCCGACCGAAACCGCATGGTTGGTATCTAATCTAGCTCCTTCGCCGACCCCGCCGTCCAGTGGGGAGCACCCCCGCCCCGGGCCTGCCACCCCCTGGGCGGCCATTACCCCAGTCCAGAGGCCGGGTAGCGTGGTCGCGTCGGGCTGCGCGGCAGGGGCCACCCCAGACGCAGAAGAGAAACCGGGTGGTCTGTATGTTTTCTTTCAGGCGGCCGTACCGGCCGCTCGACCGCCACCCTGGAGTAGGGCCCGTCATGCCATTGATCGTAGAGCCGGACGCCCACGGTCCGTACGCCCACCCCGGTCCCGGCTACGACTTCCACGAGCGGACCGTCTCCCGCCACCTGGTGCACCGCACCTCGGTGTCCGAGGTGTTCCTCACCGGCTGGCAGGCCACCGGTCCGTACGACTTCCTGCTCGGCGCCCAGTGGCCCCGGCTGCACGCCTTCTACCGCCTGCCCGGGGACCGCTTCCACGACCCGGTGCTGATGGCCGAGACCATCCGGCAGGCCGGACTGCTGATCGGCCACGCCGGCTTCGGAGTGCCGCGCGGCCACCACTTCGTCATGGAGGACCTCTCCTACGCGCTCGGCCCGGACGGCCTGCGCGGCCTGGCCGTCACCACCGGACCGGCCTCGCTGATGCTCGCGGTCGGCTGCGAGGACGTCCGGATGCGGCACGGGCGGCTGGTCTCGCTGCGGGTGCACATCGACATATCCCGGGACGGCCACCCGATCGGCCACGGCTCCGGCCAGTTGCGGGTCGTCTCCCCCGCCTCCTACGCCCGGCTGCGCGGCCCCGAGCGGCGGGCCGCCACCCTGCCCCGGCCGCCCGCGCCCACCGCGCCCGAACTGGTCGGCCGCGCACAGCCCACGGACGTCGTGCTCAGCCCCACCCTGCGGCCCGACACCTGGCTGCTGCGCACCGACGCCGGGCACCCGGTGCTGTTCGACCACGAGCTGGACCACGTGCCCGGGATGCTGGTGCTGGAGGCCGCCCGGCAGGCCGCCCAGCGGCTGCGCCACCCCGAACCGGTGGTGCCGGTCGAGCTGGTGACGTCCTTCGACCACTACATCGAGCTGGACCGGCCCTGCCTCGTCCAGGCGGTCCACGAACAGGCGCCGGACGGCCGCCGGCTGCCCGTCCGGGTGCTGCTGGTCCAGGACGGGCGGACGGCGGCCGACTGCCGGCTGCTCACCGAACCGATCGACGGGCCCGCCGACGGATCGGCGGACAGGCCGGCCGACAGGCGGGGTGACAGACCGGGCGACAGACCGGGAGAGCCGCCGACGGTGCCCGCCCGGCGGGAGGCCTTCGACGACCGCCCCGCCGGCCAGGGCATCGGCAGCCCCCGGCTGCCACTGGCCAGTTGAACCGGCCTCCCCCGAGCGCCCCCTGGGCCCCCTCGACCGCCCGCTAGGCGGCGACCAGCGCCGACGGCCGACCGGCGTGCATCACGCTGAGGTTGGTGGCCAGCCGGACCGGGTCCTGGGCCAGCCAGAGCCGCAGCGCCGCGCCCAGCATCGCGCTGGCCGACTCGATCCGGACCTCGGTGACCTGCGCGATCCGCGCCGCGCCGGGCACCAGCAGGTCGGCCAGCGGGGTCGGCAGCCAGACCGTCAGCGCGCACGGCGCCGGCGCCGCCAGGGCGCCCAGCAGGCGGTAGGCGTCCACCGGCGAGCTGAGCGTGGGGATGATGTCCAGCAGGCCATCGGCCACCACCTCGGACACGTCGCTGCGGTGTCCCTGGGCGAGCCGGCGGAGCAACGTGCGCTCGGCGGCGGTGATTCGGACGGTCAGCATGACCTCGTCGCACTCCATTGCGCGATTTCCTCCTCGTTCCTCCCCGTGCCGGCCGGCGGCCGGCACGAACTACCCCTGTCGCACCTCGGCCCGGCTACCTTCTGCGGAGAGCCGGGCCGGTGGGTGACTGTGTGCCCCGGTCAGATCCCCGCGTAGGAGTGCTTGCCGGTGACGAAGATGTTCACGCCGTAGTAGTTGAAGAGCCAGCAGGCGAAGGCCGCCAGCGCCAGGTAGGCCGCCTTGCGGCCCTTCCAGCCGGCCGTCGCGCGGGCGTGCAGGTAGCAGGCGTAGGCGACCCAGGTGATGAACGACCAGGTCTCCTTCGGGTCCCACTCCCAGTACTTGCCCCAGGCCGCCTCGGCCCAGATCGCGCCCGCGATGATGGTGAAGGTCCAGAGCGGGAAGACCAGGGCGTTGATCCGGTAGGACAGCTTGTCGAAGGTGGACGCGGCGGGCAGCCGGCGCCAGACCGACGCCGGGGTGCCCAGCGGGCCGGTGGTCAGGCCGGCCGCGATCCGCTTGTCGAAGGAGTCCTTGCCGAGGTACAGCAGCGTGGCGATGAACGCCGCGTAGAAGGCGCCGCCGCAGAAGATCGCGGTCGAGACGTGGATCGCCAGCCACGGCGAGTGCAGCGCCGGGACGAGCTGCTCGGAGTCGGTGTAGAGCACCGTGGTGGCGATGCCGAGGGTCAGCAGCCCCGCGAGCACGACCGGCAGGCCGAGCCAGCGGACGTTCTTCTTCGAGGCCAGCAGCACCAGGTACGCCGCCGTCATGGCGAAGGCGAAGGCGCAGGAGAACTCGTACATGTTGCCCCACGGCCAGCGGGAGACCGAGAGGCCGCGGGTGACGATGCCGCCGGCGTGCAGCAGGGCACCCAGCACGGTGAGCGAGACCGCGATCCGGCCGGCCAGGTCGGCCCGGGTGCTGTTGCCGGCCGCGCCCGGACCGTCCTCCTCGTCCGCGCCGCGCCCGCTGGTGACCACCGTCGCGCCCTCGCCCGCCAGGGCGGTGCGGGTGAGCGTGGTGGTGCCGCCGCCGGCCCCCGCCACGGTGACGGTGACCTTCTTCGCGCCCTTGGTGCCGGCGACGGTCTCGGACAGGCTGCCCGACTGCTCCGTCGAGCGGACGGCGACGGCGCCCTTGCTGCCGAAGGTCCACTCGATCATGTGGGCGAACATGGCGAGCGTGTAGACCACCATCGCCGAATAGATCAGCTTGTTGGAGAGGTCGGCCAGCTGTGGGTCGACCCCCGAGGCGAGATGCACCGTCTACTCCTTGGAGTTCTGGTCGGCAGGGACTGCGGGTTCTGCGGGTGCGTCCGAAGCCGCGGCGGCCTCGGGTCCGGGGGCCTCGGCTGCGGGGTCCTCGGCTTCGGGATCCTCGGGCGCGGGGCCTTCGGGTGCGGCGTCGTCCTCGTCCTCCGACGCCGGGGCGTCGTCCTGGAGGTCCACCGCGAGTTCGGCCAGCTCCTCGGCGATCTTCGCCGACTCACTGCGGGCCAGACCGGCCAGCTCCACCTGGGTGCCGCCGCCCGGCAGGGCGACCGCGCGCACCCAGATCCGGCGGCGCTGCACGAACAGCGAGCCGATCAGGCCGAGGATCGCCAGCACCGCACCGGTCAGGGCGATCGTGTTGCCCGGGCGGTGCGAGACGTTGAAGCTGGCCCACTGCTTGTAGCCCTCGAAGGTGACGCTGCCGTAGCCGTCCGGCAGGTCCCAGGCCTGGCCGGGCTTGAGCCGGGCCTTGGCGGGCTGGCCGTCCTGGGTCAGCTGGGTCAGCTTCCGGTCGTTGAGCTGGTAGATGTTCTGCGGCAGGCCGGAGTCGGTGCCCAGGTCGCCCGCGAAGGCGTTCAGCACCAGCTCGGGGGCGGCGTCGCCGGGGTAGAGCGAGACCGGGCCGGTGCCCTCGAAGCTCAGCGGCGCGGTCGGCAGGAAGAAGCCGGAGAAGCCCATCTGGGTCGGGTTGCCGTCCGGGCCAGCGCCGTAGTCGGAGACCTTCACGACACCGGTCGAGGTCAGGTTGCTGTCCTGCGGCAGGAACGGCACGGCACCCCGGTAGACGACGTCGCCCTTGCCGTTCTTGACGGTGATGACCGGGGCGTAGCCGTGGCCGATCAGGAAGACCTTGCTGCCGCCGATCTCCAGCGGGTGGTTGACCTCGATCGTGCCCTGCTTGAGCTTCGAGGTGTCCTCGCCCGCCGTGTACTCGACGTTCGCGGTGAACTGCCGGGCGGCGCCGATCTGGTCGCCCTTGTCCTGGAACTTGGCGGTGAAGCCGTTCAGCTTCAGGTAGAAGGGGTCGAGGTCCTCGGTGCCGTAGAACCGCGTGCCGTTGAAGTCGTCGAGCTGGGTGATGGTGTTGGAGTAGCCCTCGCCCTCGACCATCAGCTTGCCGCCGGTGCCGGACGCCAGGCTGGCCCAGGCGAAGCCGCCGAGCAGCGCGAACAGCGACATGTGGAAGAGCAGGTTGCCGACCTCGCGCAGGTAGCCCTTCTCGGCGGCCACCGAGCCGCCGGCCAGGTTGGCGCGGAACCGGCGCTTGCGCAGCAGCCGGTGGGCGGCGGCGTTCACCGCGTCGGCGTCCGCCTCGGTGCGCCAGACCGCGTAGACCGGCATCCGGGTCAGGTTGCGCGGCGCGGCCGGCGGCTGGGCCCGCAGCACGCCGACGAACTGCCAGGTGCGCGGGACGATGCAGCCGGCCAGCGAGACGAACAGCAGGATGTAGATCGCGGAGAACCAGACCGAGCTGTAGACGTCGAACAGTTGGAGCTTCTCGTAGATCGGCGCGACCGTGGTGTGGTGCGTCTTCCACGCCTCGACCTTGAGCAGGCCCTGGCCGTTCTGGTACTGCGGGATCAGCGAGCCCGGGATGGCGGCCAGCGACAGCAGGAAGAGCAGGATCAGCGCGACCCGCATCGAGGTCAGCTGGCGCCACATCCAGCGCGCCCAGCCCAGGACCCCTATGCCGGTGGGGCCCTCGGACTCGACCGGCGCGCTGCTGAGCCGCTCGGCGGCCGCGTCGTCCGGCGCCGGGGGCAGCTCGGCCTCGGTCGTGGTCTTGCTCACGGTCAGATTCCGATCGAGAAGTCGGCGGTCCAGGACTGCAGTTCGCTCATCGTCGAGTCCCAGATGCCGGTGACGAGCAGCAGACCGACCGCGACGAGCATGCCGCCGCCGATCCGCATGACGAGCGGGTAGTGCCGCTTGACCCAGCCGAAGGCACCCAGGGCCCGGCGGAAGGCCAGCGCGGCCACGATGAACGGTACGCCCAGTCCCAGGCAGTAGAAGGTCATCAGCAGGGCGCCGCGCTCCGCGTCGGCCTGGTTCAGGGCCAGGTTCTGGACGGTCGCCAGGGTCGGGCCGATGCAGGGCGTCCAGCCGACGCCGAACACCATGCCGAGCAGCGGGGCGCCCAGCAGGCCGACCGCCGGGCGGCGGTGGGAGCGCACCTCGCGCATGCTCAGGCCGGGGACGAGGCCCATGAAGGCGAGGCCCATCACGATGGTCAGCGCGCCGAGCACGATCGAGATGACCCGCTTGTGCGCCTGGAGGGTGTCGCCGAACTGGCCGAACAGCGCCCCGCCCGAGACGAACACCGCGGTGAAGCCGAGGATGAACAGCGTCGCCCCGAGCAGCATCCGGCCGCGCCGCGCACCGCGGGCGTCCGCGAGGTCGGCGGCGGAGAAGCCGGTCACGTACGACAGGTAGCCGGGGACGAGCGGCAGCACGCAGGGCGAGAAGAACGACACCAGCCCGGCCGCCAGCGCGATCGGCGCGGCCACCAGCAGTGCCCCGCTCTGGAGGGTCCCGGTGTTGTCGGCGAGCTGTAGCGGCAGGCTCACTGCTTCGGCTCCGCGACCACCGGCTGGAGGATCGACTCCAGCGCGTCCTGGGTCGTGCCGCCGACGGCGCGGGCGGCCAGCTTGCCGTCGCGGTCGACGATCAGGGTGGTCGGGAGCGACTGCAGGCTGAGGCTGCCCTTGGGGAACTTGAGCAGCTGGGTGCCCGCCGGGTCGAAGATGCTCGGGTAGGTGACGCCCTGCTCCTGCTCGAAGCGGACGGCGTTGGTCTTGTCGCTGTCCCGGGTGTTGACGCCGAGGAACTGGACGCCCTGGTCCTTGTACTTCTCCGAGACGGCCTGGAGGCTCTTCGCCTCGGCCCGGCACGGCCCGCACCAGGAGCCCCAGACGTTCAGCACCACGACCTTGCCGTGGTAGTCCGAGAGCTTGGTCTGGCCGCCGTCCAGGGTCTCCCCGGAGATGTCCGGTGCGCTCCCGCGCTTGCCGGTGTCCACCTTCGACAGGTTGGTCCCCTTGACGGTGACGAAGCCGACCTGGCCTTCGCCGCTGCCCGACGAGCCCGAGGACGAACAGCCGGTGAGGACGAGCGCAGCGGCGGCGACAGTGGCGGCAGCTGCGGCGACACGGGGACGGGGGCGCGCCATGGCAGACATGTGAAAAGTTTCGCATGGAGTTCCGGGCAGGTTCGCCGGGGTCCTCCCTAGCGCGTCGCACCCCCTCTGACCTGTGACGGAGTCGGGGGGGGGGGGGGGGGGGGGGGGGGGGGGGGGGGGGAAGAAGGGAGGGGGGGGGGGGGGGGGGGTCGAGGGGGGCGAAGAAACCCCCCCCCGATAACGGGCACCGGAAATGTAGGTGGGG
>NZ_JBWKEQ010000016.1:0-133697 GCF_056435365.1 Kitasatospora sp. NPDC043949 | reverse complement strand
GGTTTAGAGAGCGGTTCGCGTGCCCCCCCCCCCCCCCCCCCCCCCCCCCCCCCCCGCCCCGCGCTCCCCCCCCCCCCCCCCCCCCCTCCCCCCCCGATCCCATACTTACGCGGGGTTTACCAACGGCCCCGCGGACTCACGCGCCGAAGCTCTTGCCCACCGGCTTGTCCTTGCCGCCCTTGCCGATCAGGTGCGCGGGCAACAGGTCGCGGGCCGGCTCGCGGTAGCCGACCGAGACGATCTTGTCGCCCTCGAAGGTGAAGCTGGTCAGCGAGGCCAGCGAGCACTGCCGGCGGCGCGGGTCGTGCCAGAGCCGGCGGCGCTCGACGAAGGAGCGGACGATCCAGATCGGCAGCTGGTGGCTGACGCAGACCGCCTCGTGCCCGCGCGCGGCGTCCCGGGCGGCGCCGAGCGCGCCCATCATCCGCACCACCTGGTCGAGGTAGGGCTCGCCCCAGGAGGGCTTGAACGGGTTGGTGAGGTACTTCCAGTAGCCCGGGTTCCGCAGCGAGCCGTCTCCGACGCCGAAGGTCTTGCCCTCGAAGATGTTGTCCGCCTCGATCAGCCGCTCGTCCGCCGCGACGTCCAGGCCGTGCGCCTTGGCGATCGGCCCGGCGGTCTCCTGGGCCCGCTCCAGCGGGGACGCCACCACGTGGGTGATGTCCCGGCCGGCCAGGTCCTCGGCGACCCGCTCGGCCATCTCCCGGCCCAGCTCGGACAGCCGGTAGCCCGGCAGGCGCCCGTACAGGATGCCCTCCGGGTTGTGCACCTCACCGTGCCGCATCAGATGGACGACGGTGATCTCTTTGGCGCTCACTTCTCAGTACTCCTGGGGCTCGCAGGGATGGATCGGGGCCTGGGTCCTGTCCGGCCTAGACCGTGGCCGCGGCGGCCGCGCGGGCGGCGGCCGGAAGGGCGGCGGCGATCCGCTCGATCGCCCGCTCGTCGTGGGCCGCCGAGACGAACCAGGACTCGAAGGCGGACGGCGGCAGGTAGACACCCTCGGCGAGCATCGCGTGGAAGAAGGCGGTGAAACGGTACGCCTCCTGGGTCTTGGCCTCGTCGTAGTTGGTGACGGCGGCCTCGGTGAAGAACACCGAGAACATGTTCCCGGCGGTCTGCAGCCGGTGCGTCACGCCCTCCTCGGTGAGCGCCTCCGACACCAGGCCGGAGATCTCGGCAGCGACCTTGTCCACGGTCGCGTACACCTCGTCGGTGCAGCCGCGCAGTTGGGCCAGGCCGGCCGCGGTGGCGATCGGGTTACCGGACAGGGTGCCCGCCTGGTAGACCGGGCCGGCCGGGGCCAGGTGGGCCATCACGTCGGCACGCCCGCCGAAGGCCGCGGCCGGGAAGCCGCCGCCCATGACCTTGCCGAAGGTCAGCAGGTCCGGCGCCCAGCCCTCGTTCGCCGCCTCCAGGCCGTACCAGCCGGCCTTGGAGACGCGGAAGCCGGTCATCACCTCGTCCGAGACGAACAGCGCGCCGTTCGTCCGGCAGAGCCGGGCCAGGCCCGCGTTGAAGCCGGGCAGCGGCGGGACGACGCCCATGTTGCCGGGCGAGGCCTCGGTGATCACGCAGGCGATCTCGCCCGGGTGGGCGGCGAAGGCCTGCTCGACGGCGGCCAGGTCGTTGTAGGGCAGCACGATGGTGTCGCCGGCCTGGGCGCCGGTGACGCCCGGGGTGTCCGGCAGGCCGAAGGTGGCCACGCCCGAACCGGCGGCGGCCAGCAGGGCGTCCACGTGGCCGTGGTAGCAGCCGGCGAACTTCACCACCTTCGCGCGCCCGGTGAAGCCGCGGGCCAGCCGGATCGCGGACATGGTGGCCTCGGTGCCGGAGGAGACCAGGCGGACCTGCTCGACCGGGGCGACCCGGCCGACGATCTCCTCGGCCAGCTCGACCTCGCCCTGGCCGGGCGTGCCGAAGGAGGTGCCGCGGGTGACCGCCTGCTGGACGGCGTCGATCACCGCGGGGTGCGCGTGGCCGAGGATCATCGGGCCCCACGAGCACACCAGGTCGACGTACTCGCGGCCGTCGGCGTCGGTGAGGTAGGGGCCGGCGCCGGACACCATGAAGCGCGGCGTGCCGCCGACCGCGCGGAAGGCGCGCACCGGGGAGTTGACGCCGCCGGGCGTCACGACGGAGGCGCGGTCGAACAGCGACTGGGACTGGGGGGCTTCGTAGGGGTAGCTCACGGGAGACATGGTCTCAAATCGTGTCCTTGAGCTCTGCATGTCGGACCCGATCATCTGGAACGATGATCCGGGCACCGTTGTCTGTACGGTGGTCCGTACAGACGGGGCCGCTGACTGCTCCGGAGCACGGACCAGTCAGACTGTGCACTCAGAGTGCGCAAGTGTTCCGGTTGTGTGCAGGGGTGTGGAGAGGACTGCCGCGTACCGCGAGTGGGTACGGCGGCGCATGACGGGTAAGGAGCACGTCCGGAGGGACGCCGGACGTGCGGGGGTCTGTCGATTCCGGCGAATTCCGGTGAGGATGGTCCGAGTGTCCGAGGCGCAGGACGGCTACGACGAGGCTGCGGGGGGCTCCCGCAGGCCCGCCGAAACCGCACGCGGGGGTAAGGGAGCGGGCACGGGTCGTGGCCGCCGCGGCGGCGAGAGGCGGGGTGAGGGACGCGTGGGGGTGACGTACAAGTACTTCGGCGCACCGGATCGCGCCACCGCCGCCAGAGTCCCCACCGCCCTCGGACCGGGCGGGCTCGGCCTGGACGCCGGCGAACTCGGCTCGCTCGGGCGGCTCGGCGACCTGATGGAGACCAGCGGCTCCCCCAACGGCCACCTCTCCACCAAGATCAAGCCGGAGACCATGAGCGCCATGGTCCTCACCGGCATCCAGGGCGTCCCGCTGCACCAGGTCCCGCCGCTGGAACTCGTCGTGCTGCACCCCGACTACGCCGTCGTCCAACTCCCGCAGAACGTCGTCGAACCGCTCCGCAAGGCCGACGAGACCGAACTCGGCGCCGCCGCCTTCATCTGGTCCACCGTCCCCGACCGGCGCGGACCGCGCGACGCCTTCGTGATCTACAGCATGCTGCACGAGTGGCAGGACTTCGCCAACCGCCTGCACGAGGCCGGGCACCAGCTGTACTGCCTGGTCTGGCCGTAGGACTTCCCGGAATCCTTCGCCCCGCCCGTCGAACGGCGGCCGGGACGAAGGGATGTGACCTCGCGTCAGTTCGTCCGGGCGCGGCGCGCCCGCCGTACCGCCCGTTCGCTCTCCACCGGCTCCGCCAGCGGCCCGTCCACCAGGCGCGTCAGCGCCGACACGAACACGTCCCGCTCCGGGCCGGGCAGCGACTCCAGCACCTCCCGGTGCACCCGGTCGGCGATCGCGGTGCCCCGCTCGACGGCGCGCTCGCCCGCCTCGGTGACGGAGATGATCCTGGCCCGGCGGTCGGTCGCGGACGGGCGGCGCTCGGCCAGGCCCGCCTTCTCCAGCTCGTCCACGGTGACCACCATGGTGGTCTTGTCCAGGTCCGACAGCTCGGCCAGCTGGATCTGGGTGCGCTCGGTCTCCTGCGCGTGGAACAGCACGGAGTACGCGCGGGGGGTGATCCCGAGCTCGGTGAAGGCGGCCGCCATCCGGGTCGCCAGCACGTGGCTCGCGTGGTCCAGCAGGCCGGAGATGTCACGGATCTGGCGCACGGGCGGGGTCGTCGTCATACGTCCGAGATTAGCAACGGCCCGTCCGCTGCCGGATGATCCCGTTGGCAACCAACCCCGGGTCTACGGGATGCCCAACTCGAACAGCGCATACCCCGCGTACCAGCCCGCCGCCACCACCGGCATCGCGAGCAGGCCGACCAGCGAGGACGTCCGCACCCGGCGCAGTGCCACCGCCAGGCCGATGAACAGCGGGAAGGCCGGCAGCAGGTAGCGCGAGATGTTGCCGAAGATCTGGTTGCTGCTCAGCGCGGTGGCGATGGTGAGCACCGTGTAGACCACCAGCACCAGCGGCGGCCGGGTGCGCCACAGCAGCACCAGCAGTCCGGGCAGGGCGATCAGCAGGGCGATCGCGATCAGGTCCGGGATGGGGTTGGACTGCCAGAAGTTCCAGTGCCCGGTGATCACGTCCATGACGGTGCGGACCGTGGAGGCGCCGCCGTCGAAGTAACGGTTCCAGGCGCCCCGCTGGAGCTTGAAGTAGCCGCCCCAGTCGCCCATCCGGTAGCCGACCCAGACGACGTACCCGATCAGGCCCCACGGGGTGATCAGCATCGCGGTCAGCGGCCGGGCCACCCCGTCGGTGCGCCGGATCAGCGCCACCAGCGCGGCGATCGACACCGCGGCGATCAGCGCGGCGGCGGTCGGCCGGTTGAGGCCCGCCACCAGCGCCAGCACGCCGGCCGTCAGCCAGTGGCGGGTCATCACGCAGTAGCAGGCCCAGGCGGACAGCGCGACGAACAGCGAGTCCGAGTAGACCGCCCACTCCACCCCCGAACCCGGGAACAGGCCCCAGATCACCGCGGCGATCACGCCCGCCCGGAAACCGCCGAGCCGCTCCGCGATCGCGAAGATCCCCGCCGCCGCGACGAGCGAGGCGATCACCGAGACGGCGATCCCGGAGCCGTACGGGCCGAGCCCGGTGACCGCGCCGACCAGCCGCATCAGCCACGGGTAGAGCGGGAAGAAGGCGGCCGAGTTCTCGTAGTAGGAGGCCAGCGGCCAGCCGTGCATCGGGAGCAGCTGCGGGTCGTAGCCGTTCTCGGCGATCCGCTGGTACCAGACGCCGTCCCAGGTGCCCAGCACGTCCCACGGCTGGGCGCCGCCGCCGCGGCCCGGGTTCTTCTTGAGGTAGTCCCCGGTGTGCGACAGCAGCAGCATGAAGACCGTGAGGCCGATGGCCTTGACCACCGCGTACGCCCCGAGCGCGGGCGCGAAGCGCTCCACCAGGGTGCCGAACCGCCCGGGCCGCCGGCCCGCCCGCTCCTCGGAGCGCTCCGCGGGCCGCTCCGCCTCCGGCGCCGCGGGCGCGCCGGGCTCGGTGCTGGACGACTCGGTGCTCGATGCCGTGCTCATCTGCTCTGGGTACTCCCCGCCACGCTGGTGGTCCGCGCGGCTACGGCGCAGCGATTTCAGGTGAGCCTACGGCACGTCCCCACCTGCCCCGCGAACGCCCGCCCACCCCGAAAACCCCGTGGCGCCGCCCCCACCGGCCGGTGGGGGCGACGCCGCGGAGGTGCCCGGGATCAGCCGTGGAGGTAGACGATGCCGAGTTTGGTGAGCTGCCAGAGCTGGGTCGCGGCGCCGGTGTCGGTGGCGAGTTCGACGGCGGGGTTGCCCTTGGCGTCGAGGGTGGTGCCGGGGGCGATCACCTTGGTCGGGTCCTGGGAGTCGGCGATCTTGTAGCGGCCACCACCGGCCGGCTTGAGGACCCAGTGCTGGTTGCCGCCGCCGTTGCAACGCCACTGCTGGATGCGGGTGCCGGCGGCGGTGGAGGCGGCGTTGGCGTCCAGGCACATGTCCCGGTTGCCGCTGAAGTCGAGCTCGTAGCTGCCGCCGGCCTTGGCCTCCAGGACGAAGGACTGGTTGAGCCCGCCGGTGGCCGGATAGGTGATGGCGGCCCGGCCGTTGGTGGAGTCGCCGTAGGTGCCGCCGCCGGTGAGGTCGAGCGCGTTGCCGCTGGCCGCGTTGGTGAGCTGGTACCAGGAGCCGTCCTCGGGGACGTCCGCGAACGGCTGCCCGGGGGTGAGCGGCTGGATGGAGGTGGTGTTCTGCTGGTTGAGGGTGCAGTAGGCCTGCGCCAGTTCGGGCTTGGCGAAGAACTGGCCGAGGCAGACGCCCTCGCCTCGGTAGCCGGCCACCCTCAGGTGGTACGACTGGCGGACCATGTTCATGCACAGCCCGGGGATGCCGATCTGCGAGTCGCAGCCGTTGCGGGCCCACTCGGCGAGGTTGATGACGTCCCCGTTGCTGTACTCGTACGGGGAACTGGTCCACTCCGCGCAGACCTCGTGGCCGAAGGCGACCCGCCGCTGGTCGAGGTAGCGCACGCCGGGCACCTGCTCGGCGGCGCCGCGCAGCGCGTCGCTGAAGGTCGGCACCACCCAGTTGTGGCCCCAGGCCAGGTCCTCGGGGAAGGCCGGGCAGCCGTCGGCGACCTTGCCGAGGTAGTCGTTGCGCCGGATGTCCGGGGTGATCGGATTGAAGTACGACTGGTAGACCAGCTGGTACGAGGAGTCGGCGTAGCCCGCCTTCCGCATGGTCTGCCGGATGTTCTGGAGCGCGGCGACGACCTTGGGCTGGACCCGCTTGGCGCGCTGGACGATCTCGTCGCTGCCGATGGTGTCGCGGCAGCCCTGGTCCTTGGGGATCGGGAAGTACTGCGCGAGGCAGTGCATCATGATCCCGCTGAAGTCGAAGTCGTCGTTGGCGCCGATCGTGACGACGACCATCTTCACGTCGTACCTGCCCGCCGCGTCGGCGAGTTTGACGTCCTGTTTGGGCTCGCCGAAGTCGCCACTGCCGGAGCCGGTGACCTTGGCGAGTTCGGGATCGCTGACCAGGTCGCCGGTCTGGGCACCGGAGCAGGCGAGGTCGATCGGGGTGACCCCGGGGATGTCGGTGACGAAGATCTCCGACTTGGGGTGCCGGTGGCAGTAGTTGGTGGGGCTGTCGGTCTCCGGGAAGTAGCCGTCGTTGGTGTCGGTGCCGGCGCCCTCCCCGGAGATGGCGCTGTCGCCCAGGGCGACGATGGCGGCCGGGCGGGTGGCGCCGGCCGCGGGGGCCGGGTCGGCGAGGGCGGCGGGGGCGCCGGCCAGGCCGAGGGCGGCGACGAGGGCGCCGGTGGCGAGCAGTGCGCCGTACGGGGAGCGGCGCGCCACCGTCCGGGGCCGCCGCGCCGCTGTCAGTCGGGACCTGATCACACGCGACTCCTTGCGGGGGGGGTGGGGGGCCGCCCGGCCGGGCGCCGAGCGGCGCGGAGCAAGAAAGGTGAGCAGGTCTCATATTCTAGGTACTGACAAGTAACGCAACAAGGCTTGCGACACCGCCGGAACCTGACGCCCCGACACGCCCCCGGACATGCGGAGAGCCGCCGCCCCGCGCCCCAGGAGGGAAGCGCGGAACGGCGGCTCGTACCGGCCGAACCGGGAGCAGGATCAGCCCAGGTTGGCGCAGTGGTTGCCGAACGCCGGGTTCAGCAGGCCGATGATGTCGATGGTGTTGCCGCACAGGTTGACCGGCACGTGAACCGGAACCTGAACCTGGTTGCCCGAGATGACACCGGGGGAACCCGCGGCGACACCCTCGGCGCCGGAGCTGGCCATCGCGGTGCCGGCGCCGGCGGCCACGATGCCCACCACGGCCGCGCCGACGGCGGCGGTCTTCTTGATGCTCATACGAGCCTCCTGACTGTTCATACAGAGATGCACGGGGAGTGCGACATCAAGAACGACACCCACCCGGGCCGGTTGCGACAGTGGACGCACTGTCACCCATCCGGCCCAACGGGGACGGCGACCGGCATTCGGGTGATCAGCGGACCGGACCGTTTCCCCTCGCGCGGTGCCTCGTTCTCTCTGGCGGAACACGATCCACCCGGTCCCCTTCACACGAATCGAGTACCGCCCATGCGCAAGCTCGCCCACGGCGTCGTCGGCACCGCGGCCAGCGCCGCCCTGCTCGCCGCCGGCGCCGGCGTCGCATCCGCCCACCACCTGCACGGCGCGTCCGCCGAGGGTGTCGCGGCCGGCTCGGCCGGCGTGGTCTCGGGCAACTCAGTGGAGGTGCCCGTGCACATTCCGCTCAACGTGTGCGGCAACTCGATCGACGTGGTGGGCCTTCTGAACCCGGCGTTCGGCAATAACTGCCTCAGCGCCTGACCGGGAATTCCCCTGGTCGCACCTCCGCCCGAACCGCTCCCGGCCGTGCGGGAATTGTTCGCGAGGTGCTGGAAGAACGCGGCGGCCGCGTCGACGCCCGAGCCATGGGCGAAACACGCCGGTGTGCGCCGCCGGAGTGACAATCACGGCAATCCCCAGAAGCCAGCGGGTGAGTATTCGTGCTCGCCCGGCTCCCGACATTTCCCATCCGTCGGGCAGAAAACGGAGGAAAGACATGCGCAACTTCAAGAAGGCCGCCGTCCTGTCCCTGGCCGCCACCGGTCTGGTCCTCGGTGCCGCCGGCGGTGCGTTCGCCAGCTCCGGCGCCGAGGGCGTGGCCGCCGGCTCCCCCGGCGTGCTCTCCGGCAACCAGATCCAGATCCCGGTGCACGTCCCGATCAACCTGTGCGGCAACTCCATCAACGTCATCGGCCTGCTCAACCCGGCGTTCGGCAACACCTGCGTCAACGCCGGCTGAACCGGCCGTCGCCGCACCGTCGACAGCTGATTCACCGAGTGCCGCGCCCCGCGACGCCGGGGCGCGGCACGCTCCACCCGTGTGTGATCGAGGAGATCAACCCCCATGCAGAACGTGAAGAAGGCCGCCGTCCTGTCCGCCGCCGCTGCCGGCCTGGTGCTCGGCGCGGCCGGGTCCGCCGCCGCCAGCTCCGGCGCCGAGGGCGTGGCCGCCGGCTCCCCCGGTGTCGTCTCCGGCAACCAGGTCCAGATCCCGGTGCACATCCCGGTCAACCTGTGCGGCAACTCCATCAACATCGTCGGCCTGCTGAACCCGGCGTTCGGCAACAGCTGCGCCAACGTGGAGCTCCCCCCGCCGCCCGCGGACGACTGCTGATCCCCGATCGGCACCCGTTCCGGCCGTACTGCCCCCCGACCAGCCGGCCGGGGGGCAGTTCGGCATCCCCGGGCGGCCGGTGGCCGTCCGGCCCCCGATCCACCGAAGGGTGATCCGCATGGTTTCGAAGAAGAGCGGGGCCTGCCTGGTCGTCGCCGTCGGCGCCACGGTGCTGCTCGGCACCGGCTCGGCGCAGGCCGCCACCACGACCGGTTCGGCCCCCGCGTCGGGCCCGGCCAAGCTGGCGAAGACCGATGTCGGTCAGGCGCTGAACGGGACGACCTCCGGCCTCGGCTACGGGCTCGCGCCGGTCAAGGACCTGCGCCTGGACCCGTGGGCGAACTCCTCGGCCGACGTGCTCAACAACGGCGCGACCGTCAAGCCCGACCAGGGCCTGGCCCCGGTCGGCACCGGCGGGCTGACCGGCCCGCTGAGCGCGGGCGGCGGCATCCGGGACCTCCCGCTGGTCGGTGGGCTGACCGGCGTGCTGCCGGGCTGAGCCGCCCGGCGCAGGCGGGAGCCCGGCACCCCGGTCGCGTCCGGGGTGCCGGGCTCCACCGTGCCCGGAGCCGCTGGGCTCAGAGCTGGGTCAGGTCGGTCAGGCCGGTCTGCTGCACCACGCCGGTGGTGGTCGCGGTGGTGGTCGCGGCCAGGTCGCCCACCTTGTCGGTGACCGAGATCGGGTGGTCGTCGTCGCCGAGGCTGGCAGTGGCACCCGGAACGGCCTGCACCGTGCCGGTGACCAGTCGCGGGTCCACCTCGCCCACCTTGAGCCGGCCGTCGGCCAGCTGGCCGGTGCCGTCCTGGACGAGGGCGAGCGGCTTGCCGACGGCGAGGCCGGGGGTGTCGGCGTGCAGCGGCGCGGCCGGGGCCTCCAGCAGCACCTGGCCGAGGTCGGCGCCCTGGTCGACCAGCGGGAGCGGCAACTGGGCCTTGGCGCTCGGGCCGACCTTCCCGGTCTGCAGCTCGGGGACCAGCCGGTCCGGGATGAGCTCGGTGCTGGTGGTGCGGCCGGGCGCCGGCGGCAGGAGCAGCGAGGTCGGGATGCCGGCCGTGACGCGGCTGCCGAGCGGGGTGAGCGGAACGTCCGCCGGGACCTGCTGGGTGGCCAGCTTGTCCTCCAGGGCACCGACCTGGTCGGGGCTGACCGGGGCGGCACTGGCCGCTCCCTGGGAGGCGAGCATGCCCGCACCGACCGCCAACAGCATCGCGCCGGCCCGCTTGGAGAACTTCATGCTTTTCACCGTTCTGCCTGTCCGTACTGGAGATCCCTGAAGGGAAGGGAGGGGCTGCGGGGCGCAGCCGGAAAGCAATCTGCCTCAACGAGTGACCGTGAGTACGGATTGCGGCGGTTAACCGGTTCGGCCTAATAATCCGACCGGAAACCACTCTTCGACGCGCCTCCCGGACTCTTTTCAAAAATCCCCGTAACCTTCCGTGCCGTCATTCTTTGATCTGGACGTCAGTGACTGCAGACCGGGTCTGAGCGTTCTACGCGTTGTACGCACGGAAACCAAGAGCATTTCAGAGAGGGATCTCCCCATGATCCAGAAGTCCTTCGCCGCCGCCGGCCTGGCCGTCGCCGCGCTGGCCGCCGCCGCCGCGCCCGCCTCGGCGATCGGTGACGCGGACGGCGCCGCAGCCTCCATCGAGGGCAACGGCGGCACCAACTTCACCGGCACGGTCGGGAACAACAGCCCGAACTTCCACTTCCTGGACAACGCGAACGTCTGCCTCCCCGAGATCCACAACATCGCGGTGGGCGTGCTCGGCGTGGCCGTCCCGGTCGAGGTCCCGATCGCCAACAGCGGTGGCAAGCAGTACTGCACCCAGGGCCAGGGCACCCAGAGCCACGGCGACGCGGGCGTGTCCCACCTGATCGGCTGACCGTTCCCCCAGCTGCACTCCCCTGAACCACCCTTCGAATCGCTCCCCGATTCACCCCTCGAGAGGAAAACCGGAAATGATCAAGAAGTCCCTCGCCGCCGCCGGCCTGGCCGCCGCCGCCATCGCGATGTCCGCCGGCTCGGCCTCCGCCATCGTCGACTCGGACGGCGCCGCCACCTCCGTCCAGGGCAACGGCGGCACCAACCAGACCGGCACCCACGGCAACGGCAGCCCGAACTTCCACACCCTGGACAACGCGAACATCTGCCTGCCGGAGGTCCACAACATCGCCGTCGCCGTGGTCGGCGTCGCGGTTCCGGTCGAGGTGCCGATCCTGAACAGCACCCCGAAGCAGATCTGCAACGTCGGCCAGAACACCCAGTCCTCGGGCGACGCGGGCGTTTCGCACCTGATCGGCTGATCAAGGGGCACGGCACGGACGGAGGGCCCGGGGAGGTACGTCTCCCCGGGCCCTCCGGGCGCTACGGGCGCTCGAGGCGCCACGGGCGAGGTGTCCGGCCGGCCGCCGCCGAACAGGCGCGGACCGGCCGGGTGAGCGGACGTTCGGACCGGCGCGTGGGGTGCCGACCCGAACGGCCGGATGTGATCACGTGTCAGAGGCAGCGCCCGCCGGGGCGCTCCGAAAGAGAGGGCATTTCCATGAAGAGCAAGCTGGCCAAGGCCGCACTGACCGCCACCGCCGCGCTGGCGCTCGCGGGTGCCGCCACCCCGGCGTTCGCGCACGTCGGCTTCGCGGGCGGCGGCGAGTTCGTCGCCTCGGGCGACCAGCCGTTCGTGGCCGGTGCCGGCTTCGGCGTCGGCCACACCAGCGACGTCATCGCCGGCGGCTTCGGCGGCGGCGCCGCCACCTCCACCGACGTGATCGGCGGCGGCGAGGGCTTCGCGCACATCAACGGCTGGAAGTAGAACCCGGAAGGCCGGGCCGCCCCCACGGGGAACGGCCCGGCCTTCTCGTTGCCCGCACCGCCCCGAGCGAGCCTGAGGCGAGCGGGCGAGTGACCGCCGACTACTTGAGCATCGCGGCGGCCTCGACCGCCCAGTAGGTGAGGATCTGCTCGGCGCCGGCGCGGCGGATCGAGGTGAGCGTCTCCATGATCATCCGCTCCCGGTCGATCCAGCCGTTCGCCGCGGCCGCCTCGACCATCGCGTACTCGCCGGACACCTGGTACGCGGCGACCGGCACCGGGGAGGCGTCGGCGACCTGGCGCAGGATGTCCAGGTAGGCCATGGCCGGCTTGACCATCACCAGGTCGGCGCCCTCGGCGAGGTCCTGCTCCAGCTCGCGCAGCGCCTCACGGGCGTTGGCCGGGTCCTGCTGGTAGCTCTTGCGGTCGCCCTTGAGCGAGGAGCCGACCGCCTCGCGGAACGGCCCGAAGAACGCCGAGGCGTACTTGGCGGTGTAGGCGAGGATGCCCACGTCCTGGTGCCCGGCCTCGTCCAACGCCCGCCGGATCACGCCGACCTGGCCGTCCATCATGCCGGACGGGCCGACCAGGTGGACCCCCGCGTCCGCCTGCACCCGGGCCATCTCGGCGTAGCGCTCCAGGGTGGCGTCGTTGTCCACGCTGCCGTCGGCGGCCAGCACGCCGCAGTGGCCGTGGTCGGTGTACTCGTCCAGGCAGAGGTCGGACATGACCACCAGGGCGTCGCCGACCTCGGCGACCACGTCGCGGATCGCCTGCTGGAGGATGCCGTCCGGGTTGGTGCCCTCGCTGCCGGTGGCGTCCTGCACGGCCGGCACGCCGAACAGCATCAGGCCGCCCAGGCCCGCCTCGGCCGCCTCCACCGCGGCCTTGCGCAGGGTGTCCCGGGTGTGCTGGACCACGCCCGGCATGGAGGTGACCGGGACGGGCTCGCTGACGCCCTCGCGGACGAACAGCGGCAGGATCAGCTCCGCCGGGTGCAGCCGGGTCTCGGCGACCAGGCGGCGCATCGCCGGGCTCTGGCGCAGCCGGCGCGGGCGTACGTACGGGAATTCAGCGGACACGGCTTCTCTCTCCGAACGGTTGTGCAGTGCCGGGGGCGACGGATCGCCGCCCCCGGTCCCGAGGGTGTCAGCGGGCCTTGCGGCGCGAACCCGGACGGCGCTCGCTGGGCCGATAGACCGGCTCGCCGGCGGCCGTGGCGGTGTCGCGGCGCCTGGCCCCGAAGTCTGCCAGCGCCTGGGCCAGCGCGGCCGCCGACGGCGCCGGGGCCATCACGTCGACCCGCAGGCCGTGCTCCTCGGCGGTCTTGGCGGTGGCCGGGCCGATGCAGGCGATGACCGTGACGTTGTGCGGCTTGCCCGCGATGCCGACCAGGTTCCGCACGGTCGAGGACGAGGTGAAGAGCACCGCGTCGAAGCCGCCGCCCTTGATCGCCTCGCGGGTCTCGGCCGGCGGCGGCGAAGCGCGCACCGTCCGGTACGCCGTCACGTCGTCGACCTCCCAGCCCAGCTCGACCAGGCCGGCCACCAGGGTCTCGGTGGCGATGTCGGCGCGCGGCAGCAGGACCCGGTCGATCGGATCGAACACCGGGTCGTACGGCGGCCAGTCCTCCAGCAGGCCGGCCGCGGACTGCTCGCCGGAGGGCACCAGGTCCGGCTTCACGCCGAAGTCCACCAGGGCCTGCGCGGTGGTCTCGCCGACCGCCGCGACCTTGATCCCGGCGAACGCGCGGGCGTCCAGGCCGTACTCCTCGAACTTCTCCCGGACCGCCCGGACCGCGTTCACCGAGGTGAAGGCGATCCACTCGTAGCGGCCGGTGACCAGGCCCTTGATGGCCCGCTCCATCTGCTGCGGGGTGCGCGGCGGCTCGACCGCGATGGTCGGCACCTCCTGCGGCACCGCGCCGTACGAGCGCAGCTGCTCGGACAGGCCGGTGGCCTGCTCCTTGGTGCGCGGCACGAGCACGTTCCAGCCGAACAGCGGCTTGGTCTCGAACCACGAGTGCGAGGACCGGTGGGCGACCTGCTCGCCCACCACGGCTATCACCGAGGTCGCCGGGTCCACCGGGGCGGAGACCGGCGAGGGCAGCACCCGGGCGGCCTTCAGGTCGGCGGCGATGCCGGACAGGGTGGAGGTGAAGGTCCGCTGGCGGGTGGTGGTGCCGGAGAGCGTGGCGCTCAGCGCCGACTCCGGCTTGCGGCCGTTGGCGACCAGGGCGCCCGCGGTGGCCGGCAGCTGGCCCAGGGTGGTCCGGACCACCAGGGTGGTCTCCGGCGCGCCCAGGTCCACCGGGCTGCCGGCCAGCAGCGCGGTGCCGTCCACGAAGCGCACGTCGGTGCCGGCCGCACCGCGCAGCGGGACGCCCGCGTACGCCGGGACGCCGACCGACTGGGCGACGCCCGGGATCACCTCGAAGGGGATGCCGTCGCCGGCGCAGCTGAGCATCTCCTCGGCGGCGCAGCCGTCCAGGCCCGGGTCGCCGTCGACGGTGCGGACCACGTGCTTGCCGGCCCGCACGGCCTCGGCGACCAGCCGGGCCAGGTCGAAGTCCGCGCCCTCGGCGGCCGGGGTGTGCACCTGCACACCGGCCGGGCAGTGGGTGCGCACGGCCACCGCGGTCAGCGGGTCGGCGACCAGGATGTCGGCCGAGGACAGCACCTCGACCGCGCGCAGGGTCAGCAGCCCCGGGTCCCCGGGGCCCGCGCCCAGGAAGGTGCACCGTCCGGTGGCGGACTGGCCGCCCGGGAACGGGGTTTCGGTGGCGGCGGTGGGGCTCATCGGGCTCGCTCCCCCATCAGGGTGGCCGCGCCCGCGTCGAGCAGCCGGGCGGCCAGCGCGCGGCCGAGGGCCGTCGCGTGCTGCTCGGCGGTCTCGTCGAGGACGATCGGACCGTTGGCGGACATCTTCAGCAGGGCGGCGCCGTCGGGGTCGCCGACCACGCCCTCCAGCCGCAGTTCGTTCGGTCGGACCCAGGTGGCCAGCGCGGCCACCGGAGCCGAGCAGCCGGCCTCCAGGGTGGCCAGCAGGGCCCGCTCGGCGACCACGGCGACCCTCGTGGGGGCGTGGTCCAGGGCGGCGAGCGCGGCGGTCAGGTCGGTGTCGGCGCTGGTGCACTCGATCGCGAGCGCGCCCTGGCCGGGGGCCGGAACCATCAGCTCCGGGTCGAGGTGCTGGGAGATCTCGGCGCTGCGGCCGAGCCGGTTGAGGCCGGCCGTGGCCAGCACCACCGCGTCCAGCTCGCCGCTGGTCACGTAGCCGATCCGGGTGTCCACGTTGCCGCGGATCGCGACGGTCTCCAGCGCGGCGCCGCGGGCGGTGGCCCAGGCGTTCAGCTGGGCCATCCGGCGCGGCGAGCCGGTGCCGATCCGGGCCGGGCGGCCGGCGCCGGCCAGCTTCTCCACCAGCTCGTCCAGGGTCAGGCCCTCGGCGGCGACCAGGGCGTCCCGGGCGTCCTCGCGCTCGGGGACGGCGGCCAGCGCCAGGCCCTCCGGGGCGGCGGTGGGCAGGTCCTTGAGCGAGTGCACGGCGAAGTCGATCCGGCCCTCCAGCAGCGCGTCCCGCAGGGCGGAGACGAACACGCCGGTGCCGCCGATCTGCGCCAGCGCCTCCCGGGAGGTGTCGCCGTAGGTGGTGATCTCGACCAGCTCGACGGGGCGCCCGGTGACCCGGGTGACCTCGCGGGCCACCATGCCCGACTGGGCCATGGCGAGCGCGCTGCGCCGGGTGCCGAGCCGCAGGGTCGCGGTGGCGGCCGGAGTCTGCTCCGTGATCGGTTGACCATTCATGAGGTGATCGTCCCGGTGGTACTCGTGGGATGGCTGACGGTTCATCTGGTGCCCCCGCCCGAGGGCTGGGGGCCGCCGACGGGTGTGCCCGACACGGCGTGCACGGCCGCCGGGTCGAGGTCGAACAACTCGCGCAGCGCGTCCGCGTAGGAGGCGCCGCCGGGCTCGGCGGCCAACTGCTTCACCCGGACGGTCGGGGCGTGCAGCAGCTTGTCGACGACGCGGCGGACGGTCTGGGTGATCTCCGCGCGGGAGCGCTCGTCCAGGTCGGGCAGCCGGGAGTCCAGCCGGCCCAGCTCGGCGGAGACCACGCCGGAGGCCATCGCCCGCAGCGCGACCACGGTCGGCGCGATCCGGGCGGCCCGCTGGGCGGCGCCGAAGGCGGCCACCTCGTCGGCGACGATCCGGCCGACCTGGTCCACGTCACCGGCGCCGGGGGTGGCGGCGTGCGCGTGGGAGAGGCTCTCCAGGTCCACCAGCAGGGCGCCGGGCAGCTCGTGCACGGCGTGGTCGACGTCGCGCGGCATGGCCAGGTCGAGCAGGGCGAGCGGCTGGTCGGCGGTGCGGGCGGCGACCGCGGCGGCCACGTCCCCGGCCTTGACCACCACGCCGGCCGCGCCGGTGCAGGAGATCACCAGGTCGACGTCGGCCAGCGCCTCCGGCACCTTGGCCAGGTCCAGGGTGCGGGCCACGCCGGAGCCGAGGATCTCGACCAGGCGCTCGGCGCGGGCCGGCGTCCGGTTGGCGATCAGCACGTCGGTGACGCCGGAGCGGACCAGGGTGGCGGCGGCCAGCGAGCTCATCGAGCCCGCGCCGACCACCAGCGCCCGCTTGCCGGCGATCTCGCCCGCGCCCGCCGCGACCTGCTCCAGGCCGAAGGTCACCAGCGACTGTCCGGCCTTGTCGATGCCGGTCTCGCTGTGCGCCCGCTTGCCGACCCGCAGCGCCTGCTGGAACAGCTCGTTCAGGCCGCGCCCGGCGGTGTGCTCCTCCTGCGCGGTGGCCAGCGCGTCGCGCAGCTGGCCGAGGATCTGGCCCTCGCCGACCACCATCGAGTCCAGGCCGCAGGCCACCGAGAACAGGTGGTGGACGGCGCGGTCCTCGTAGTGGACGTAGAGGTGGGAGGTCAGCTCCTCCAGGTCCACCCCGCTGTGATGGGCGAGCAGCAGCGACAGCTCGGCGACGCCGGCGTGGAACTTGTCCACGTCCGCGTACAGCTCGATCCGGTTGCAGGTGTTGAGCAGCGCGGCCTCGGCGACGGTCGCGGTGGCGGCCGCGTCGTGCAGCAGCCGGGTCGGCACCTCACCGGTCAGCGCGGCGCGCTCCAGCACGCCGACCGGCGCCGTGCGATGGCTCAGTCCAACGACGAGAAGACTCACGCCCGCCCCCAGGTCCCACGGTTGTCCGTACTCATGCCGCCCCGCACCGCTCGGCGGGCGCTTCGCACGACCTGCGTCCTGCGGCTGACTCGCTCGCTCATGCGGGCATCACCGCGGGGAGATCGCCCTCCCCGCCCTTGCCGGACTGGCCCTGCTCGGCCTGGTCCTTGGCCGCGGTCTCGGCGGTGCCGCGGCCCTTGCCGCTGCCGCCCGCCGCGCGGCGCAGCTTGGCCGCCGCCGCCCGGACCGGGCCCGGGGCGCGGTCCAGCACCGACTCGGTGCGGTCCGGCTCCTCGCCGGCCTTGCGCTGCTCGTGGAAGGCCAGGATCTGCAGCTCGATGGAGAGGTCGACCTTGCGCACGTCCACGCCGTCCGGGACGGTCAGCACGGTCGGGGCGAAGTTGAGGATGCTGGTGACGCCGGCCTCCACCAGCCGGTCGCAGACCTGCTGGGCGGCGCCGGGCGGGGTGGTGATCACACCGATCGAGACGTGCTGGCTCTCGACGATCGACTCCAGCTCGTCCATGTGCCGCACCGGCAGGCCGGCCGCGCTGCCGCCGACCACGTTCGGGTCGGCGTCCAGCAGGGCGGCCACCCGGAAACCGCGGGAGGCGAAGCCGCCGTAGTTGGCGAGGGCGTGGCCGAGGTTCCCGATGCCGACGATGACGACCGGCCAGTCCTGGGTCAGGCCCAGCTCGCGGGAGATCTGGTAGACGAGGTACTCGACGTCGTAGCCGACGCCGCGGGTGCCGTAGGAGCCCAGGTAGGAGAAGTCCTTGCGCAGCTTCGCCGAGTTCACGCCGGCGGCGGCGGCCAGCTCCTCGGAGGAGACCGTCGGCACCGAACGCTCGGAGAGCGCGGTGAGCGCGCGCAGGTAGAGGGGGAGGCGGGCGACGGTCGCCTCCGGGATGCCCCGGGCACGCGAGGGTCGGCGCGCGGCGCCCTGGTCGGGCGTCTGCGAACTGCTCTGTGGTGATCGGCCGATTGCCACGGTGCTCCTGTGGGTGAAGCTGGGCTTTGGCAGCCAGGCTATGCGTTTGTGAACGTGTGCACAAAGATGGTGTCCGTTTTGTCCCCACACAGTGATGCGCATCACGCCGTCGAGCCCATAGCACCGCGCTCCGTCAGGAGGACGGCCGGGGCGGGCACCCCGGGCAGCCACGGGCCGTACGGCGCCTCCCGGCGCACCAGCGGGACGGGCGTGCCGGACGGGCGGGAGCGGGCCCGGCCCAGCCGCGGCCAGGGCACCCGGGCCGCCTCGCGCAGCGGGCCCGCCCAGTCGTCCGGCGGGCAGGACGGGACGCCGACGCAGTGCCGCAGCAGCTCGGCGGTCACCCGGGCGTCGCCCAGCGCGGTGTGCGCCGGGTACCAGCCCAGGCCCGCCGCCTCCACGCAGGCCGCCAGGCCGTGGCCGCGGGCCTGCGGCAGGTGGGCGCGGGCCAGCCGCATCGTGCACAGCAGCGGCACGGGCGGCAGCGCGACCCCGATCCGGGCGAACTCGCGATCCAGGAATTTGTGGTCGCAGCTGACGTGGTGACCCACCAGCACCCGGCCGGCCAGCAGCTCCAGCAGCCGCGGGGCGATCTCCCGGAAACGCGGGGCGCCCTCGACGTCCGCCTGGTGTATCCGGTGCACGTGGGTCGGACCGACCGGGCCCAGCGGGTCGAGCAGGGTGGCGAACTCCCCCTCCGGGCGCAGCCGCTCGTCCAGCAGGACCACCGCGATCTCGACCACCCGGTGCCGCCACGGGCTGCGGCCGGTCGCCTCCACGTCCACCACGGCGAAGCCCCTGGCGCCCGGCGGGGCTTCGGGCGTCCCAGGGGTCGGGCCGGGAAGCATGGCGGCACTCCTCGCGTGCTCAGCCCCCCTCGGGCGCAAACGCGTTCGATCGTAAGCCGACCAACCGGCCCCGGCCCAAGCCGGACCGGGGTGTCTTTGACAACGATTCGGCGAACCGCCCCCGCCGAGTGGCGGGGCGGCAGCGGCGGTGCGCGGGAGCGGTCAGCCGCCGAGGGCGGCGCGCAGGCGGCGCTCGTCGACCCGCCAGAAGTCGTGCTGGCGCCCGTCGATCAGGGTCACCGGGATCTGCTCCCAGTAGCGCCGGTACAACTCCTCGTCCTGGGTGATGTCCTTCTCCTCGAAGGTCGCGCCCAGCTCGCCCGTCACCCGGACGATCACCTCCCGGGCGTCGTCGCACAGATGGCAGCCGGGCTTGCCGACCAGGGTCACGGTGCGGTCGGCCGGCGCGGGCTTCGGGCTCTTGTCACGTCGCAGCAGTGGGCTCACCCGGCCATTGTCCGCCCGCCCGGCGACCGCCCCGCCGGGGCCCGGGACCGCCCGGTGTTCACCGCGCGGGCACGCCGCCGTCACGGCCGCCGCGCGCCCGGCTGGCTATGCTCGATGACATGGCCGTGCTCCGAAGGCTCACCCAGGCGAAGCGTTCCACCACCGAGCGGAGCGCCCTGGCGGGCGAGGCTGCCGCCGAGGCGGCGGCAGCTGCGCTGCAGGCCGAGCCGGAGTCGGCCACCGCCCCCGCGGAGAGCACCGCGCCCGCCGGGAGCACCGCTCCGGCCGAGGTCGCCGCCGGGCCCGCCGGGAGCACCGAGAGCGCCGCGCCCGCCGCGGGCAGGCCCGGCAAGGCGCCCAAGGCCCCGGCCGAGAACCACACCCCCGAGCCGGGCGACCCGCGCGCCGCCGCGTTCTTCGACTGCGACAACACCATCCTGCGCGGAGCCGCGATCTTCTACCTCGGGGTCGGCCTCTACCGGCGCGGCTTCCTCACCCGCCGCGACATCGCCCGGTTCGCCTGGCAGCAGGCCTGGTTCCGGCTGAACGGCGCCGAGGACCCGGAGCACATCTCGGACGCCCAGCACACCGCGCTCGGCCTGGTCGCCGGGAAGAGCACCGCCGACCTGGAGGCGATCTGCGAGGAGGTCTTCGAGCAGGTCGTGGCCGACAAGATCTGGCCCGGCACCCGCGCCCTGGTCCAGATGCACCTGGACGCCGGCCAGCGGGTCTGGCTGGTCACCGCCGCCCCGCTGGAGGTGGCCCGGGTGATCGCCCGCCGGCTCGGCATGACCGGCGCCCTGGGCACCGTCGCCGAGGCCGACGGCGGCCGGTACACCGGCCGGCTGGTCGGCGAGCTGCTGCACGGCCCGGCCAAGGCGGCCGCGGTGCACGCGCTGGCCCGGCACGAGCGGCTGGACCTCGACCGCTGCGCCGCGTACAGCGACTCGGCCAACGACATCCCGATGCTCTCGCTGGTCGGCCACCCGTACGTGGTGAACCCGGACGGCGCGCTGCGCCGCCACGCCCGGGCCCAGGGCTGGCGGGTGCGGGACTTCCGGACCGGCCGGAAGGCGGCCCGGGTGGGACTGCCGGCCGCGGCCGCGCTCGGGGTGCTCGCGGGTGCGGCGGCCGCCGGGGTGGCCCTGAACCGCCGCCGCCGCTGCGCCTGACGGGCTTCCGCCACCCCCGGTCGCGCCCCCAGCCGACAGGCCTGCCCGCGGCCTCCCCACGGCCTCCCCGCGCGGGTGACCAGCCGTCAACCAGGCCTCTGACCTGGCCCCTCGTACGGGCGAACTCCCGTTTCCGGTACGGCTTTCCGGCCCAATGAACGAACCTGTCACCCGGTGACTGGTTCTGATCGTTCGCCAGACCGGGAAAGTCGGGGGTTGCCGGGCCTCAAGACTGGGAAACCACCGGCCTGACCGCCGAATTGGTCACCCTGGGCGCCCGAACGGTCACGTTGAGCCGGATGAACGATGACAGGTCCGGTCAGTGTCAGCCGAATATGCGCGATAAATGGATCCCAAACGACCACTTCGACCACACGGTGTAGCTGTCATTGCACAAAGCGTTATTCTCTCCTGGATGCACGTCACCCACGCGCCCCGCTCGAACGGGCGGCGCGGGAGTGCTCTCCGCGCAGGCGGAGGTGATCCGTCCACAGTTCTGCCTCTGGGAGTCCCGTGTACCCACCCGTCCGGAACGACGCGCCTGCACCCTCCCGCCCGTCGTCCGCGCCCCTGCGCCCCCGCACCGGCCTCCGCGGCCGCCCCGTCGCCGACCGGCAGATCTCCACCGGCCTGGACCTGCTGCGCAACCTGCTCCGCAGCCAGCTCGCCGCCTCGCCCCAACTCGTGCCCGCCGGAGCCCCGTTCGGACACCCGCACGGCTCCGGCCTGGCGCTGCGCACCACCGCCGCCGGCTCCACCGGCACCGGCTCGCGCGGCCGCACCGGCAGCACCGGCGTCGGCCGCGGCCGCGCCCGGACCGCGCCGAGCCCCGGCTACGAGACCGAGCACAACCCGATCATGGAGCTGGTCGAGCGGGCCCAGGCCGGCGAGAGCGAGGCCTTCGGCCGGCTCTACGACCACTACTCGGACACCGTCTACCGCTACATCTACTACCGGGTCGGCAGCCGGGCCACCGCCGAGGACCTCACCAGCGAGACGTTCCTGCGCGCGCTGCGCCGGATCGGCACCTTCACCTGGCAGGGCCGGGACTTCGGCGCCTGGCTGGTGACCATCGCCCGCAACCTGGTCGCCGACCACTTCAAGTCCAGCCGCTTCCGGCTGGAGGTGACCACCGGCGAGATGCTCGACTCCAACGAGTGCGAGCGCAGCCCGGAGGAGTCGGTGCTGGAGTCGCTCTCCAACGCCGCCCTGCTGGACGCGGTGCACCGGCTCAACCCGCAGCAGCAGGAGTGCGTGACGCTCCGCTTCCTCCAGGGGCTCTCGGTGGCCGAGACCGCGCGGATCATGGGCAAGAACGAGGGTGCCATCAAGACCCTCCAGTACCGCGCCGTCCGCACCCTGGCCCGACTGCTGCCGCCGGACGCCCGGTGAGGCCGCGGTGACCGGGGGCGGCATAGCCGGCGGGCGGCCCGACGGGCCGTCACCGTCCGCACCCGACCGACACGTCCGGGTGAACGGTCGATCCGATGATCAGCCGTGCGTAACCCACCGCCCGCACCACTCGTTGGCCAGCATGCAAGTCCCCACCAGGCGTACGGTCAAGCCGAATTGCGACCTGTCACCCGATGGAGTGGCTTTGGCCCGCCGAGGCAACCGTCCGGCAGGCCGGGGTGTCGACAACGACGAAGGGAGGTGTGGCCCGTGACGGCAAACGTGCTGGAGCACCGACGGGCGAAGGCCTTCGCCGAGGCGCTGGAGGCCCACCGGGCGGAGCAGCGCGGCGCAGCGGACGCCGAATCGGCGAACACCGCTGCCACCGGCGCCGGTCCGGTCGCGATGGCCCAACTGGTCGGCCTGACCGACGCACTGGGCGCGATGCCCGGACCGGCGCTGGACCCGGAGGTACGGACCGTCCAACGCGCCCAGCTGATGGCCGCGTTCGAGCAGGCCTTCGCCGGCGGACCGGGCGCCACGGTGCCCCGCCAACGCCGGCACCGGGCCATCCGGACGGCGCCGCGCGGCCGCTGGAGCCGCCGGTTCGCGATCGGCGGGCTGGTCGCCGGACTGGCCGTCGGCAGCCTCGCCGGCGCCGCCGCCGCCAGCTCCAACGCCCTCCCCGGGGACACGCTGTACGGCATGAAGCGCGGCCTCGAAGGGCTCAGGCTCGACCTGGCGGACACCGACTCCGAGCGCGGCGAACTGCTGCTCGACAACGCCGCCACCAGGCTCGGCGAGGCCAAGACCCTGGTCGGCCACCCCGGCCCGGCCACCGGGCTCAGCCCGGGCACCGTCGAACGGGTCCGCCGCGCGCTGGACGACATGCACGCCGACGCCATCAAGGGCCGCGAGCTGCTCCGCTCGGTCTACCGCAGCAACGGCTCGCTCGGCCCGATGCGCGCCCTGGCCGGCTTCGCCCGGGGCGAGGACGGCCGCTGGACCGAACTGGCGGGCCAGCTGCCCGTCCAGCTGACCCAGCAGGCCCACCTGGTCGACCAGCTCTTCGACGACATAAGCGAGGACGTCGCGCCCCTGCGCCTGACCCAGCCCGCCGCCAAGAGCGGTGGCCCGGCCGGCACCGGAGCGGGCGGCGACACGGCCGGCCCGGCCACCGGCGGCGCCCCCGTCGACACCCCGGCGAACGGCTCCGGCCCCGCGCCCGGCGACGGCCCGGCCCAGGGCGGTGCCACCGGCGCGACCAGCGGCGGCAACAACCGCCCCGGCGGCACCGAGCGGGCCCCCGCCAGCACCGGCGCCAGCACGCCCGGCGGCACCGGCGCCAAGGGCGGCGGCCTGCCGAGCACCCTGCCCAGCAGCGCGCCGGACGCCGTCAACGGGCTCGTCGGGGACCTCACCAGCGGGCTCACCGGCGGCAGGACCTCGCCGAGCGCCGCCCCGGCCCCGCCGCAGGCACCGCAGCCGCCCTCCGGCACGCCCAGCGCCCCGGCCGCCGGCCAGCCGCAGGGCGTCGAGGTGCCCCCGCTGATCCCGGGCCTGCTGCCCGGGCTGCGGCTCCTCGGCGGCTGACCGGACGACGCGGGGCCCCGGTGATCCCTGGAGTTCCAGGGATCGCCGGGGCCCTCGGCCGTGCCTCGGAGGCCACGGGAGGCCCCCGAAGGTCGCGGGAAACCTAGAAGAACACCGACCGCCGCTGCACCAGCAGCTTGTAGAGCGTGTGCTGGATCGTCTCGCGCACCTCGTCGGCCAGGTCGAAGACCAGCATCGGGTCGTCCGCCGCCTCCGCCGGGTACCCGTCGGTGGCGATCGGCTCCCCGAACCGGATGGTCCACTTGGTCGGCAGCGGCAGCACGCCCAGCGGCCCCAGCCACGGGAAGGTCGGCGTGATCGGCACGTACGGCAGGCCCAGCAGCCGGGCCAGCGTCTTCACGTTGCCGATCATCGGGTAGGTCTCCTCGGCGCCGACGATCGAGCACGGCACGATCGGCACCTTCGCGCGCAGCGCCGAGGAGACGAAGCCGCCGCGCCCGAAGCGCTGGAGCTTGTACCGCTCGGCGAACGGCTTGCCGATGCCCTTGAAGCCCTCTGGCCAGACCCCGACCACCTCGCCGCGCTCCAGCAGCGCCTGGGCGTCCTCGTTGCAGGCCAGCGTGTGGCCGGCCTTGCGGGCCAGCTCGTTGACGCCCGGCAGCACGAACACCAGGTCGGCGGCGAGCATCCGCAGGTGCCGGTGGTGCGGGTGGTGGTCGTGGATGGCGACCTGGGTCATCAGGGCGTCCAGCGGGATCGTCCCGGAGTGGTTGGCGACGATCAGCGCGCCGCCCTCGGCCGGGATGTTCTCGACGCCCTGGACCTCGATCCGGAAGTACTTCTCGGCCAGCGGGCGCAGCAGGGCGAGCAGCACCTCCTCGGTGAGCTCCCGGTCGAAGCCGAACTCGTCCACCTCGTAGTCGCCGGTGATCCGGCGGCGCAGGAAGGCCAGCCCGTCCGCGGCCCGGCCCTCCCAGCCCTTGCCGAACAGCCGGGTGGCCGCCGAACCGAGCTGCCCGGACAACGCCCCGCCGACGGCGTCGGCGAGCCGGTCGGCGGGCCCGGGGTCGTCGGGCGAGGTCCAGCTGGGGGCGGACTCGATCGGGATGACCCTGGCCTCGCCCGGCGCGTTCTCGGCTGCGGCACTCATCGCGGGTTCAGCTCCTGGGTCGGCGGGGGCGGTCGGTACGGACGGTGGGGACGCCGGCGGCCGGGGCCCGCACCGGGCCGAGCAGGGCGGCCAGCCGGTCGGTGACGACGGCCAGCCGCTCGGGCGGCAGCAGGCCGGGCCCCTGCGCGGCGGCGAAGTCGGCGAAGGCCTCCGGGGTGGTGAACGCCGGGCGGTAGCCGAGCGTCTCGCGCAGTCGCGCGGTGTCCACCACCCGGCCGTGGGTGAGCAGCCGCAGCTGCTCCGGCGAGACGTCCAGCAGCCGGGTCTGCCGGGCCAGCCCGGCCATCCAGCTGACCGCGGGCAGCAGCAGCGGCACGGTCGGCCGGCCGAGCCGGCGGGCGCACTGGGAGAGCAGCAGGACGCCCTCCCCGGCCACGTTGAAGGTCCCGGTGTTGACGGTGCCCGGCTCGGCCTCGGCGGCGGCCCGGCAGAGCACCGCGACGGCGTCGTCCTCGTGCACGAACTGGAGCCGGGGGTCGTAGCCGAGGACGGTCGGCAGCACGGGCAGCGCGAAGTACTCGCTGAGCGGGGTGTCCGCGCCGGGGCCGACGATGTTGGCGAAGCGCAGGACCGTCACCGCGACGTCCGGGCGGCGCCGGGCGAAGCCGCGGACGTAGCCCTCGACCTCCGCCGCGTCCTTGGCGAAGCCGCCGCCGGGCGGGTTCTTCGGCTGGATCCGCTCGGTGAACACCGCCGGGTCGCGGGGCGCGGAGCCGTAGACGCCGGTGGTCGACTTCACCACCAACCGGCGCACCCCGGGCGCCTTCTGGCAGGCGCCGAGCAGTTGCATGGTGCCGATGACGTTGGACTCCTTCACCGCGGAGCGGTTGGTGGAGCCCAGGCCGGTGGCGCTGACGCTGAGGTGGACCACGGTGTCGACCCGGTGCTCGGCGATCACCCGGGAGACCGCCGGGCGGCGCAGGTCGAGCTGGTGGAAGCGGTACTCGGCGGCCGGTCCCTCCGGCTCCTCGACCGGCAGCCGGGGCGGCTGCACGTCCACGCCGACCACCAGGTCCACACCCGGACGACGGCGGACCTCGGCGGCGAAGCGGGCACCGAGATGGCGTGCCACGCCGGTGACGAGCACGACCACGCCCACGGTGTGCACCCCATTCCCTCGGCCCGAGCGGCCTGCGTGCACCGTACCGTGCCGCCCTGCCGGGCCGTGAAACGACACCGCCCGCCCAGGCCGAGGCCTGGGCGGGCGGTGGAAGCGCCGGGCGCGCTGAGCGCGGCCGGGGGCGCTTACTTCTTGTTGCGACGCTGAACGCGGGTCCTCTTCAGAAGCTTGCGGTGCTTCTTCTTGGCCATACGCTTGCGACGCTTCTTGATGACAGAGCCCACGGAACAACCCTCGCTCACTGAGACTCTCGCCCGTGAGAGACGGAGTCCATACGACTGACGGACGGCCTAGCCTACCGTCCACGGGCCCAGGGCCGTAATCGTGCTCCCGGTGACCGGGAAACTCGCGGGGAATCCCCGGCGAACGGGGGTGGGATCCGCAGCTGCGGCCCCACCCCCGCCCACCCGGAACTACGCGCTCTCAAGCCTCACGTAGGACTCCTTGAGGTACTCGTGCACCGCCTGCTGGGGCACCCGGAAGGACCGCCCGACCCTGATGGCCGGCAGCTCTCCGCTGTGCACCAACCGGTACACCGTCATCTTCGACACCCGCATGACCGAGGCAACCTCCGCCACGGTCAGGAAGACGACTTCCTGCAAGGGGCGTTCGCCGGAACTCATGACCATCACCCGACCCTTCACCCGTGTGCAAGGCACCGGCTTCCCCTCCGGTGACTCCACCGGCACACGTGTATCCCCAGAGTAGTTATGGGTGGTACCAGTGGGAAGAGGGGAGGTGCGGTCCTCGTACGGTGAGAGATAGGACTGTTGCAGTACGTAGTCACTCGGCGGAACGCGGGAGTGGGCGTACGCACGGCCCACCCGCACCTGGGCGGGGAGGCCGGCCTCAGGCCAGGAGGCCGAGGTGGGGGAACACCGCGCGGCGGCTGGCGAGGATGGCCTGATCGAGTCGGTCGGCCGGATCGTAACCCGCGTCGAAGTCGCGCCAGACCGGTCGGGCGCCGTCGGTCATCCGCAGCGGGGCGGGCCGGCGGGTGCGGCGGTAGACCTCGGCGCGCCAGGACTCGGGGGTCTCGGTGGCCGGGTCGACGGGCCGTCCGGCGGCGGTGGCGACCAGGTGGGTCCAGGTGCGCGGGACGACGTCCACGACGGCGTAGCCGCCCCCGCCGGTGGCGATCCAGCGGCCGCCGGTGAGCCGGTGGGCGAGGTCGTGCAGTTCCTCGGCGATCATCCGCTGGGCGTCCAGCGTGACGGCGAGGTGGGCGAGCGGGTCCTCCAGGTGGGTGTCGGCACCGTGCTGGGTGACCAGGACCTGCGGGCGGAAGGCGGTGAGCAGTTCGGGCACCACGGCGTGGAAGGCGCGCAGCCAGCCGGCGTCGCCGGTGCCGGCCGGCAGCGGCAGGTTGGCGGCGGAGCCGGGGGCGTCCGGGCCGCCGGTCTCGGTGGGCCAGCCGGTCTGCGGGAAGAGCGTGGCGGGGTGCTCGTGGAGCGAGATCGTGAGCACCCGGGGGTCGTTCCAGAAGGCCTGCTGGACGCCGTCGCCGTGGTGGACGTCCACGTCGACGTAGGCGACCCGCTCGGCGCCGAGTTCGAGCAGCCGGGCGACGGCCAGCGCCGGGTCGTTGTAGACGCAGAAGCCGGAGGCCTTGGCGGGCATCGCGTGGTGCAGCCCGCCGGCGAAGTTCACGGCGTGCGGGGTCTCCCCGCGCCAGACCGCCTCGGCGGCGGCCACGGACTGACCGGCGATCAGCGCGGAGGCCGAATGCACGGCGGGAAAGGACCAGTTGTCGTCGGTGCCGAGCCCGTGCCGGGGATCCGACTCGTCGGGGTGGGCGGCGGCGTATTTGACCGCCTCGACGTACTCCCGGGTGTGCACCAGCCGCAGGGTGGACTCGCCGGCGGGCGGTGCGGCCCGCACCGTCACCCCGGGCCCGGCGTCCAGTCCGAGGGCCTCGACCAGGCGCATGGTGAGCGCCAGCCGGGTCGGGTCCATCGGGTGGCCGGGGCCGAAGTCGTAGGCGGTGACGGCCTCGTCCCAGAAGAGGTGCAGGCCGCAGGGGGTGTCACGCTCGGCGTCGGGCATGGCCTCCACCGTAGCGGGTGGGGGTGGCCGGGCCTTGTCCAGGGCGCGCCGGGGGCGGGGCTCAGGGCCCCCGCGGAGGCCCTACAGACAAAACCTTCACGACTTCATATCCTCTCCGCCATGAAGCCATTCAGCGCGCAACGCCTTGGGGTAATTCTCGCTGCATTACTGGGACTTGGCCTGCTCTTTGCCGCCCAGCCGGCCTCCGCCGCGGTCAGCGGCAGCTCGTTCGCCGTCGACAAGAAGACGGCGGCGGCGGGCGACCAGCTGACCCTGACGCTCTCGCTCACCAACACCGAGACCACCGACATCTACTTCGCCTACGAGTTCATCCAGCCGATCTGGCCGGCCAACCAGGAGGCCGGCGCGTTCACGGTCACCGGGTGTTCCGGCGACTCCACCGACTGCGCCGTCAACGGGAACAACGCGAACTTCCACTTCCGGGCGCCGATCGCCCCGGGCGAGACCCGCACCGTCGCGGTCACCGTCCAGATCACCTCGGCCCCGACCTGGACCGGGCCGTACACCCTGAACTGGGCACCGTACGTCTACTACGAGTACTACCAGTCGGGTGGTGGCATCAAGGACCAGCTGTGGGCCAACGGCCTGCCCGAGCTGGCCACCGTGATCGGCTGACCTCCCTTCCCGCCCCCGCTCGCCCCCGCCCCCGCCCCCGTCACACCGTGGCGGGGGCGAGCGCCGGGGCCGGGGCGAAGCGCTCGGCCAGCGGCAGGACGGCGAGCACCAGCAGCATCGGGGCGAGCAGCGCCCAGCGGTACGAACTCGCGTCGGCGATCGTCCCGACCAGCGGCGAACCGATCAGGAAGCCCACGTAGTTGAAGAGGTTCAGCCGGGCCACCGCGGCGTCCGAGTCGGCCGGGAACAGCCGGCCCCCGGCCGCGAACACCTGCGGGATGATGGCGCAGATGCCGAAGCCGAGCACGGTGAACCCGGCGATCCCCACCCAGGCGGCGGGCGCGGCGGCGGCCAGCGCGAAGCCGAGCGCGGCCAGCCCGGCACCGGCCCGGACCACCGGGACGGCGCCCCAGCGCTGCACCGCGCGGTCGCCCAGCGCGCGGCCCAGCAGCATCGCGACCATGTAGCCGAGGTAGGACAGCTTGGCGACGTCCGCGGCGCTGCCCAGGCCGTCGGTGAGGTACTTGACGCTGTAGTTGGAGACCGAGGCGTCCGCGATGTACGCGAAGGCCATCGCCAGGCACAGCGGCAGCAGCGGCCGCCAGGGGATGGACCGCGCGGCGGCCTCGGCGGCCTCCCGGACGGCGTCCCCGAGTTCGGCCGGTCCGGCGAATCGGGTGCCGGTCAGCAGGGCCAGCGGGGCGATCACCGCCGCGACCGTGCCGAACAGCACCGGCAGGCCGAGCCCGTAGTGCGAGCCGAGGCCGGCGAGGGCCGCCCCGAGGATGCCGCCGAGGCTGAACGCGGCGTGGAAGCCGATCATGATCGAGCGGCCGTAGCGGTGTTGCAGGCCCACCCCCAGCATGTTCATGCTCGCGTCGAGCGCGCCCACCAGCAGGCCGAACGCCCCGAGCGCGACGGCGAGTTGCCAGAGCGTGTCGCCGAGGCCGGCGCCCGCGAGGCTGAGGCAGACCAGCGGCTGGACGACCCGCAGCACGGCCCGCGCGCCGGTGCGCTTCACCAGCTGTTCGGAGGTGATCGAGCCGACCCCGGCGAGGATCGGCACCGCGGCCAGGAACAGCGGCAGCAGCGCGTCGCTCAGCCCGTACCGGTGCTGGATCTCCGGAATGCAGGTGACCAGCAGCGCGAAGGTGGTGCCCTGGAGCAGGAAGCTGACGGCGAGCGCGGCCCGCCCGGCGCGCAGGCCGGGCGGGATCGCGGGTGACGCGGCACTCATGGCGAACCTCGCTACTGGCCGGTACGACGATGTTGGCGAGAGCGTAGGCGGTGGACCGCGATTGCGGGAGGGGTCGCGCAGGGACTTTCCGCAGCCGGACGGAAGGGCCGGGCGGAACCGGTCGGAGCAGGGCGGGTCGGAGCAGGGCGGGTCGGAGCAGGGCGGGTCGGAGCAGGGCGGGTCGGAGCAGGGCGGGTCGGAGCAGGGCGGGTCGGAGCAGGGCGGGTCAGAGCAGGGCGGGTCAGAGCAGGGCGGTGACCTCGGAGAGGTCGGCGATCAGCCCGGTGGCCCCGGCGGCGGTCAGCTTCGCCGGGTCGGTGAGCGCGGTGTAGCCGTACACGTCCATGCCCGCGGCCCGGGCCGCCAGCACGCCGTTGGGGCTGTCCTCGACGACCAGGCAGCGGGCCGGGTCGACGCCGAGGGTGCGGGCGGCGTGCAGGAAGAGGTCCGGCGCGGGCTTGCCCACGCCGACGTCCTGGGCGCTGAAGATCCGCTCCTCGGCGACGTACCCGCGCAGGCCGGTGACGTCCAGCGCGGTGCGGATCCACACGTGGTGCGCCGAGGAGGCCAGGCAGTAGGGGACGGAGCGCTGCCGCAGTTCCTTCAGCAGCTGCTCCGCACCCCGGACGGCCGTCAGCTCGGTGCCGAACGCGTCGAAGACCCGGCCGTGGAACAGCTCGTCGAAGCCCTCCGGCAGCGTCGCGGCGTCGTACCGCTCGGCGATCACGTCGTGGATGCGGTGGGCGGCGCAGCCCATGAAGTCCCGGTAGGAGTCCTCGACCGTGGTCGGGTAGCCGAGTTCGGTCAGGTACGCGGCCAGCACCCGGTTGGAGAGCGGCTCGCTGTCCACCAGGACACCGTCGTTGTCGAAGATCACCAGGTCGTAGGCCATGCCGTCGAGCCTACCCAGCCGGCTACTTCCCCCCGGAGGCGAGCTCCCGGGAGCGGTCCCGCGCCGCCTCCAGGGCGCCCAGCAGCGCGGCCCGCACCCCGTGGTTCTCCAGCTCGCGGATGGCCGCGATGGTGGTGCCGGCCGGGGAGGTGACGGCCTCGCGCAGTTTCACCGGGTGCTCGCCGGAGTCGCGCAGCATCACCGAGGCGCCGATCGCGGACTGCACGATCAGGTCGTGCGCCACCTGCCGGGGCAGGCCGAGCAGGATGCCCGCGTCCGTCATCGCCTCGACCAGGAAGTAGAAGTAGGCCGGGCCGGAGCCGGAGAGCGCGGTGGCCGCGTCCTGCTGGGCCTCGGGCAGCCGCAGCGCCTTGCCGACCGAGCTGAAGATCTCCTCGGCCCGCTCCAGGTGCTCCTCGGTGGCGTGCGAGCCGCCGGAGATGACGCTCATCCCCTCGTCCACCAGGACCGGCGTGTTGGGCATCACCCGGACCACCGGGGTGCCGGCCGCCAGCCGCTCCTCGAACCAGGCGGTGGGGATGCCGGCCGCGGCCGAGATCACCAGCCGGTCCGCGCCGACGTGCGGGGCCAGCTCCTCCAGCAGGGTGCCCATGTCCTGCGGCTTGACGGCGAGGATCAGGGTGTCGGCGAGTTTGGCGGCCTCGGCGTTGGAGGCGGCCACCACGCCGTAGCGGGCGGCGAGTTCGGCGGCGCGCTCGGGGCGGCGGGCGGTCACCAGGACGTCCGCCGGGTCCTTGCCGGCCCGCAGCAGGCCGGAGAGCAGGGCCTCGCCGATCTTGCCCGTGCCCAGGAAGGCGATCTTCTGTCCGTGTGCTGCGCTGGCGCCCATGGCCGCTCCTTACCTCGGTACTGCGGCCATCCTCGCACCGCACGGGGGCACCCGCAGGGACCGTCCAGCCCGTGGTCGGCGACGGGTTGCCCCACCTCGTCCCTAGGGAGAATCTCGGGGGTTTCCCCTATGGCCTCCGGCGCCGCACGGGAGCACCGTGGAGTCATGGCACACGACGAAATGTCCCGACGTGAGAACCGGCAACTCGCCGTCGCCTCGGCGACCGTGGGACCGTGGCGGACGGCCGCGGGGGTCGGTGCGGTGGTGGGTGCGACCGCCCTGGGGATCGACGCGATCTCCGGGCACTGGTCCCTGGGCATGCTGGCCGGGCCGGCCGGCTGGGCCCTGTTCTTCTTCTTCCTGGTCGGCACCGTCGGCGGGCAGCTGCGCCGCGACACCTCCGAACGGCGGCTGCGCCGCTGGGCGAACGACCACCCGTGGCAGTCGGCCCTCCCGGCGGCCGGCGGGCTGCTGGTGCTGGACATGCTGGCGCAACTGCTGCTCGGGGACGCGGGCCTGTTCGGCGCGTTCTTCCTGGCGCTGCTGCCGGCCGGCATCCTGCTGGCCGTCGCCGGGATCGTGGGATCGGTGAAGCAGGCCCGCACCAAGGACTGACGCCCCCGCAGAGCGCGCCGGAAACGGCCGGAACGGAACAGACCGGGACGGATCACCGCGCCCGCGCACGAGTTCACCACAAGGTGTGCCCCCGATCGACGAATCGTCACACCCCGTCGGCATACTGGCGCGATGCCGACAGCCGAAGATCCACAACCGCGCCCCGCCGAGGGCCGCGAGCCGGGCGGGTCCGACCCGTCCGGAGCGGGCGGGAAGGACCCGTTCGCAGACCTCGTCCTGGACGAGGAGTTCGTCAAGGGGGCCGCCGTCACCGAGCAGTCCGGGCGCACCCGGATGCTGGCCGCCCGGTGGAAGCACACCCCGCCGGTCGACCCGGGCGGCCGCCGCTCGGTCGACGACGGCCCGGCCAAGGCCGGCCGCCGGTTCGGCCGCACGCCGAAGCCCCCGGTGACCGACCCGTGGGGCAACCCGCGCCCGCGCCGCCGCCGGCTGGACTGGCGCGCGCCGCTGTACGTCGTGCTGACCATCGCGGTGCTGCTCGCGGCCCTGAACCTCGACGGGCTGCGCAGCTGGTACTCCGACCACTACGGCGGCGACTCCTCGACGGCCCACGCCCCCGCGCCCACCGTCGCCCCGGAGACGGCCAAGCCGACCGCCGCACCGCCGAAGGTCGACGAGCAGCAGCCGACCGTGGACCACCCGTGGGCCGGTTCCATCGCCGAGGGCTGGCCGAACGGCGCCGAGGCCTTCGTCCTGCCCGACGCCCGGGCCACCGGCGTGTTCTCCGCCGAACAGGTTGGCGCCCAGCTGCAGTTGGTCAAGGACTACCTGACCGCCGCCAACCTGGACCCGCAGGTGATCGCGGGCGGCCGGCCGGAAGCCGCCCTGGCGCTGCTGGACCGGGAGGACCGGGACCGCGCGATCAACGCGCTGGCGAAACCCTCCAAGGACACCGACCCGACCACCTGGTTCAGCCGCTTCGACCAGCGCGAGGCCGTCCAGGTGGGCGACGCGGTCAAGGTGCAGGGCCGGATCACCTTCGAGGGCGACGGGGACAAGGGCCTCCTCGTCCACGCCGACTTCAGCTACGTGTACGCGATGCGCCCCGGCCCGGACGCCGCCAAGCGCGCCGCGTCACCCCAGCCGCCGACGGGCGGACAGCCGCCGACGAAGCCGGCCGCGCCGAAGGACGGCACGGCCAGGCCGGTGGGTCTGCTGGTGCCGGCGGCCGACGTGACCGGGGACACCTGGACCACGCGCACGATCGTGCGCCGGGTCGAGAACTTCCGCTTCTACGACCCGGCCCGCTACCGGACCAACCCGAAGAAGCTCGTGTTCGGCGAGGGCGGCGGTTCGGAGTCCGCCAACTCGTCCTGCGACGTCTACGACGGCTACTACCACCCGCAGTTCGACCAGTTCGCGGCGCAGTCGCCGGACGCCCCGGGCAGCCGTCCGACCGGCCCCACCACGGACCCGTACGACCGCCGCAAGGACCTGTCGACCGCCGACGAGTGCGGCGCGGCCAGCCGCCTCTGAGGCTCAGCCCCGGCGCTTGCCCCGGCCCGGCGCCTTGGCGCCGGGCCGGCCGCTGCGGCCCGCCTGGCGCTTCTCGTACTGGGCGACGGCCCGCTCGTACGAGGAGCGCCTGACCGCCTCGCCGGGGGCCTCGACCAGGCTGCGGGCGAAGTAGGCGGCCAGGCTGCCGGCGCCGCCGATGAGCCAGACCGCGCCGAGCGACTTGTCCTCGGCCATCCAGCCGCTCAACTGGTCCTTGCCCTCGGTGAGGACCTTCCAGGTGCGCATGACGCACATCATCGAGCAGACCGCGATCGCGGCCGTCAGCAGCCCGTTCAGGAAGCCGCCGCCGTCGGAGAGGGCGACGCCCTCGACGCCGAAGCGCAGCAGCAGGACGGCGGCGGCGGTCGTGACCAGCGCGCCGGCCGACACGGCGACGCGGCGCAGCCAGTAGCCGTTGTCCCGGTTCACCCAGCTGGTGCCGAACCAGCGGATCGGCTCCGGCTCGGGGGCGCCGGCGGGCTTGGGTGCGGGGGTGGGGGGCTGCTCGCTCACGGGGTCGATTATCACCCAACGCGCGAGGAGCCGCCCCGGCCTGCGGGACGGCTCCTGCGGTGCTGCGGGACTCAGCCGAGCTTGGTGACGTCGCGGACGGCGCCCTTGTCGGCGGAGGTGGCCATCGCGGCGTACGCGCGCAGGGCCTGGCTGACCTGGCGGTCGCGGTTCTTCGGGCGGTAGCCGCCCGCGGCCTCCAGGGCGCGGCGGCGCTCGGCCAGGACCTCGTCGGGCACCTCCAGGGAGATGCTCCGGCCCGGGATGTCGATGGCGATGGTGTCGCCGTCCTCGACCAGGGCGATGGTGCCGCCGGAGGCGGCCTCCGGGGAGGCGTGGCCGATGGACAGGCCGGAGGTGCCGCCGGAGAAGCGGCCGTCGGTGACCAGCGCGCAGGCCTTGCCGAGGCCGCGGCCCTTGAGGAAGGACGTCGGGTAGAGCATCTCCTGCATGCCCGGGCCGCCCTTGGGGCCCTCGTAGCGGATGACGACGACGTCGCCCTCCTTGACCCGCTTGGCGAGGATCGCCTCGACGGCGTCGTCCTGGGACTCGACGACCACGGCCGGGCCGCTGAAGGTCCAGATCGACTCGTCGACGCCGGCGGTCTTCACGATGCAGCCGTCCTCGGCGAGGTTGCCGTGCAGGACGGCGAGGCCGCCCTCGACCGAGTAGGCGTGCTCGACGCTGCGGATGCAGCCCCCGGCGGCGTCGGTGTCCAGCGACTCCCAGCGCTCCGACTGCGAGAAGGCCTCGGCGGAGCGGACGCAGCCGGGGGCGGCGTGCCACAGTTCGACGGCCTCGGCGGAGGGCGAACCGCCGCGCACGTCCCAGGTCTTGAGCCACTCGGCGAGCGAGTCGGAGTGGACGGTGTGGACGTCCTCGTTGAGCATTCCGCCGCGGTACAGCTCGCCGAGGATGGCGGGGATGCCGCCGGCCCGGTGCACGTCCTCCATGTAGTACGAGCCGTTGGGCGCGACCTTGGACAGGCAGGGGACCCGGCGGGAGACGGCGTCGATGGCCCGCAGGTCGAAGTCCAGCTCGGCCTCCTGGGCGGCGGCGAGCAGGTGCAGGATGGTGTTGGTCGAGCCGCCCATGGCGATGTCCAGGGCCATGGCGTTCTCGAAGGCGGCGCGGGTGGCGATCGCGCGGGGCAGCACCGAGGCGTCGTCCTGGCCGTAGTGGCGGTCGGCGATCTCGACGACCGTCCGCCCGGCCCGCTCGTACAGGGCCTTGCGGGCGGTGTGGGTGGCGAGGACGGAGCCGTTGCCGGGCAGCGAGAGGCCGATGGCCTCGGTGAGGCAGTTCATCGAGTTGGCGGTGAACATGCCGGAGCACGAGCCGCAGGTGGGGCAGGCGTTCTCCTCGATGATCGCGATGTCCTCGTCGGAGACGTTCTCGTTGGCCGCCTGGGAGATCGCGTCGATCAGGTCGAGCCTGCGCACGGTGCCGTCGACGAGGGTGGCCTTGCCGGCCTCCATCGGGCCGCCGGAGACGAAGACGGTCGGGATGTTCAGGCGCAGCGCGGCCATCAGCATGCCCGGGGTGATCTTGTCGCAGTTGGAGATGCAGATCAGCGCGTCGGCGCAGTGCGCGTTGACCATGTACTCGACCGAGTCGGCGATCAGGTCGCGCGAGGGCAGCGAGTAGAGCATGCCGCCGTGGCCCATCGCGATGCCGTCGTCCACGGCGATGGTGTTGAACTCGCGCGGAATGCCGCCCGCCTGCTTGATCGCCTCGGAGACGATCCGGCCGACCGGCTGGAGGTGGGTGTGGCCCGGGACGAACTCGGTGAAGGAGTTGGCGACCGCGATGATCGGCTTGCCGAAGTCCTCGCGGGCTACGCCGGCGGCCCGGAGAAGCGCCCGGGCGCCTGCCATGTTGCGACCGTGGGTGACCGTACGGGACCTCAGCTCGGGCACTGTGCTCCACTCCTTCGGGGCTCTCGCCGGCGCCCCGCCGGTAGGAGGATGCGGGGGCCGCTGTGGCTACCGAGCCTACGCCCGCCGTCCAGGCGGCGGACGGTCCGTCCGCGATGCGGTCACGCGGGCGGGCCGTCCGGGCGTGGGTCGGGCCGGGGTGCGGGTCAGGCGGGGTGCGGGTCAGGCGGGGCGCGGGCCGTCCGGGCGCGGGCCGTCCGGGCGCGGGTCAGGCCGGGGTGATCCCCACCGCCAGTTCCAGGACGTAGGGCTCGACCACCCGGCCGTCCGGGAACTCGGCAATCATCGCCTGCCGCTCGACGGCCAGCACCGGTTCGCGCTCGGCGGGGGAGAGCGCGGCCATGAACGAGCGGGAGACCAGGTCGTCGAGCACGTGGTCGACGGTGATCCGCCGCTCCCAGCGCAGCACCGCGCGTTCGACCCTCAGCCCGGCCGGGGCCAGCAGGGCGGTGAACTCGGCGATCCGGCCGTAGCCGTGGTAGTTGGGCAGCGCGGCGCTCAGCCGCTCCACCCGGGCCCGGACCCAGGGCACGGTCTCGTCGTGCACGTTCCACCAGACGGCGAGGGCGCCGCCGGGCCGCAGCACCCGGATCGCCTCGGGGATGGCCCGTTCGGTGCGGGTCCAGTGGAAGGACTGGGCGTAGCTGATCAGATCCGCGGAGTCGTCGTGGAACGGCAGTTCGTCACCGCCGGCCCTGACCAGCGGCAGGCCCGCCGAGGAGGCCAGGAACTGGGCGGCCATGCCCGCGTTGGGCTCCACCGCGACGACGTCGGCGCCGCGCGCGGCCAGCAGCCGGGTGGCGATGCCGGTGCCGGCGCCGACGTCCAGCACCCGGGCCCCCTTGAGGCTGCGACCGGACAGCCGCTCCAGCGCCTCGAACAGCCCGTCCGGGTAGCCGGGGCGGGCCCGGTCGTACTCGGCGGCGACCCCGCCGAAGCTCTCGGCGATCTCCCGGAAGTCCTGTTGGTCCGTCATCTCTCCCCTTAAGCAAGGAAGTTCGCACCCAGCCGGGCGCGGTTCCTCAGCGTACGCGCGAGGGGGTGGCCAGGTGCAAGCGGGTGAAGGCGAGCGCCTCGGCCAGGTCGGCCTCGCGTTCGGCGGGGGACGCGGAGCGGCGGGTGTTGACCTCCAGCACCACGTGGCCGTCGAAACCGGTACGGGCCAGGTGCTCCAGCAGTTCGGCGCAGGGCTGCTTGCCACGGCCCGGGATCAGGTGCTCGTCCTTGCCGGAGCCGCTGCCGTCGGCGAGGTGGATGTGGGCGAGCCGGTCGCCCATCCGCTCGACCATGGCGAACGCGTCGATCCGGGAGGTGGCGACGTGCGAGAGGTCGATGGTGAAGTGCCGGTACTCCTCGTCGGTGACGTCCCAGCCCGGGGCGTAGGCCAGCACCTCGCGGTCGCGGTAGCGCCACGGGTACATGTTCTCCACCGCGAAGCGGACGTCGGTCTCGCCCGCCATCCGGTTGATGCCCGTCACGAAGTCCCGGGCGTACTGGCGCTGCCAGCGGAACGGCGGGTGGACCACGACGGCGCTCGCACCGAGCTTCTCGGCCGCCGCCCGGGCCCGGACCAGCTTGGTCCACGGGTCGGTGGTCCACACCCGCTGGGTGATCAGCAGACACGGCGCGTGCACGGCCAGGATCGGCAGTTGGTGGGCGTCGGAGAGACGGCGCAGGGCCTCGATGTCCTGGCTGACCGGGTCGTTCCAGACCATCACCTCGACCCCGTCGTAGCCGAGCTTGGCGGCCAGCTCGAAGGCGACGGCGGTGCCCGCCGGGTACACCGACGCGGTGGACAGGACCACCTTGGTGTCGGGAATGTGCAGGGCCGGGTGCGAGGGCAGCACCAGCCGGTCGGTGGTCCGCAGCAGCGGCGGGCGGGCGGCGTCGCGGCGGGCGGCCTTGACCGAGCGCACCGACTGGACGGCGGCCTTGGCGGCGCCGGCGGCCCGGGCGGTGCGGGTCTCCCGGGGGGCAGCGGTCGCGGCGGCCTTCCGCGTTCCGGACTTCCTCGCTTCGGGCTTCGTCCCCGCGGGCTTCGTCCCGGCGGGCTTGCTCACTTCGGACTTCGTCCCGACAGACTTCGTCCCGGCGGGCGTCTTCGCCTCGGACGCGCCTCCCGCGGGCTGCTTCGCCTCGGGCGCGGACGGCTTCTCGGTGGCCTTGCGCGCGGCGCTCTTGCGCCCGGTGCGCCGGGCCGCCTCGACGGCCTTCGCGGCCTGCGCCCCGGTGGCGCCCTTGACGGCCTTGCCGAGTTTGCGGCGCGGGCCGTCCGGCCGCGGCTGCCCGTCCCCGGGAGCGCGGCCCTCCCGCGTCCCGTCCTCGCCCGCTGGTTGCGCCACGGGAGACAGCGTAAGCGGACCGCGCTCCGAACGGGACCGGATCCCCGGCCGGCCCCGGCGGGAGCCGCCGGACGGGCCATGGGGCCGACGGTGTGGAGCCCTGCGGCGCGGGGGCCCTACGGGGTGAGGGCCGGGCGGCGGCGGTCGGCGGAGCCGTCCATGGCGTCCAGGCGGCGCAGGATGATGCCCTCGCGCAGCGCCCACGGGCAGACGTCCAGCTCGTCGAGGCCGAACAGGTCCATCGCGGCGTCCGCGACCAGCGCCCCGGCCAGCAACTGCTTGGCGCGGCCCTCGGAGACGCCGGGGATCCGCGCCCGCTCCTCGACGGTCATCGAGGACAGTCGCGGCAGCCAGGCGGACAGCCCGCTGCGGGTGAGCCGACGGTCGGCGTACGGGCCGGCGTCGGCGGGGGCGGCGCCGGTCATCCGGGCCAGCTGCTTGAAGGTCTTGGAGGTGGCGACGGCGTGCTGCGGCGCGCCGAGCCGGGCGACCTCGCCCGCGACGGTGGCCATCTCGGCCCGGATGTGGCGTCTCAGCCCGCGCAGCCCGTCCGGGTCGGCGACGTCGCCGGGCAGCCAGCGGGCGGTGAGCCGGCCGGCGCCCAGCGGCAGCGAGCAGGCGACGTCGGGCTGCTCGTCCAGGCCGCAGGCGATCTCCAGCGAGCCGCCGCCGATGTCCAGGTTGAGCAGTCGGCCCGAGGACCAGCCGAACCAGCGCCGGACGGCCAGGAACGTGAGCCGGGCCTCGTCCTGCCCGGACAGCACCCGCAGCTCCACCCCGGTCTCCGTGGCGACCCGGCGCAGCACCTCCTCGCCGTTGGCGGCCTCCCGGACGGCGGAGGTGGCGAACGGCAGGATGTCGACGACCCCCTTGTCCTCCGCGACCCGCAGCGACGAGGCGATGTGGCCGACCAGCCGCTCGACGCCTGCCTCGCTTATCGCGCCGTCGCCGTCGAGCAGTTCGGCCAGCCGCAGTTCGGCCTTGTGCGAGTACGCGGGCAGCGGGGCGGCACCCGGATGGGCGTCCACCACGAGGAAGTGGACGGTGTTGGAACCTACGTCGAGTACACCGAGTCGCATAACTCTCCACGCTACGCGATCCGGCCCCGGGCGAAACCGGTCTCGACCGTCTTCACACCGGTCCCGGCCGTACCCCGCCTCCGGCGACCGGACGCGTCAGTGGCCGCGCGGTCCGGCCCGGCGCTCGGGGCGGCAGTTGGTGTCCACCCAGCGGCGGGCCCGGCCCGGGGTGTCGGTGATCAGGCCGTCGGCGTCCCGGGCCGACATCAGCTGCCAGGACTCCTCGTCGTCGAGCGTCCAGACGTACACCTCGCGGCCCGCCTTGCGCTCGGCGGCGATCCGGGAGGCGCTGGCCAGCGCCGCGTCCAGAGCGATGCCGCGCAGCGGCAGGTCACCCGGGTCCTCGGCGATGGCGGAGCCCTGGATCAGCACGACCGGCAGGGCGGGCGCGGCGGCGTGGGCCTGGCGCAGGTGCTCCGCCGAGAACGAGTAGAGGACGACCCGGGCACCGCTGGCGGCGGCGATCCGGGCGATCCGGGTGACGTCCTCGGCGCGCTGCCACTTGATCTCCATCAGCAGGGTGGCGTTGCTGTCGGAGAGGCGCTTGAGCAGTTCCTGGAGGGTGGGGACGGGCTCGGTGGGGCCGGGGCCGACGGTCACCCGCAGGGCGGCGATCTGGGCGGCGGTCAGGTCGGCGATGGCGCCCTTGCCGTTGGTGGTGCGGTCCACCGTGGGGTCGTGCATCAGCACCGGGACGCCGTCCCTGGTGGTCTGGACGTCGGTCTCCAGCCAGTCGGCGCCCTGGTCGAGGGCGGTCTCGAAGGAGGCCATGGTGTTCTCGGGGGCGTTGCGCGGGGCGCCCCGGTGGCCGATCACCACCGGGGCGTCGCACAGCGGAGCGGCGGCGGCCGACCGGGCCCGCAGCGCGGGCGCGGAGGCGCACCCGGCGGCCAGGACCGCGAGGGCGGCGAGGACGGCCGTCTGGGCGGCGCGGGGCGAGGCGGTCACGGCTCGGTGCTCCAGTGGTGATCCGGGGTGTTCCAGGGCATCCAATACGGGTCAACGCGAGATCATCAAACTGATCTGACAACCCGACAGTGCCGCCCGGTTCCCTCCAGCCTGCGGTCGGCCGGCCGCCACCGGCGCCGCGGCGCACCCCGGATCACCCGGACGGGTCCGGGCAGGCCGCCCCGAAGGCTCTACCCTTGCCGGGTGGCACCAGCAGAAACGTCCAAGAAGAAGTCCAAGGCCTCCCCCGCCCCCGTCGACCTGGCGATGCCGACCCTGCGCGGCGAGGCCCCGCTCGGCGGGATCCCCCGTGACGAGGTCCCGCTCGACTTCCCGCGCGCCTGGGTCGAGTTCGCCGACCCCGACGACGAGGAGCAGGTGTTCCGCTGCGACCTCACCTGGCTGACCTCCCGCTGGGGTTGCGTCTTCGGCCAGGGCTGCCACGGCATCCGCGAGGGCCGCGGCGAGTCGGACGGCTGCTGCACGCTGGGCGCGCACTACTCGGACGAGGACGACGAGAAGCGCGTCCTCGGCCACGCGAAGCGGCTGACGCCCGAGCTGTGGGAGAACTTCGCGCACGGCACCGACGCCGCGGGCCGGATCACGTCCGACGGCGGCGTCACCATGCTCGACGAGGACGGCGACCGCCAGACCCGCCGGGTGAACGGGGCCTGCATCTTCGTGAACAGCCCCGGCTTCGCGGGCGGCGCCGGCTGCGCGCTGCACGCGCTGGCGCTCAAGGAGGGCCGGGAGCCGCTGGAGACGAAGCCGGACGTCTGCTGGCAGCTGCCGGTCCGCCGCACCTACGACTGGATCGACCGGCCGGACGACACCCGCTACCTCCAGGTCTCGATCGGCGAGTACGACCGCCGCGGCTGGGGCCCGGGCGGCCACGACCTGCACTGGTGGTGCACGGGCAGCCCGGCGGCGCACCAGGGGCCGGACCCGGTGTACGTCAGCTACCGCCCCGAGCTGACCGAGCTGATGGGCAGGGCGGCGTACGACGTGCTGGCCGGCCTGTGCGCGGAGCGGATCGCCACCAAGGGCGACCGCAAGGTGGCCCCGCACCCGGCCGACCCGGCCAAGCGGCCGAAGAAGGGCTGAGCCCGGGAAGCACCGGGCCCGCGCGGCCCCGGCCCGCGAAGGGCCGGGCCCTACTTGTCGATGTCCCCGACGACGAAGAACATCGACCCGAGGATCGCCACCATGTCCGCGACCAGCGTCCCGGGCAGCAGCTCGGTCAGCGCCTGGACGTTGTTGAAGGACGCCGAGCGCAGCTTGAGCCGCCACGGCGTCTTGTCGCCGCGCGAGACCAGGTAGTAGCCGTTGATGCCGAGCGGGTTCTCGGTCCAGGAGTAGGTGCTGCCCTCGGGGGCCTTGAGCACCTTGGGCAGCCGCTGGTTGACCGGGCCGGGCGGCAGGGTGGCGATCTTGTCGAGGCAGGCGTCGGCGAGGTCCAGCGAGTTGAGGGTCTGCTCCAGCAGGCACTCGAACCGGGCCAGGCAGTCGCCCTCCTCGCGGGTGACCACGGTGAGCACCTGCCGCAGTTCGTCGGAGCCGTACGCGAGGTAGGGCTCGTCGCGGCGCAGGTCGAAATCGAGGCCGCTGGCGCGGGCGATCGGCCCGCTGACGCCGTACGCCTCGGCCTGGGCCCGGGTGAGGGCGCCGACGCCGGCGGTGCGGGCACGGAAGATCTCGTTGCCGAGGACGAGGTCCTCGAAGACCGGCAGCTGGGAGCGGACGGTGGCGACGGCGGTGCGGACGCGGCCGAGCCAGCCGGCCGGGATGTCCTCCTTGAGGCCGCCGACCCGGTTGAACATGTAGTGCATGCGCCCGCCGGAGGCCTCCTCCAGGACGTGCTGGAGGTCCTCGCGGGCGGTGAAGGCGTGGAAGATCGGGGTGATGCCGCCGAGTTCCAGCGGGTAGGAGCCGAGGAACATCAGGTGATTGAGCACCCGGTTGAGTTCGGCGAGCAGGGTGCGGATCCACACCGCCCGCTCGGGCACCTCCATGCCGAGCATCCGCTCGACGCCGAGGACGACGCCGAGCTCGTTGCCGAAGGCGGAGAGCCAGTCGTGCCGGTTGGCCAGCATGATGATCTGCCGGTAGTCGCGGGCCTCGAACAGCTTCTCCGCGCCCCGGTGCATGTAGCCGATCACCGGCTCGGCGGTGATGATCCGCTCGCCGTCGAGCACCAGCCGCAGTCGCAGCACGCCGTGCGTGGCGGGGTGCTGCGGGCCGATGTTGAGCACCATGTCGGTGGTGCCCGCCTCGCCGGTGAAGTTCTCGGCTCCCGCCCCGATGCCGACCGTGGTCTCCCTCATGAGGTCAGAGTCTGCCACCCCGGCAGGGCGGCCAGGGCCTCCGGTACCGGCATGCGGACGGCCTGGGCGAGCCAGCCGAAGGCGCCGAGCCCGGCCGGGTCGGTCAGTTCGGCGCCCTCGCCGGCCCCGCCGAGCGCCCGCAGGTAGCCGGCCGGGTCGGTGGAGGCGAGCGCGAGCGGCGGCCGGGCGCCGCTCACGCCGAGGGCGCGCAGGGCGTCCCGCTGGGTTGTCCACAGGCTGTGGAGGCCGGGCGCCGCCGCGGAGTCCAGGGCGACGTGCGCGGTGACGTCGCAGGAGCCGTCCGGCACCGGCGACACCTCGCGGCCGCCCCGGAAGCCGGTGAGGGTGCCGAACAGCGGGCGCCGGTCGGCGGTGTGCCCGTAGTCGACGGCGACGGCCAGGCCGCGCTCCAGCCCGGCGACGGCCCGCGCCCAGGCGGCGTCCCGGGGGCCGCCGAACTCCACGAAGTCCCCGGGGTGCCCGACCGGCCACCAGCGCTCGGCCCAGGCCGCGTCGGCCGCCGAGGCGGGCCCGCCGAGCCGTTCCCCGCCGGTCGCGGTGTCCACCTCCCAGTAGCGCAGCACCCCGTCCTCGTCGACCTCGCCGACGTCCAGCGGCACGTTGTCCAGCCATTCGTTGGCGAACAGCAGCCCGGTGAGGCCGCGCGGCACCTCGTCCGTCCACAGGGCTGTGGACGGCAGGCCCGCCGGGCGCCGCGCGATCTCCACGCCGTACGGGCGCAGCCGCGCCAGCACCTCGCCGGGCAGTTCGGCCAGCACCCCGGTGAGCAGTTCGCCGCGTCCGGCCCCGACGTCGACGAGGGCCAGCTCCTCCGGACGGCCCAGGGCGGCGTCAACCTCCAGTAGCAGCCGGGCCACCGCGCGGGCGAACCTCGGCGAGGCGTGCACCGAGGTGCGGAAGTGCCCGGCGGGGCCCTCCGGCCTGCGGTAGAAGCCGCCGTCCGGGTCGTACAGGGCCTGCTCCATGGCGGGCGCCCACCGCATCCAAGTCATAGCGCGGGACGCTACCCGGAGCCGGGCGCGCCCTCCCCACCGGTACGGTGCGTCTCCGACCTACGGAGTAGGACGGATCGCCCTACCGGCGGACCTGAACACGCCAGGTGACTGCCTAGGCTGGAGACGTGCATCGACTCAACGCCTGGCTCCGCCGTCACCCCGTGGTGGTCGACGCCGCCTGGGCTGCGATGGTGCTCTTCGCCAGCCTGCTGCCGAACGACAGTTCCAGCGACGGCTGGCGCTTCGACGCACAGATCCTGATCGCGGTGCTGCTGCCCGCGCTCATGGTCTTCCGCCGACGCTTCCCCGACGTCACCGTGGCCGCCGCCACCGGCCTGGGCCTCGGCCAGGTGGCCGCCGACGTCCTCCCGGCCGCCTCCTCCATCGCCTACCTGGTGTTCGCGTACACCGGCGCCGCCTTCGGCCAGAAGTGGACGTCCCGGCTGGCGCTGGTCGCCGGGCTGGCCGCCGGGCCCCTGGTGTTCTGGCAGCTCCACCCGCTGAAGACGGTCTCCAACGGCGCCGGGGACTTCCACACCCGCCCGTACTCCTTCGGCGAGGCGGCGCTGATCACGCTGCTGATGAGCACCCCGTTCATCCTGTGCTGGGCGTGGGGGCGGCTGACCAGGGTGCGCCGGGCCTACCTGACCGAGCTGGAGGACCGCGCCGCCCGGCTGGAGCGCGAGCGGGACGCCCAGTCCAAGGTGGCGGTGGCCGCCGAGCGCGCCCGGATCGCCCGCGAGCTGCACGACGTGGTCGCGCACAACGTCTCGGTGATGATCGTCCAGGCCGACGGCGCCGCGTACGTGCTCGACAACTCGCCGCAGCAGGCGAAGGAGGCGCTCGGCACGATCGCGTCCACCGGCCGGCAGGCGCTGGTCGAGATGCGCCGCCTGCTGGGCGTGCTGCGCACCGCCGACACCGCCGAGGAGTACGTGCCGCAGCCGGGCGTCGAGGAACTGCCGGAGCTGCTGGAGCAGGTCCGCACGGCCGGGCTTCAGGTGGACTACGCGACCTCCGGGCATCCGCGCGAGCTGCCGCGCGGCGTCGAGCTGACGGTCTACCGGATCGTCCAGGAGGCGCTGACCAACGTCCGCAAGCACGGCGGCCCCGACGTGCACGCCCGGGTCGCGGTCGACTTCGGCGAGCGCGAGCTGGCCGTCCTCGTCGAGGACGACGGCCGCGGCAGCACCGACGAGCAACTGGCCACCGGCGGCACGGACGGCCTCGGCCACGGCCTGATCGGCATGCGCGAGCGGGTCGGCATGGTCAGCGGCAGCCTCGACGTGGGCCCCCGCCCCGGCGGCGGCTTCCGGATCCGCGCCATCCTGCCGCTCAAGGCGGCCCACTAACCCCCCGGTCCCCCCGACGCCCCCCGAAGGAGCCACCTTGACCATCCGCGTGATGCTGGTCGACGACCAGGAACTGCTGCGCACCGGTTTCCGGATGATCCTGCAGTCGCAGGGCGACATCGAGATCGTCGCCGAGGCCGGCGACGGCGCCCGGGCCCTGGAGCAGCTGCGGCACACCGAGGTGGACGTGATCCTGATGGACGTGCGGATGCCGCGCCTGGACGGGGTGCAGACCACCCGCCGGATCTGCCTGGCCGAGGACGGCAGCCCCGTGCCCAACGCCCCGCACGTGCTCATCCTGACCACCTTCGACCTGGACGAGTACGCCTTCGCCGCGCTCAAGGCCGGCGCCAGCGGCTTCCTGCTCAAGGACGTCCCGCCGACCGAGCTGGTGGCCGCGATCCGCGCGGTGCACGGCGGGGACGCGGTGGTCGCGCCGACCACCACCCGCCGCATGATCGACCGCTTCGCCGAGGTGCTGCCGACTCCGCAGAGCGCGCCCGGCGCGGACGCCCTCGGGCCGCTGACCGAGCGGGAGCGGGAGGTGTTCCTGCTGGTCGCCCAGGGGCTGTCGAACGGCGAGATCGCGGCCCGGCTGGTGCTCTCCGAGGCCACCGTGAAGACCCACGTCGGCCGGATCCTCGCCAAGCTCGGCCTGCGCGACCGGGTCCAGGCCGTGGTGCTCGCCTACGAGGCCGGGCTGATCCGGGCCGGGGCGACGGACTGAGCGCCCCCGGGCATCCCCGGGCATCCCGTGGAGCACCCCGTGGAGGACCGGCTGAGCGCCCGTAGAATGGGCCGGTACGTCCGGTACCCGAAGAGGACCGGAACGAGGAGCTAAGGACGAGGGCCGGGCCGTGAACACGTCCGACAGTGCCGACCACGCCGCCGACGGCGGGTTCGCCCCGCTCGCCGACGGCTTCGGCGATCCGAGCCACCTGAACGACCCGAGCTACCCGGGCTACGCCGACGACCCGACCGACCCCGGCAACCGCCCGGCCCGGCTGGCCGTCGGCGTGGTCGGCACCGGCCGGGTCGGCCCGGCGCTGGGCGCCGCCCTGCAACTCGCCGGGCACACCGTGGTCGCCGCCTCCGGGGTGTCCGCCACCTCCCGCCGCCGCGCCGAGGCGCTGCTGCCGGGGGTGCGGATCGTCACCCCGCCGCAGGTGCTGGCCGCCGCCGACCTGGTGCTGCTCACCGTGCCGGACGACACGCTGGCCGACCTGGTGGCCGGCCTCGTCGCGACCGGCGCCGTCCGCCCCGGGCAGCTGCTGGTGCACACCTCCGGCGCGCACGGCGTCGGCATCCTGGAGCCCGCCACCCTGGCCGGGGCACTGCCGCTGGCGCTGCACCCGGCGATGACCTTCACCGGCACCTCCGTCGACCTGGACCGGCTGGCCGGCTGCCCGTTCGGGGTGACCGCCCCCGAGGAGCTGCGGCCGGTCGCCGAGGCGCTGGTGGTGGAGATGGGCGGCGAGCCGGAGTGGGTGCCGGAGCAGGTCCGCCCGCTCTACCACACGGCCCTCGCGCACGGCGCGAACCACCTGGTCACCCTGGTCGCGCAGGCGATGGACCTGCTGCGCACGGCCGGCGTCGCCGAGCCCGGCCGGCTGCTCGGCCCGCTGCTCGGCGCCGCCCTGGACAACAGCCTGCGCTCCGGCGACGCGGCCCTCACCGGCCCGGTCGCCCGGGGCGACGCGGGCACCGTGCGGCGCCACCTGGCGCAGCTCAGTACGGTGTCCCCGGACATCCCGGCGGCCTACCGGGCGATGGCCCGCGCCACCGCGCAGCGGGCGCTCGCCAACGGGACGATCGACGAAGCGTCGGCGGCGGCGCTGCTGGACGTACTGAACGAGGAGAATCGCTAATGGCACGCGGAAAGCAGCCGGTCAGGACCCAGCGGGCGCCGAAGGTCCACCGGGCCGTCGTCACCCGCACCGTGGACGACTTCGAGGCCGCGTTCTGGCCGGACGAGCGCCCGGTCGACAACGCCGTCGTGATGACCATGGGCGCGCTGCACGAGGGCCACGCCGCGCTGATCCGGGCCGCCCGCAAGCAGGTCGGCCAGGAGGGCCGGGTGGCGGTGACGGTCTTCGTCAACCCGCTGCAGTTCGGCCCGGCCGAGGACCTGGAGCGCTACCCGCGCAGCCTGGACGAGGACGTGAAGCTGGCCGAGGAGAACGGCGCCGACGTGGTGTTCGCGCCCTCCGTCGACGAGGTGTACCCGAACGGCCGGCCGCAGGTGCGCCTGTCGGCCGGCCCGATGGGCGAGCGCTTCGAGGGCGCCACCCGCCCCGGCCACTTCGACGGCGTGCTGACCGTCGTCGCCAAGCTGCTGCACATCACCGACCCGGACTTCGCGTTCTTCGGCGAGAAGGACGCGCAGCAGCTCGCGATCATCCAGCGGATGGTCGCCGACCTGGACTTCGACGTCGAGGTGGTCGGGGTGCCGACCGCCCGCGAGGAGGACGGGCTGGCGCGCTCCTCGCGCAACCGCTACCTCTCCACCGACGAGCGCGAGCAGGCCCTCGCCCTCTCCAAGGCGCTGTTCGCCGGCCGGGACGCCGCCGCCCAGGGCCCGAAGGCCGTCCGCGAGGCCGCCTCGGCCGTCCTGGACGCGGCCGAAGGCATCACCCTCGACTACCTCGCCCTGATCGACCCGCACGACTTCAGCGAAGCGGCGGACGACTTCCAGGGCGCGGCGGTGCTGGCCGTCGCCGCGAAGGTGGGTTCCACCCGCCTGATCGACAACGTCCACGTCATCTGCCGCTAGGCAACCGGCCACCCGGCACGGAACCGTTCGGCAAGAGCTCCCCTTTCAGGCATGCACTCACAGGAGGCGTGACCCGCAATGCTCCGCACCATGCTCAAGTCCAAGATCCACCGGGCCACCGTGACCCAGGCCGACCTGCACTACGTCGGCTCCGTCACGGTGGACGAGGACCTGCTCGACGCCGCCGACCTGCTCCCCGGCGAGCTGGTCCACATCGTCGACATCGACAACGGGGCCCGGCTGGAGACCTACACCATCGCCGGCCCGCGCGGCTCCGGCGTGATCGGCATCAACGGCGCCGCCGCTCGCCTGGTCCACCCCGGCGACCTGGTCATACTCATCGCCTACGGGCAGATGGACACGGCCGAGGCCAAGGGCTACGAACCGAGCATCGTCTTCGTGGACGAGCGGAACCGGATCACCGGCCTGGGCGGCGACCCCGCCGAGGCCCCGGAGGGCACCGGACTGCTCCGCGGCGACGGGGCGTACGGTGACGGCAACGGCGCGGCCCCGACCGCCGCGCGCTGAAGGAGCCACTGACGCCATGTCCGCCACGCACCGCCTCACCGCCCCGGCTCCCGGCTGGACCGCCACCACCGACGTGGTCGTGGTCGGCTCCGGGGTGGCCGGCCTCACCGTCGCCCTCAACGCCCGCAAGGCCGGCCTGCGGACCATGGTGGTCACCAAGGCGATGCTGGACGACGGCTCCACCCGCTGGGCCCAGGGCGGCATCGCGGCCGCCCTGGGCGAGGGCGACACCCCCGAGCAGCACCTGGACGACACCCTGGTGGCCGGCGCCGGGATCTGTGACGAGGAGGCCGTGCGCACCCTGGTCACCGAGGGCCCGGACGCCGTCCGCCGGCTGATCGCCGTCGGCGCCGCCTTCGACCGCGGCGCCGACGGCGAGATCCTGCTCACCCGCGAGGGCGGCCACCACCGCCGCCGGATCGCGCACGCCGGCGGGGACGCCACCGGCGCCGAGATATCGCGCGCCCTGGTGGAAGCCGTCCGCAACGACCCCGGCGTCGAGCTGATCGAGCACGCCCTCGTCCTCGACCTGCTCACCGACGCCGACGGGCACGCCGCCGGCCTCACCCTGCACGTGATGGGCGAGGGCCAGCGCGACGGCGTCGGCGCCGTCCGGGCCCGCGCGGTGGTCCTCGCCACCGGCGGCATGGGCCAGGTCTTCTCCGCCACCACCAACCCGGCGGTCTCCACCGGTGACGGCGTGGCGCTCGCCCTGCGGGCCGGCGCCGCCGTCACCGACCTGGAGTTCGTCCAGTTCCACCCGACCGTGCTCTGGCTCGGCCCGGAGGCCGAGGGCCAGCAGCCGCTGGTCTCCGAGGCGGTCCGCGGCGAGGGCGCCCACCTGGTGGACGCGCACGGCACCCGCTTCATGCTCGGGCAGCACGAGCTGGCCGAACTGGCCCCGCGCGACATCGTCGCCAAGGCGATCACCCGGCGCATGCAGGAGCAGGGCGCCGAGCACATGTACCTGGACGGGCGGCACTTCGGCGCCGAGATGTGGCAGCAGCGCTTCCCGACCATCTTCGCCTCCTGCCGCGCGCACGGCATCGACCCGGTCACCGAGCCGATCCCGGTCGCCCCGGCCGCGCACTACGCCTCCGGCGGCATCCGCACCGACCGGCACGGCCGCACCAGCGTCCCCGGCCTGTACGCCTGCGGCGAGGTCGCCTGCACCGGGGTGCACGGCGCCAACCGGCTGGCCTCCAACTCGCTGCTGGAGGGCCTGGTCTTCGCCGAGCGGATCGCCGCCGACCTCGCCGACCGCCACCGCCGCGGCGCACTGCCCGAGCGCGCCGTGGACGTCGCCGCCGCCCGCGCCGCACGGCCGGTGCCGCTGCCCGCCCCCGAGTCGCGCGCCGAGATCCAGCGGCTGATGTCGCGCGGCGCGGGCGTGCTGCGCTCGGCCGCCACGATGGCCGGCACCGCCGCCGGGCTGGCCCTGCTCACCGAGCAGGCCCACGCGCACGTCGCCGAGGAGAAGCCCGCCGACCCGCGGGTGGAGACCTGGGAGGCCGCCAACCTGCTGCTGGTCGCCACCGCGCTGGTCGCGGCCGCCGCGCAGCGCGAGGAGACCCGCGGCTGCCACTGGCGCGAGGACTTCCCCGAGCGCGACGACGCCCACTGGCGGCGCCACCTGATCACCACCCTCACCGCCTCCGGCGGCCCCGTCAGCACCCCTGAGGAGCAGTAGAACCATGACCCACTCCCACGAGGAACTCCCCCTGGCCGACGCCCAGGGCGGCTGCGGCGACGGCTGCGCCTGCGGGGACGGCGAGGGCTACGAGACCGGCCTGGACCCGCAGCTGGCCGAGCTCCTGGAGCAGGCCGGACTGGACCCGATCGAGGTCGAGGACATCGCCACCCTGGCACTGGCCGAGGACCTGGCCGGCGGCGAGGACGTCACCTCGGTGGCCACCGTGCCCGCCGAGGCCGTCGCCACCGCCGACTTCACCGCCCGCCAGGCCGGCGTGGTGGCCGGCCTGCGGATCGCCGAGGCGGTCGTCTCGCTGATCTGCGAGGAGGAGTTCGAGGTCGAGCGGCACGTCCAGGACGGCGACCGGGTCGAGGCCGGCCAGGTCCTGCTGTCGGTCCGCTCCCGCACCCGCGACCTGCTCACCGCCGAGCGCAGCGCGCTCAACCTGCTCTGCCACCTGTCCGGCATCGCCACCGCGACCCGCGCCTGGGCCGACGCCCTGGAGGGCACCGGCGCCGTCGTCCGGGACACCCGCAAGACCACCCCGGGCCTGCGCGCGCTGGAGAAGTTCGCGGTGCGCTGCGGCGGCGGCGCCAACCACCGGATGGCCCTGTCCGACGCCGCCCTGGTCAAGGACAACCACGTGGTCGCGGCCGGCGGCGTCGCCGAGGCCTTCCGGGCCGTCAAGGCCGCCTACCCCGACCTGCCGGTCGAGATCGAGGTCGACACCCTGGAGCAGATCCCGCCGGTACTGGCGGCCGGGGCCGACCTGATCCTGCTGGACAACTTCACCGTCCCGCAGCTGAAGGAGGCCGTCGAGCTGGTGGCCGGCCGGGCGAAGCTGGAGGCCTCCGGCGGCCTGACCCTGGCCACCGCGCGCGAGGTCGCCCAGACTGGTGTCGACTACCTGGCGGTGGGCGCGCTCACCCACTCCTCGCCGATCCTGGACATCGGCCTCGACCTGCGCGCCTGACCTCTCGTCCCGACTCGCAGAAAGCGCCCCATGCTCCTCACCATCGACGTCGGCAACACCCAGACCACGCTCGGCCTGTTCGACGGCGAGGACGTGGTGGAACATTGGCGGATCTCGACCGATTCGCGCCGCACGGCCGATGAACTGGCAGTGCTGCTACAGGGGTTGATGGGCAACCACACCGCAGTCCGGGAGGCCACGGTGGAGGGCCTGGCGATCTGCTCGTCCGTTCCCGCCGTGCTCCACGAGCTCCGTGAGGTGACCCGCCGCTACTACGGCGACGTCCCCGCGGTGATCGTGGAGCCCGGCGTGAAGACCGGGGTGCACGTCCTGATGGACAACCCCAAGGAGGTCGGCGCCGACCGGATCGTCAACGCCCTGGCCGCCAACCACCTGTACGGCGGCCCGTGCATCGTGGTCGACTTCGGCACCGCCACCACCTTCGACGCCGTCAACGCCCGCGGCGACTACGTGGGCGGCGCGATCGCCCCCGGCATCGAGATCTCGGTGGAGGCGCTCGGTGTCCGCGGCGCCCAGCTGCGCAAGATCGAGTTGGCCCGGCCCCGCAACGTGATCGGCAAGAACACCGTCGAGGGCATGCAGTCCGGCATCCTGTACGGCTTCGCGGGCCAGGTCGACGGCCTGGTCGACCGGATGGCCAAGGAGCTGTCCAAGGACCCGGACGACGTCCAGGTGATCGCCACCGGCGGCCTGGCCCCCCTGGTCCTCGGCGAGGCCTCCACCATCGACGTCCACGAGCCCTGGCTCACCCTGATCGGCCTGCGCCTGGTCTTCGAGCGCAACCGCCCGGCCTGACCGGCCCCCGGGGCCCACCGTCGGGGCCCCCCGGTCCGTCCGGGGGGCGCCGACGCGCGTCCTCCCCCACTCCCGCGGCCGATTCCGCCGGGCCGAACGTGGGGCGTCGGCGCGACGCTACCGACAAATCGGATATTCCTCACGTAGTGTCAGCCCATGCCTACGCCACACGGATCGCGCGGCGGCATGGCCTTCAGCGCCGACGAAGTCCGCGTGCTGCGCCGCGCCCTCGCCCAAGCCCTGCACCCCGCCGTCCCCGTCCACCTCCAGCTCCCCGACCGTCCGGTGTTCGCCGGCCCGGGCGCCGAGCTGTGGGCGGAGGACGTCCAGGACGCGCTGCGTCTGACCGAGGCGATCGACGAGGCCGTCCAGGAGGGCGGCCGGCTGCGCGCCTTCCTGCTCGCCGACCTCGGGCGCTACCGGGCGGCCCTGCCCGGCAGCGCCCCCGGCTACCTGGAACGCCTGGAGGAAGCCGTGACCGACGGCTACCTGCCCGGCCCGGAGGACCTCACCGCGCTGCGCGGGCTGACCCGCCAGCCGTGCGGCCACGGCGAACGCGCCCGCCGCTCCCGGCTGGCCGGCCGCTGCCACGCGCTGGCCGAGGCCGCCGTCCGCGAGCGGCTCGCCCTCACCACCGGGCAGCCCCGCCACCTCGTCGTCGTACCGAGCCCCGCCGCACCCCCGAGCAGTCTCCCCACCCCTGTTGGAGGACGGATCACGATGAGCAGCACCGACTCCCCCGCCGAGCGGCCCACCGCCCCCCAGAACCCGCCCCGCCCGCACCGGATGCCCACCCCGGCCGAACTCTTCGGGCGCCGCCCCAAGCCCCCCGCCCACCCCGCGCCCCCGGCCGCGCCGGACCCCGACGAGATCGAACTCGCCACCGGCACCGGCTGAGCCGCCCGCACCCGAGGAGGGGGACCGCCGACGCGGCCCCCCTCCTGCGTTATCCCGTGGCGGAGCACGGTGTGTGGCTGGCTACCCTTGTGGGGTGAGCGATCAGAGCCCCATCCCCGCGACCGACGACCTTCCCGAGCAGATGCGCGTCCGGCGCGAGAAGCTGGACCGGCTCCGGGCGGCCGGTGTCGACCCCTACCCGGTCGGCTTCCCCCGCACCAGCACCATCGCGGACCTGCGCGCCAAGCATCCGGACCTGGAACCCGACACCGCGACCGGTGAGCGGGCCGGCGTCACCGGCCGGGTGATCCTCTCCCGCACCGGCGGCAAGCTCTGCTTCGCCACGCTGCGCGACGGCACCGGCGACCTCCAGGTGATGTTCTCCCTGGACAAGCTGGGAGCGGAGCGGCTGGCGGCCTGGAAGACGGACATCGACCTGGGCGACCAGGTCGGCGTCGAGGGCGAGGTGATCACCTCCAAGCGCGGCGAGCTGTCCGTGATGGTGGACCGCTGGGAGCTCACCGCCAAGTGCCTGCGCCCGCTGCCGGACAAGCACAAGGGCCTGACCGACCCGGAGGCCCGGGTCCGCCAGCGGTACGTCGACCTGATCGTCAACCCCGAGGCCCGCGAGATCCTGCACCTGCGCAGCAAGGTGGTCCGCTCGATCCGCCGCACCTACGAGGACCGCGGCTACATCGAGGTCGAGACCCCGATGCTGCAGCCGGTGCACGGCGGCGCCAACGCCCGCCCGTTCAAGACGCACATCAACGCGTACGACATCGACCTCTACATGCGCATCGCCCCCGAGCTGTACCTCAAGCGGCTGGTGGTCGGCGGCGCCGAGAAGGTCTTCGAGATCAACCGCAACTTCCGCAACGAGGGCGCGGACTCCACCCACAACCCGGAGTTCACCTCGCTGGAGTCGTACGAGGCGTACGGCGACTACGACACCCAGGCCGAGCTGATCCGCGAGACGATCGTCAACGCGGCCCGGGACGCGCTGGGCACCACGGTGATCAAGGGCCTGGACGCGCACGGCGTGGAGCACGAGATCGACCTGGCCGAGCCGTGGGAGGAGGTCTCCGTCTACCCGGGCATCTCCGCCCGCCTGGGCGTCGAGGTCACCCCGGAGACCGGCGTCGAGGAGCTGCGCAAGCTGGCCTTCGACCACGGCATCCCGTTCGACAAGGACTGGGGCCACGGTCAGATCGTGCTGGAGATGGTCGAGCGCCTGCTGGAGGAGAACGCCGTCCGGCCGACCTTCATCAAGGACTACCCGACCGAGGTCTCCCCGCTGACCCGCCAGCACCGCTCGGTGCCGGGCGTGGCCGAGAAGTGGGACCTGGTGATCTTCGGTACCGAGATCGGCACCGCCTACTCCGAGCTGGTCGACCCGGTCGAGCAGCGCGCCCGCCTGACCGCGCAGTCCCTGCTGGCGGCCGGCGGCGACGTCGAGGCGATGCAGATCGACGAGGACTTCCTGCGGGCCCTGGAGTACGCGATGCCGCCGACCGGCGGCCTCGGCCTCGGGGTGGACCGCCTGATCATGCTGCTGACCGGCAAGAACATCCGGGAGACCGTGCTCTTCCCGTTGGTGAAGCCGGAGGCGAAGGCTTCCGCCGCGACGGCGGAGAAGACCGAGGAGGAGTGACTGATGGACTACGTCAGCGCGATCGTGCCGCCGCTGGTCATGGCGATCGGCTTCGGATTCCTGGTGCGGGCCATCATCCGCAGCCAGGGCGGAGCCCAGAAGGCCAAGGAAGACCTCGACTGACCCGCGAGCGAACCCGCGACTGACACCGTCAGCCGCCGAACCACCGGCGCGCCGCCATTCCCGATTCCGGGGGTGGCGGCGCGCCGGTTTGGCGCACTTCACAAGATTTGCCCCATTCACTCCCTATCCTGGCCGCACTATGGTCCGGCAACTCGGTGAACTTGAGAACGCCATCATGACCCGGGTGTGGCAGTGGAACCGGCCGGTGACGGTTCGCGAGGTTCTCCTGGATCTGCAGTCGGAACGCGAAATCGCGTACACCACGGTGATGACCGTCCTGGACAAGCTCCACAGAAAGGGCTGGCTGCGCCGCGAGCGGGTCGGCCGGGCCTATCGATATGAACCGGTCTCGTCCCGCGAGGCGTACACCGCGGCGCTGATGAACGACGCGTGGGCCACCAGTGACAATCCGGCCGCGGCCCTGGTGCACTTCTTCGGCCTGATGTCGCCCGGGCAGCGCGAGGCGCTGCGGGACGCCTTGCGGGTCACCGCTCTGTTCCCGCCGGATCCGCCCCCCGCCGAATCCGCGGAGCCGGGACCGGATACCGGGGAGACCCCGCCGGGCGCGACACGATAACGTCCCGGCCATGGAGGTCACCATCCGCCGTGCGCGGACCACGGACGTGCGGACCGTACGCGGGCTCATCGACGCCTACTCGCGCGACGGCATTCTGCTCGACAAGCCCACAGTCACACTGTTCGAATCCGTCCAGGAGTTCTGGGTCGCCGAACGCGACGACACCGGTGCGGTGGTGGCCTGCGGCGCCCTGCACGTGATGTGGGAGGACCTGGCCGAGGTCCGCACGCTCGCCGTCGATCCGTCCTGCCGGGGCTTCGGGGTCGGACATCTGCTGCTGGAGAAGCTGCTGCAGACCGCGCGCTGGCTCGGCGTCCGTCGGATTTTCTGCTTGACGTTCGAGGTTCCGTTCTTCGCGAAACACGGTTTCGTCGAGATCGGAGAGCTTCAGGAAACCGATGATGGTACGACAGACCCGGCGGCGATCGCTACGGATGTCTATGAAGAACTTCTCCGCTCGTACGATGAAGGTGTCGCGGAGTTCCTTGACCTGGAGCGGGTGAAGCCCAACACACTGGGCAACTCGCGCATGCTGCTGCACCTCTGAGCGGCTCCGCGCCGGTCAAGGGTTTGTGTTTTCCGGAGAAAGGCGCTTTCCTTTCCTTAGGCAATGGGTCGTTTAGCGGAAAGGGAAGCCCGTGGCACAGAGGGTGCAGGTCATTCTTGAAGACGATCTCGACGGTGGTTCGGCGGACGAGACGGTGACGTTCGCGCTCGACGGCGTTGCCTACGAGATCGACCTGAAGAGCGTCAACGCGGACAAGCTGCGCGGTCTGCTGGCGCCGTACGTGGAGAAGGGCCGCAAGCAGAGCGGCCGGCTCGCCGGCCCGCGGCGCCCGGGTCGCGGCACCGCGCCGCGCCCCTCCGGCAGCGCGCCGGACACCGCGAAGATCCGCGCGTGGGCCAAGGAGCAGGGCATGGAGGTCAACGACCGCGGCCGGGTGCCGAGCACCGTCCGCGAGGCCTACGACAAGGCCAACGCGTCCTGACCCCGGCGCCACCGGAACGCCGGAGCGGATGCGGGGCCCCGGCGGCCGCACACGGCGCCGACGACACACGCGCGGGGCGCGGAGGACTCTCCTCCGCGCCCCGCGGCGCGCACCCCGGGGGCCGCAGGGCCACCGGTACCGGGGGGCGTCCGGGGCGCGGGCTCGGGCGGCGGAACAATCACGAGCTGTGCAACGCTGTAAGGGCGAAGCGGTAACGCCGGCACCACCGGGCGGCGTACCTGCCGCACCGGCCGTGCCGAACCGCCGTCGCCGCGACGCGACTTCTCGCCAGGCGAACACCGCCACCGCGGAAACTGCGCGAGAAGCGCCCCGATACCGGGTATGAATGCAGGTGGACGGGTTCTTCGACCCGTCCAGGGGCAGTATGCGTGACCGGCCGGAGACGGCCCGGCTCCGCCCCGGCGGCTCTTGTTCGCCGATGGCGTAGCGGTATCCGGTGCATCCGGGCCACCTGTGGGAACACCGTTTCCCAGCATCAGGTTGGGATTGGTGTCGGCTGGTCGCGCAGCATCTCGCTCCCGTACCGGGGAGTGAATCCGTGGGCCGCGCCGCTGAGCGGGACTAGCATGCGGAAGGACAGGGCGGGGACCGACCCCGAACTGCCCGACCGCTCTGAGGAGCGATAAACGATGTTCGAGAGGTTCACCGACCGCGCGCGGCGGGTTGTCGTCCTGGCTCAGGAAGAAGCCCGGATGCTCAACCACAACTACATCGGCACCGAGCACATCCTCCTGGGTCTGATCCACGAGGGCGAGGGCGTCGCCGCCAAGGCCCTGGAGAGCCTCGGGATTTCCCTTGAGGCCGTGCGCCAGCAGGTCGAGGAGATCATCGGCCAGGGGCAGCAGGCCCCGTCCGGCCACATTCCCTTCACCCCGCGGGCGAAGAAGGTCCTGGAGCTGTCGCTCCGGGAGGCGCTGCAGCTCGGCCACAACTACATCGGCACCGAGCACATCCTGCTCGGTCTGATCCGCGAGGGCGAGGGCGTCGCCGCCCAGGTCCTGGTCAAGCTGGGCGCCGACCTCAACCGGGTGCGCCAGCAGGTCATCCAGCTGCTCTCCGGCTACCAGACCGGCGGCGGCAAGGAGTCGGCCACGGCCGGCGGGCCCGCCGAGGGCACCCCGTCGACCTCGCTGGTCCTGGACCAGTTCGGCCGCAACCTCACCCAGGCCGCCCGCGAGGCCAAGCTCGACCCGGTCATCGGGCGCGAGAAGGAGATCGAGCGGGTCATGCAGGTGCTGTCCCGCCGCACCAAGAACAACCCGGTCCTGATCGGCGAGCCCGGCGTGGGCAAGACCGCCGTGGTCGAGGGCCTGGCGCAGGCGATCGTCAAGGGCGAGGTCCCGGAGACGCTCAAGGACAAGCAGCTCTACACGCTGGACCTGGGCGCCCTGGTGGCCGGCTCGCGCTACCGCGGTGACTTCGAGGAGCGCCTGAAGAAGGTGCTCAAGGAGATCCGCACCCGCGGCGACATCATCCTGTTCATCGACGAGCTGCACACCCTGGTCGGCGCGGGCGCCGCCGAGGGCGCCATCGACGCCGCCAGCATCCTCAAGCCGATGCTGGCCCGCGGCGAGCTGCAGACCATCGGTGCGACCACCCTGGACGAGTACCGCAAGCACCTGGAGAAGGACGCCGCGCTGGAGCGCCGCTTCCAGCCGATCCAGGTCGCCGAGCCGTCGCTGCCGCACACCATCGAGATCCTCAAGGGTCTGCGCGACCGCTACGAGGCCCACCACCGGGTCTCCATCACGGACTCCGCGCTGGTCGCCGCCGCCACCCTGGCCGACCGCTACATCTCGGACCGCTTCCTGCCGGACAAGGCGATCGACCTGATCGACGAGGCCGGCTCCCGAATGCGCATCCGCCGGATGACCGCGCCGCCGGACCTGCGCGAGTTCGACGAGAAGATCGCCGACGTGCGCCGCGAGAAGGAGAGCGCGATCGACGCGCAGGACTTCGAGAAGGCCGCGTCCCTGCGCGACGACGAGAAGCAGCTCCTTCAGGCCAAGGCCAAGCGCGAGAAGGAGTGGAAGGCCGGCGACATGGACGTCGTCGCGGAGGTCAACGAGGAGCTCATCGCCGAGGTCCTGGCCACCGCCACCGGCATCCCGGTCTTCAAGCTGACCGAGGAGGAGACCTCGCGGCTGCTGCGCATGGAGGACGAGCTGCACAAGCGCGTCATCGGCCAGAAGGACGCCATCAAGGCGCTCTCCCAGGCCATCCGGCGCACCCGTGCGGGCCTCAAGGACCCGAAGCGCCCCGGCGGCTCGTTCATCTTCGCCGGCCCGTCCGGCGTCGGTAAGACCGAGCTGTCCAAGACGCTCGCCGAGTTCCTCTTCGGCGACGAGGACGCGCTGATCGCGCTCGACATGTCCGAGTTCTCCGAGAAGCACACCGTCTCCCGGCTCTTCGGTTCGCCCCCCGGGTACGTGGGCTACGAGGAGGGCGGCCAGCTGACCGAGAAGGTCCGCCGCAAGCCGTTCTCCGTCGTCCTCTTCGACGAGGTCGAGAAGGCCCACCCGGACATCTTCAACTCGCTGCTGCAGATCCTGGAGGACGGTCGCCTGACCGACTCCCAGGGCCGCGTGGTCGACTTCAAGAACACCGTCATCATCATGACGACCAACCTCGGCACCCGGGACATCTCCAAGGGCTTCAACCTGGGCTTCGCGGCCACGGGTGACTCCACGACCGGGTACGAGCGGATGAAGGCGAAGGTCGGCGAGGAGCTCAAGCAGCACTTCCGCCCCGAGTTCCTGAACCGCGTCGACGACATCGTGGTGTTCCACCAGCTGTCCGAGGAAGACATCATCCAGATCGTCGACCTGATGATCGAGAAGGTGGACGGCCGCCTCAAGGACAAGGACATGGGCCTGGAGCTCAGCGTCGAGGCCAAGAAGCTGCTGGCCAAGCGCGGCTACGACCCGATCCTGGGCGCCCGGCCGCTGCGCCGCACCATCCAGCGCGAGATCGAGGACCACCTCTCCGAGAAGATCCTCTTCGGCGAGCTGCGGGCCGGCCACATCGTGGTCGTCGGTGTCGAGGGTGAGGGCAAGGAGGCCAAGTTCACCTTCCGCGGTGAGGAGAAGTCGGCCGTCGCGGACACCCCGGCCGCGGTCGCCTCGTCCGGCCCGGACCTGACGAAGTAGCAACATTTAACAGACAACTTCACAGCTACCGAGCCCCCGGCGTCCGCGCCGGGGGCTCGGCGCGTTCCGGCCGACCGGACCGGGGGCGCCCGTGGGCGAGGGCGGATGGCCTCGCGGCGGGCTGGTGCGGGTGCGTCCGATTTCTCAGTAAGCTTTAACGGACATACGGTTGACATATGGTCAGCTGATCGGAAGTTGCGCAGGATAGCGCCGTGGCCATGTCATGGTCAAGGGCTATCTTTTCTGTCCACGCTTGTATCAAATGACGTCCACCTGTCTTTCATTTTGGTTTGCCGGGCTTTGGCCAAGAGCTGGCCCCGGTCGGGGAGGACGTCACAACTTTGAAGAACATCAGGAGATCCGCTGCGGCTGCCACGGCCGCAGCGGTCATAGTCGCGCTCGGCGCGGGCCTGTTCCCGGCCACCGCCGTCGCCGCGGGCTCGGCTCCCGCACCCAGGGACCCGGCCGACGCCGTCCAGTCCGCCAACATCGAGCACAACCTGCCGGGCCCGCTGACCGAGAAGGTCGAGGCCGAGCAGAAGGCCGCCACCGAGCAGCTGATCGCGGGCACCGCCCAGGTCGAGCAGCACAACGGCAGCAGCAGCATCAAGCTGGGCAAGGACAAGTACGTGGAGCTCGGTCGCGAGCGCACGGACAAGATCTTCACCATCCTCGTCGACTTCGGCGACCAGGTGGACAACACCACCAAGACCGAAGACGGCAAGGTCATGTACGGCGGTGAGCCCGGCCCGAAGCACAACGAGATCGAGAAGCCGGACCGCGCCAACGACAACTCGACCGCCTGGCAGGCCGACTACAACCAGCAGCACTTCCAGGAGCTGTACTTCTCCAAGGACAAGCCCTCGCTGAAGACCTTCTACGAGAAGCAGTCCTCGGGCCGCTACTCGGTCGACGGCGTGGTCTCGGACTGGGTGCGGGTGCCGTGGAACGAGGCCCGGTACGGCTCGGACTACTGCGGCTCCAACGTCTGCGACAGCGCCCAGGACCTGATCCGCGACGCCGTGGACATCTGGTACAAGGACCAGCTGGCCAAGGGGCAGACCAAGGAGCAGCTCAAGGCCACCCTGGCGTCGTACGACCAGTGGGACCGCTACGGCTCCCACAACGACGGGAACTTCAACCAGCCCGACGGGTACATCGACCACTTCCAGATCGTGCACGCCGGTGAGGACAAGTCGGCCGGCGGCGGCAAGCAGGGCAGCAAGGCCCTGTGGGCCCACCGCGCGTACGCCTACGGCAACCTGAACGGCCAGGCGGGCCCGGCCGACAACAAGCTCGGCGGCGTCCAGGTCGGCGACTCCGGCTTCTGGATCGGCGACTACACGATGCAGCCGGAGAACGGCGGCCTCGGCGTCTTCGCCCACGAGTACGGCCACGACCTCGGTCTGCCGGACCTCTACGACACCGCCGGCACCGGCATCGACAACTCGGTCGGCTTCTGGTCGCTGATGTCCTCCGGTTCCTGGCTCGGCGAGGGCAAGGGCGCCATCGGTGACATGCCGAACGACCTCGACGCCTGGAGCAAGCTCAAGCTCGGCTGGCTGAAGTTCGACAAGGCCAAGGCCGGCACCGAGTCGACCCACCACATCGGCCCGGTCGAGTACAACAGCAGCCTCCCGCAGGCCCTGGTCGTCGAGCTGCCGAAGAAGACCATCCCCACCGACATCAACAAGCCCGCTTCGGGCAAGAGCGAGTGGTGGAGCGGCAGCGACGACAACCTGAACGTCACGCTCACCCGTGACATCGACCTGACCGGCAAGACCAAGGCCAGCCTGAACGCCAAGGCCTGGTACGAGCTGGAGGCGAACTTCGACTACGCCTTCGCCGAGGTCTCCACCGACGGCGGCACCAACTGGACCGCCCTGGACGGCACCTGGAACGGCAAGCCGATCACGAAGGACGCCGGCGGCCGCGCGGCCCTCACCGGTCTCACCGCCGCCTGGGGCGACGTGTCCTTCTCGCTGGACGCCTACGCCGGCAAGGCCGTCAAGGTCCGCTTCCACAACACCACCGACGGTGGCCTGCACTACCGCGGCTTCGCCGTCGACGACATCTCGGTGACCGCCGACGGTTCGACGGTCTTCAGCGACGACGTCGAGAACGGTGACAACGGCTGGGTGGCCAAGGGCTTCACCCGCTTCGCCGGCAGCTACACCAAGGACTACGGGCAGTACTACATCGCGGAGAACCGCCAGTACGTCTCCTTCGACCAGACCCTGAAGACCGGCCCGTACAACTTCGGCTGGGGTAACAGCCGGCCGAAGTGGGTCGAGTACTACCCGTACCAGCCCGGTCTGCTGATCTGGTTCTGGGACGAGTCGCAGCCCAACAACAACGTCAGCGCCCACCCGGGCCACGGTCTGATCCTGCCGATCGACTCGCACCCGACCCCGCTCAAGTGGAGCGACGGCGCCCTGCTGCGTCCGCGCATGCAGGGTTACGACTCGACCTTCGGCTCGCGCAAGACCAGCCAGCTGACCCTGCACAAGAACGGCGTCGAGACGGTCGTCCCGAAGGCCAAGGGCGTCGACGAGTTCTCGGACCTGAAGTCGTGGTGGTCCAAGGACAACCCGTACAGCGGCGTGGACGTCCCGAAGACCGGTACCAGCATCGAGGTCGAGAACGAGTCCTCGAACTACCTGGAGACCTGGATTCGGGTCCGCCCGGTCGACAACTGATCGGTCGAGCAGTAGCGATCAGCCTGTGACCAGGCGGTTCTGACCCACCACGTCCGGCCCGTCCCCGCATCGCGCGGGGGCGGGCCGGACGCTTTCCGGTCAGGCCCCGCTGCGGCTCCCACCGGCCCCGGCGCCCCGGGCCGGCAGCCGGTCCAGGAAGGCGGCGGCCGCCTCGGCGACGTCCGCCGCCGTCCAGTCGAGCGCGGACGCCGACACCGTGACCTCGGTCATCGCCAGGCCCGGCAGGTCCCGCTCGCGCCAGCCGCCGAACAGGGCGACCCCGGTCTCCTCGGCCAGCCCCAGCCCGGCCTCGTCCAACTCCCCGGCGGCGTACGGCAGCCAGAACTGGAACTGGTGGGTGTGCGGCGGGGCCGGGTGCACCCGGGCGCCCGGGACCGCCGCGAAGGCCGCGTCCAGCGCCTCGGCGACCACCTTGGCGTGCGTCACGTACCGCTCCAGCAGCGGGAGTCGGGCGTCCAGCCCGGCCAGCGCGGCGAGAGCCGCCGGCCACTGCTGGTAGAGCTGGCCGCCGTACCGGTGCCGCCAGGCCCTGGCGGTGCGGACGAAGCCCCGCGAACCGGCCAGCGCGGCGCCGCTGATGCCGCCGAGCGTCTTGTAGAAGGACACGTAGACCGAGTCGGCCAGCGCGACGATCTCCGGCAGCGGGTGCCCGAGGTGGAACACCGACTCCCAGATCCGGGCACCGTCCAGGTGCAGGGCCGCGCCGCACTCCTCCCGGACGACCCCGGCCAGCGCCGCCAGCGCCGCCCAGTCGGGCAGCACGAAGCCGGCCTCGCGCAGCGGCAGCTCCAGGCTGAGCGCGGCGTACGGCTCGTCGAAGGAGCGCAGTTCCTCGACGGTGGGCTGGCGCGGGGCCATGGTCGGCCAGACGCTGCGCAGGCCGGTCAGCACGCCGAGCGCGTGCCGCTCGTGCTGGTCGGTGTGGGCCAGCGGGTGGGTCGCGACGGTGCGCAGCCCGGCCGCCTCGGCGTGGATCCGCAGGGCGACCTGCTGGGCCATGGTGCCGGTGGGGAAGAAGGCCGCGTCCTCGGTGCCGAGCAGGTCGGCGACCGTGCGTTCGAGGGTGCGGACCACGCCGTCGCCGTACTGGTCCGGGCGGTGGTCCAGGTCATGGCCGCCGCCCTCCCCCGCGAGGGCGGCGAGGCGTTCGCGCATGCTCTGCGGCCGGTCGCCGGACAGGATCCGCTCGCAGCCGCGCAGGGCGGCGAAGCGGCGGTCCGGCAGGCTCGGGCGGTCATTGCCGTCGAGGTCTTCGCTCCTGTTGCCATACATGCGTCGATGGTCCCCCAGCGGGCCCGCCAGGTCAGCGGGGCGGACGGCGGAAAGGGGTGCGCGGCCGACCCAAACCCCGGACGGGCATGGCGCTGGTCACACCGGCCGGGCTCCCGTCGGGCGCGGTACGACCGGCGGTAGTAGCCCGGCCGCGGGCGCGGGCGGCCCGCCACAGGCCGGTGGTAGACGATCGGATCTCATGATCATTACTCCGTCAGCTTGAATCTCCGGCGCGACGCTGACTACACGCCGTAGTACGTCACGCCGTTTGGGACTCCGCTCGGTGACCGTTACACCTGAGTGGTCCCCCGCTCAGCACGCGCCCGAACGGGCACTTCGTGCTGCCCTCGTCCACCGTGAGGTACGGCTACCGATGTCCTCTGTCCCGCCCGTGGGGCCGGTCCTGCGCCGGCTCGCCGCCCGAACGGCGGCCCAGGCGGCGGCCTGGCAGCCCCGGCTCGGCCATGCCGCCCGCACCCATGCCGCGCCGCTGCGCGCGCTCGCCGCGCCCCGGCACCCGCTGCCCGGCGGGCACCCGCAGGCCGAACGGGAGCGCGCGGTGGTCGCCGCCGGGGCGGCCGCGGTGCTGCTCGCCGGCGCACTGCTGGTGGCCGCGCCCGGCAGCGCCTCGGCGCAGACCGTCCGGCCCACCACGCCCGGCAGCTCGGCCTTCACCGCGCCGCAGGCCGCCGTGCCCAGCCCGGGGCTGGTCCAGGTGGCCGGGCCGAGCCCGTACCGGCTGCCGAACGACGGCGACTCGGCGCAGGAGTTCGTGGCGGTGGCCGCCAACCTGCTGCCGGTGGAGCCGCCCGTCGCCGACGCGCCGGCCGAGGCCCCCGCGACGGAGCCCGAGGCCGCGCCCGCACCGGAGCCCGCTCCGGCTCCGGAGTGGTCGGCCCCGGTGCCGGACGCGCCGACCAGCAACCCGTACGGGGTGGCCAACTCCGAGTACGCCGCCGGGTACCACACCGGGGTGGACTTCGCGGTCGACCCGGGCACGCCGCTGCTGGCGGTCGGGAACGCGACCGTGGTGTCGGCCGGCTGGGACGGCTCGTACGGCAAGGAGGTCGTGCTGCGGCTGGAGGACGGGCACTACGCGCAGTACGCGCACCTGTCCTCGCTCGGGGTCTCGCCGGGGGAGCAGGTGTCGGCGGGCGAGCAGATCGGGCGGTCCGGGAGCACCGGCAACTCGACCGGACCCCACCTGCACTTCGAGATCCGCACCAGCAACCGCTACGGCGCGGTGGTGAACCCGATCGCGTACCTCGCGGGGCACGGCGTCACCGCGTTCTGAGCCCGGCCCCAGCCACCGGTCCGCCCGCCCGTCCGCTCAGGAGTGGGCGGGGGCCGGGTGGCCGATCCGGCCGCCGATCTCCAGCGCGACCTCCCGGGCCGCCCCGATCGCCTCCTCCAGGGTGGCCGCCGGCGGCGAGGACTCGCCCCACACGTTGTCGCCGTGGTCGCAGTCCGCGGCGTCCTGCTTGAGCAGGAACATCGCCGAGTGGACGGTGAACAGCGACATCGTGGCGCGCAGCCGCTCCCGAAAGTCGGCGTCCGGCCCGTGCACCAGCTGGATCATCGTGATCATGCGGTCCTTGAACGCCAGCCCGGCCGCGGACTCGCGCAGCGCGGGCTGGTTCTCGTGGAAGAAGCGCAGCAGCGGCGCCCGCTCGGCCATCCCGTCGGCGAAGCGGCGGATCAGCTCGTCGCGCATCTCCGGGCTCCAGGACTGCTGCCGGCCCCACGCGATGGTCTCGTCGATCGGCGCGGCCATCCGCTCCACGATGCCCAGGACGATGTCGTCCTTGGTCTTGAAGTGGTAGTAGAGCGCGGCCTTGGTGACACCGAGGCGGTCGGCGATCTCGCGCAGCGAGGTCTGCTCGTAGCCCTGCTCGGAGAAGAGCTCCAGGGACACCTCGATGATGCGGGACCGCGTGTCGCTGCGGGGGCTGTGCGGAGTGCCCATGGCCTGCCTCATGAGTGCGTCGGTGACTGCTGCGGACCCCGGTGGCGTCCGCCCCGGGCCCATTCTCCCTGCCCAGGCAGCCGGGCGGGAAACTGGCTTGACGACCGGCTAGTAAACAACTTACCGTGCCGACGGTCCACAAACTAGCCGGGCGTCAAGTAAGTGAATCACTGCGCGGCCTCCGCCCGTCCGAAAAACCCCTCCGGGAGACACCACCTCATGTCACAGTCCAAGACCACCGGCCCGGTACCGGAGGAGAAGTCAGCCGAGGAGGAGCAGCCGCGGTCGCCCCGCGAGATCCGCCTCGTCATGGTCGGCCTGGTCGTCACCATGCTGCTGGCCATGCTCGACAACCTGATCGTCGGCACCGCGATGCCGACCATCGTCGGCGACCTCGGCGGCGCCGAGCACCTGTCCTGGGTCGTCACCTCGTACACCCTGGCCACCGCCGCCTCCACCCCGATCTGGGGCAAGCTCGGCGACCTCTACGGCCGCAAGGGCACCTTCCTCACCTCGATCGTGATCTTCCTGGTGGGCTCGGCGCTGTCCGGCCTGTCGCAGAACATGAACGAGCTGATCGGCTTCCGCGCCCTCCAGGGCCTGGGCGCCGGCGGTCTGATGGTCGGCGTCATGTCGATCATGGGTGCGCTGGTCGCGCCGCGTGACCGCGGCAAGTACCAGGGCATGTTCGCCGCGGTCATGGCCCTCGCCACCATCGGCGGCCCGCTGGTCGGCGGCTTCATCACCGACCACCTGAGCTGGCACTGGACCTTCTACATCAACCTGCCGCTCGGCGTGATCGCACTCGCCGTGGTCGTCGTCACCCTGAAGCTGCCGAAGGTCCGCAACAACGCCCGGATCGACTACTGGGGCGCCATCCTGCTCACGACGGGCATCACCTCGCTCGTCCTGATCACCACCTGGGGCGGCCAGCAGTACGACTGGGGCTCCAAGCAGATCCTGGGCCTCGCCGCGCTCGCCGCCGCGACGCTGATCGCCTTCTGCTACGTCGAGCAGCGGGTGCAGGAGCCGATGCTGCCGCTGAGCCTGTTCAAGAACCTGAACTTCACCCTGGTCTCGATCATCGGCTTCATCGTCGGCTTCGTGATGTTCGGCTCGACCGTCTTCCTGCCGCTCTACCAGCAGATCGTCCAGGGCGCCTCGGCCACCAACTCCGGCCTGCTGCTGATGCCGATGATGTTCGGCATGCTGGTCGTCTCGCTGGTGGTCGGCCAGGCCGTCACCAAGACCGGCAAGTACCGGATATTCCCGATCATCGGCACCATCGTGATGACCGTCGGCATGGTGCTGCTCTCCACCATGGGCACCACGACCAGCAGCTTCACCTCCGCCTGCTGGATGGTCGTGCTCGGCGCCGGCATGGGCTTCCTGATGCAGATCACCATGCTGGTCGCGCAGAACAGCGTCGAGCTCAAGGACATGGGCGTGGCCAGCTCCACCGCCACCCTGTTCCGCACCATCGGCGGTTCCTTCGGTGTCGCGCTGTTCGGCGCCCTGTTCAACAACCGGGTCACCGACACCATGAAGGAGCGGCTGGGCGACCACGCGGCGGCCGGCGGCGGCGTGAAGGACCCGGGCCAGATGAGCCCGGCGGACCTGCGCAAGCTCCCCGAGAACATCCAGGACGCCTACCACCACGCGGTATCCAACGGCATGCACACCGTCTTCCTGTGGGGTGCCGGGGTGGCCGTGGTCGCGATCGCCGCCGCGGTGTTCATGCGCGAGGTGCCGCTGCGCGGCACCGGCACGGGCAAGGCGGACAAGTCCGCCGAGGCCTCGCTGGAGGCGGCGGCCGTCTGACCGCCCTCCCGCCGACACGACGGCGCCCCCGGAGGACTCCTCCGGGGGCGCCGTCCCGCGTTCGTGGCCGACTACTGGGGAAGCCGGTAGACGCCCTGCTCGACGGGCTCCACCAGGCCGTCCGCGACCAGGCCGTCCAGCGCCCGGGCCCGCTGCACCGCGTCCGGCCAGACCGCGTCCAGCCGGGCCTGCGGCACCGAGCCGTGCGACTCCCGCAGCACCGCGAGCAGCTTGCCGCGCACCTGCCGGTCCGTCCCCTCGTAGGTCTGGCCGCGCCGGGCCGGGCCCTCGTACGGCGGGCGGCCGGCCCGCTGCCAGGCGCAGTGGGCGAACAGCGGGCAGCCCCCGCACTCCGGGCCGCGCGCGGTGCAGACCAGCGCGCCCAGCTCCATCACGCCGACCGCCCAGGTGGCCGCGGTCTCGGCGTCGTCGGGCAGCAGCGCCGTCGCCGTCCGGCGCTCGGCGGCCGTGGTGGCCTGGGCCGGGTACTCGACGCCGGACACCGCGCGGGCGAACACCCGGCGGACGTTGGTGTCCAGCACCACGTGCCGCTGGCGGAAGGCGAAGGAGGCGACCGCGGCGGCCGTGTACTCCCCCACCCCGGGCAGCGAGAGCAGGGTGGCGTGGTCGTCCGGCACCTCGCCGCCGTGCTCCTCGGTGATCGCCACCGCGGCCGCGTGCAGCCGCAGCGCGCGGCGCGGGTAGCCGAGCCGGCCCCACATCCGGACCGCCTCGCCGGGCGCCTCGGCCGCGAGGTCGGCCGGGGTTGGCCAGCGGGTCAGCCACGCCTCCCAGGCGGGCAGCACCCGCTTCACCGGAGTCTGCTGGAGCATGAACTCGCTCACCATGATCGCCCAGGGCGTCGCCTCGGGCGTCCGCCAGGGGAGGTCGCGCTTGTCGGCCTCGTACCAGTCGAGGACGGTCGCGTGCAGCAGCGGCAGGGGCATCGAAAGCCGGACGGCGTCCGGCGCGGCGCCTGCCGGGGGGACGGGGGCGGGGGTGACAGTGATGGCAGCCATGGCCCTTCGATCCTCCCATGTCGACGGGCGCGACCGAAGCGGAGAAAAGAACTCCGGATATCCCTGCGGATCTCCCGGAGAACCACCGCTTCGAAGCTCCCTCGAACGGCGCAAATGGCGGATCATGTGAAGGAAGGGGCGACTGTGCGGTGTTGGTGCGTCAAGCGGCACACACAGTCTCGTAGAGTTTGGGCGTGCCCTCTCTGCGTCAACCCGTGGGACCGCTGCCGGCCTCGATCTACTGGCGTCGGCGCGTCGTCGTGCTCGTCGCCGTCGCGGCGGTCGCCGCCCTGATCGCCTGGCTGATGATCGATCAGGACGGGGGCGGTGACGGCGGCTCATCGAGCAAGGCCGCGCAGGCCGTTCCGTCCCAGAGCCAGACCCCCGCCCAGTCCATCACACCCGGCGCGTCCCCGAGCGGCCCCGCGGCGCGCCCCGGCGGCGGCAGCGGCGGCAACGCGAGCGGCGGCCCGGTGGCCGGCTCCGGCGGCGGCGAGGTCAGCCTCAGCACCGGCGGCACCGGCGGCGGCGCCAACCCGGCTCCTGCCACCGGCGGGGGCACGGGTGGCGGTGCGGCGGCGGGCGGCGCCGCGGCCGGCGGTTCCGGCGGCTCGGGCGGCGGCGCCCCGGTGGTGAACACGCCCGAGGTGATGGCGCTTCCGGTCTGCGTCTCCTCGCAGGTCACCCTGGAGCTGGCCAGCGCGCAGAACTCGTACCAGCCCAAGGACAAGCCGCGGCTCTCGCTCACCGTGAAGAACGCCTCCGGCGCCAACTGCCGGGTGGACCTGGGCCGGACGGCCTCCGCGATCACCGTGACCGCCAGCAACGGCGACCGGGTCTGGTCCTCCGGCGACTGCCCGTCCGACCGCGGCAGCAGCTGGGTGCAGATCCCGGCCAACAACGGCCTGACCGAGACCTTCACCTGGGACCGCAGCCGCAGCAAGCCGCAGTGCGCCACCGCCGACCCGGCGCCCCCCGCGGCGGGCACCTACCTGGTGGTCGCCGACCTCACCGGGCTCTCCGGCGGCCAGGTCTCGGCGCGCTCCTCGATCCGCCTGGACAGCTGAGCCCCCTCGACTCGACTCGACTCGACTCGACTCGACTCGACTCGACTCGACTCGAAGCCCCCGGCCGACGCGGCCGGGGGCTTCGGCGTCTCACGGGCCGGCCAGGGTGCGCTGGTCCGGGTGCGCTGGTCGAGGCGCGCCGGTCGGGATGGCTCGGCGGGGGTGGACTCGGCGGGGTGCGCGACGGCCCCCGGGGCGTTCCCCGGGGGCCGTGCGCGGCGGTGCGTCAGGCCGGACGTGGCGCCGGGTCAGACGTAGCGCTCCAGGATGGACGATTCGGCGAGCCGGGACAGGCCCTCGCGGACCGAGCGGGCCCGGGTCTCGCCGACGCCCTCGACCGTCTGCAGGTCGTCGATGCTGGCGGCGAGCAGCTTCTGCAGGCCGCCGAAGTGCTCGACCAGGCGCTCTATCACTGTGTTGGGCAGGCGCGGGATCTTCGCCAGCAGCCGGTAGCCGCGCGGCGAGACCGCCGAGTCCAGCGACTCCGGGGAGCCCGAGTAGCCGAGCGCCTTGGCGACCGTCTGAAGGTCCAGCAGCTCGGCGTGGGTGAGCGCCTCCAGGTCGGCCAGCACCTCGTTGACCGTCCGGCCCTTCTTGGCGGCCCGCTCCGGGAAGTAGTCCCGGGCGACCAGTTCGCGCTCCGGCTCCACGCCCGCGATCAGCTCGTCCAGCTGGAGCGAGAGCAGCCGGCCGTCGATGCCGAGCTCCAGCACGTAGCCGGCGATCTCGGTGGCGATCAGCCGGACCATCTCCAGCCGCTGGGCGACGGCGGTGACGTCCCGGACCGTCACCAGGTCCTCGATCTCCAGCGCGGACAGCGTGCCGGCCACCTCGTCCAGCCGCAGCTTGTAGCGCTCCAGGGTGGCCAGCGCCTGGTTGGCGCGGGACAGGACGGTGGTGGAGTCCTCCAGCACCCGGCGGGTGCCGTTGACGTACATCGCGATCAGCCGCATCGAGTGCGAGACCGCCACCACCGGGAAGCCGGTCTGCCGGTTGACCCGCTCCGCGGTGCGGTGGCGGGTGCCGGTCTCGTCGGTGGGGATGGTGGAGTCCGGCATCAGGTGCACGCCGGCCCGGACGATCTTGGTGATGTCCTTGTCCAGCACCACCGCGCCGTCCAGCTTGCACAGCTCGCGCAGCCGGGTCGCGGTGAACTCGACGTCCAGGACGAAGCCGCCGGTGCAGATCGACTCGACCGTCTTGTCGAAACCGAGCACGATCAGGCCGCCGGTGTTGGCCCGGAGCACCCGCTCCAGGCCGTCGCGCAGCCCCGTGCCGGGTGCGATGGCACTGAGGGAGGCCCGCAGCAGGGCCTCCTCACGGGAGGCCTTGTCCGCCCCCCGGTCGCTGGCTGCCACGTGACTCCTCCGGTCGACCCCGTGCCGCGCGCCTCGCGCCGTGCGCCGGTCCGCGGTCTGTTGCTCTGTCGCTCAGTACCGCTCGGTACTGCCTTCTGGCCAATGAGACTGGGGAAAGTCTAACTGCGTGCGGCATCGACAGGGCTTGGGTCAGCGCAGTTCGTCGGAGTCGAGCGGCTCCCAGCCCTCCATCAGCTCCTCCGGGTGCGCGACGACCCGGGCCGCGCGCGGGGCCGGCGGCGCCGACGGTGCCTCAGCACGCGGCTTGGCGGCGGCCCGGCGGCGGCCCGGGATGGCCCGCAGCGCCTCGCCGATGTCGGCCACCTCGACCACCTTCATGCCCGGCGGCACCTTGCCCGGATCCGGCGGGACGAGGGCGTGCGTGAAGCCCAGCCGGTGCGCCTCGGCCAGCCGCCGCTGCACCCCCGTCACCCGCCGTACCTCGCCCGCCAGGCCGACCTCACCGATCGCCACCAGGTTGCTGGGCAGCGGGGTGTCCGAGGAGGAGCTGGCCACCGCGAGCGCGATCGCGAGGTCGGCGGACGGCTCGCTCAGCTTCACCCCGCCCACCGTCGCGGTGTAGATGTCCTGCTTGCCGAGCTTCACCCCGCCGTGCCGCTCCACCACGGCCAGGATCATCGCGATCCGGGGCGACTCCAGGCCCGAGGTGGTGCGCCGCGGGGACGGGATCTGCGAATCCACCATCAGCGCCTGCACCTCCGCCACCAGCGGGCGCTTGCCCTCCAGGGTGACGGTGAGGCAGGTGCCCGGGACGGGCTTGTCACGCCTGGTCAGGAAGAGGCCGGACGGATCGGCCAGGCCGACGATGCCCTCGTCGTGCAGCTCGAAGCAGCCCACCTCGTCGGTGGCGCCGTAGCGGTTCTTGATCCCGCGGATGAGCCGCAGCCGGGCGTGCCGGTCCCCCTCGAAGCTGAGCACCACGTCCACCAGGTGCTCCAGCAGGCGCGGGCCGGCGATCTGGCCGTCCTTGGTGACGTGGCCGACCAGCAGCGTCGCCATGCCGCGCTCCTTGGACACCCGGATCAGCGCGCCCGCCACCTCGCGGACCTGGGCCGGACCGCCGGGGGCGCCGTCCAGCTCGGCGGAGGCGATGGTCTGCACCGAGTCCAGGATCAGCAGACCGGGGTTGACCGCGTCGATGTGCCCGAGCACCGCACCGAGGTCGGACTCGGCGGCGAGGTAGAGGTGCTCGGAGAGCGCGTTGATCCGGTCGGCGCGCAGCCGGACCTGACCGGCCGACTCCTCGCCGGTGACGTAGAGCGTGCGGTGCCGGTCGGTGGCGGCCTTGCCCCCCACGTCCAGCAGCAGGGTGGACTTGCCGACGCCGGGCTCGCCGGCCAGCAGGACGACCGCGCCGGGGACCAGCCCGCCCCCGAGCACCCTGTCCAGTTCCGGCACGCCCGTCGAGCGGGCCGTCGCGACCTGGCCGTCCACCTGGCCGATCGGACGGGCCGGCGAGCTGACCGGGCCCGCGGCGGTCGTCCGGATCGGCACCGCGCCGTACTCCTCGACCGTGCCCCAGGCGTTGCACTCCGGGCAGCGGCCGACCCACTTGGGCAGCTGGTTGCCGCACTCGGTGCAGCGGTACGCCGGGCGCGGCTTGGCGGTGGTCTTGGTACGGGCAGCCATGCGGCCCACCGTAGCGCCTGGGTCCGACAACGCCTTGCTCCACCGGAGCCGGGCCCAAACCCACACAGATGGGCGATGTTGTTACCCGAAAGAAGTACATACACGGCGAACGGCCGGGGTGCGCCGCCCGCCGTCTCTACCGTCGGACGGGTGACAACGCGTACTGAAGGGCCGCCGGCCGCCGTGCTGGCGGCGTACGACCGGCAGGTGGACGGCCTGTTCACCTACTGCCTCTCGGTGCTGTGCGAGCACGACGCGGCCACCGGCGCCCTGCGCGAGGCCCGCGAACTGGCACGGCGGCACGGCGCCCGGCTGACCGAGCCCGGGCTGGTCCGGGCCTGGCTGTTCTCGCTGGCCCGGTACTGCTGCCTGCGGCGGCTCGCGGGCGGCGCCGGACGGGACGCCACGGCGGAGCCGACCGAGGCCGAGGCGGCCCGGCGGCGGCGCGAGCTGGCCTCGCTCGCCTGGCCGGAGGCGGCCGGCACCGACCCGGAGCAGCGCGAGGCGCTGGAGCTGTCCGTCCGGCACCGGCTGACCCCGCACGAGGTGGCGGCGGTGCTGGGCCTGCCGTTCGAGCGGACCCGCGCGCTGCTCGCCGCCGCCGAGGCGGAGGTGGCCAGGACCAGGGCGGCGTTGCTGGTGCTCGGGGTGGGCAGCTGCCCGGAACTGGACCGGCTCGGCGGGGCCGGGGCGGAGTCCTGGCGGGACTGGGTGCTCGGCCCGGCGCTGCGCCGGGAGCTGGTGCAGCACGTGGTGGACTGCCCGACCTGCCGGGGGACGGCGGGGCGGGTGGCCGGTGCGGCGACGGAGGGCGCGGCGGGGATGTCCGGGCTGCCGCTGCTGGCGGCTCCCGCCCCCGCTCCGGCGCCCCCGGGCGCCGGAGCGGCCCACCTGCCGTCGGTGATCGGCCACCTGCCGTCGGCGGTCGGTGCGGTGCGGCGGGCGGGGGCGGTGCCGGCGGCCGAGTCGGGGCTGCGGTTCGACCAGGGCGGCTTCCCCCGGCACCGGGCGCCGGACGCGGGCCGGGCACTGGCGGTGCGTCGGCGGGTGGTGACCACCGGGGTGCTCGCGGCCGTCCTGGCGGCGCCGGTGGTCGCCCTGTGGGCGGGGCACCGGAGCGGCGGGTCGGGGACGGCGTCCGCGGTGTCCACGGTGCGGGTCGAGGAGGCCGGGCGGACGGGCGGGCAGCAGCCGTCGAAGCCGTGGCCGACGGCGGGCGCACCGGCGGGCACGGGGCTGCCGGGGGTGCCGGGGATGGAGCTGGCGGGTGCGGGGGCGGTGGGTGCCGGGGTGATCGGTGCAGAAACGTTGCCCCTTGCCTTTCCACGGCTGACCCTCCAGGGCCCGGCGGTCCCGGTACCGGCCCGCGGGGCGACCCCGATCGGCAGTCCGGCCCTGGTCGCCGCCCCCGCCCCCGCCGTCGGACAGGCGCCGACCGGGGGCGGCCCGGGCGGAGCCGAACCGGCCCCGGTCGGACTCCTCACCGTCGAGGCCGCCGAGTACGGCAGCCGGACCATCCTCACCCTCACCGACTCCGGCACCACCGAGATCCACTGGCACGCCGTGACGGACGCCGCCTGGCTACGGCTCAGCCGCGACTCCGGCACCCTCGCACCGGGCCAGCGGATCACCGTGACCGTCACCGTGGACGAGGACCTCGCGCCCACGGCGCACTGGACCGCCCGGATCGCGCTGCCGCCCTCGCAGGCGGTCGTCACCCTGGAGGGCGGACCGCACAACCGGGGCGGCTCGGCCTCCTCCCCCGCCGCACCGGGGGCGTCGGCGTCGGCCACGGCGGACCCGCCGCCGAGCAGTTCCCCGCAGCCGTCGGTGACGGCCACGGCGGCTCCGTCCCCGTCGGGGTCGCCGTCGGCCGGCGCTCCCTCGTCGTCGGCGTCGGCGTCGTCCTCGGCGTCGGCGTCGGCGTCGGCGTCGGCGTCGGCGTCCGCGCACCCGTCCTCGCCACCGCCCTCGGGCACCCCGACGGGCACCGCGACGGGCACCGCGACCCCGGCCCCGCACTGAGCGGCCGGTGTCCCCCTCGACGTCCGCGCCCGGCGGCGACGGCGGTCAGCTCCGGTCGATCGGCGGCACCCGGTAACTGCCGTCCAGCACGGCCGGCTTCGGCTGGTAGAGCCGGATGATCGGCCGGAACTCGCCGACCGGGGCGGGCAGCCAGTTAGCCGCCTCCACCTCGTCCTCGGGCTGCTCGTGCTGGAGCGTCAGGGTGAGCGAGCCGTCCGCGCCGTACACCAGGCCCGGGGTGCGGTCGCCGATCGCGTAGCGCTCGATCGGGTTGTCCACCAGGTAGTAGTCCGGCAGCGCGTACATCGTGACGGACCAGAACGCCTCGGCGGGCGGTGGCTGGTCGAACCGCAGTGTGTAGCGGTGCGCGCCGCTGAGCGGGCGGCCGCCGGAGTCATCGTAGGTCATCGCGAACGAGGCCTCGTAGGCGTGGTTGCCCCAGAGGCCGGCCCGGGCGGCGGCGGCCCGGCTGAGGTAGCCGGCGCGGCGGTCGGGGATGCGCCACTCGGGGTCGTCGAGGGTGCCGGGGCCCAGGTGGTCGATGTTGTAGTCGAACAGGTGGAGCGCCGAGCGCCACTCGCCGGGCGGGTGGTCCTCGGGCGGGCGGGTGGCGTCCTCGACCCGTTCGCGGCCGGCGGCCAGGCCCTTGGCCAGCGCGAGGGTCCAGTCCGCGGCGGCCGCGCGGTACGGCGAGGTGCCCTCGTCGAGCAGGCCGAGCGGGGCGAAGCGCTGCTGGTACTCGACGTCAGGACCGGCCGGCGGGAAGGCCTGCATCCAGACCCGAAGCCGCTCGAAGAAGGCCAGCCGCTCGGGCACCTCCGGATCGGGCTCGGGCAGTCCGGCGACCAGCCCGCCGGGCTCCAGCGGCTCCAGGGTGAGGGCCTTCTGGAGGGCCTTGACCCGGGGGAGGTCGTCCGGCCCGGTGCAGGCGAAGCGGCCGACGACGGTCGCCACCCTGGTCGGCGCCTCGATCACCCGGGCCGGGTCGGACGGGGTGCCGTGCCAGCCGGGAGGGACGATCAGCCAGGTCTGCTCGCCGGTGCCGGTGGCTCGGCTGCCGACGTAGGCGACGTTGTCCGTCCACGCGCCGACGACCTGCAGCACGTAGTAGGCGCCCGCGGTGTCCGGGACGCGCAGCACCTGCGGGCCTTCGGAGAGGTCGAGCTGGGCGATCGAGTAGAGGGTGTCGTTGTTGACCGAGACGAAGTGGTCCTTGGGCCCGGCCAGCCGGGTGGCGTGGCTGAAGTGGTTGAACGACGCCGCCGGCAGGGTGCCCAGGCCGCCCCTGGAGAAGCGCTCGACCATGGTGAGGTCGGCGACGAGCGGGTAGCCGTAGACGTAGGCGTCGGCGGCCAGGGCCTCCAGCTCGGGGTGGTTCATCGGGGTGTCCTTCGTCCGGTCGGCGCGGTCGCTGCGGTGCGGATTTCTGCGGTGCGGATTTCTGCGCTTTTCTGCGCTGCGGGTCAGCTCGGGTCGAGCGGCGGGAGGCGCCAACGGCCGTCGAGGACGGACCGGTCCGGGCCGTGGAGCCGGACGACGACCGTGAACGGGCCGTCCGGGGCGGGCAGCCAGTTGGCGGATTGCTGGGCGTCGGCGGGCCGCTTGTGCCGGAGGTGGAGGGTGAGTCCGCCGTCCGGGTCGCGGACCAGGCCGGGGGTGCGGTCGCCGATCGCGTAGCGGTCCAGGGTGTTGTCGACCAGCAGGCGGTCCGGGAGCGCGTACATGGTGGCGGACCAGAAGTACCGGGCCGGCGGCAGGTCGTCCAGGCCGAAGCGGACGACGTAATCGCGGTCGCTGGCGTTCGGCGGCCGGTTGCCCGCGCTGTCCGCCGCCCAACCGCCGCACCAGGTCTCCTCGGTGGGCAGCCCGTAGCGGCCGAGCCTGGCGCCGAGGGCCTGTCGGAGGAAGTCCCCGCCGATCCGCTCACGGGTGCCGAAGAGCGCGGCCGGGCTGGTGGGTTCGGATTCGGCGGCGGCGCGCTCCAGCCGTGCGCGGCCGTCCGCGATGCCGCGCTCGATCTCGGCCCGGACCTCGATCGGCAGCGTGGCGGGCTCGAACTCGCCGCGCCCGTCGACGCCGAGGTCGGTGAGGCGGCCGCGCAGGTCGACCTCGGCGGGCGGCAGCTCGACGGGCCCGCGGAGCGGGAAGAAGCCGAGCAGGAAGTCGAGGAAGCTGAGGAACTCGACGGTGTCCAGCACCTCCTCGCGCCAGACCGGCCAGACCGGCTCCGACGCGGGGGCGGGCGCCGGGGTGCCGGCGTACTCGTGCAGCGGGCGCAGCCGGTACTGCTGCTGGACGGCCTTCAGGTCGGCGACGTCCGCGGGGGTGTCGCCGGTGAGGTGGGTTCGGCCGAGGATGCCGACCAGGCGGGTGGCGGTGCGGAGCACTCCCCGGACGCCGGGCGGGGGCTCGCCCTGCCAGTCGGGGCCGGCCACCAGGTAGTCGCCGGCCTCCTGGCCGGTGCTCCGGGCACCGACGAACCCGGCGTACACGGTGTCGAGTTCGTGCAGCGGGAGGACGTAGTAGCGGTCCGCGGCCGGGACGGACACCACCCACGGCTCGGCGCGCAGGTCGAGCCAGGCCCAGGAGTGCAGTGTGTCGTTGTCGGGGGAGGCGACGTCGGTGTCGGCCGGGGTGAACGGCTGCGAGCGGTGGCGGAAGACGCCGAAGCCGCCGACGTACCCCGGGTCCGCGTCGTCCAGTGCCTGTGCGTACAGGGTGCGATAGTTCCGCAGGATCGGGTAGCCACGGATCCAGGCCTCGGCGGCGGTCGCGCGGATCGTGGCCGGGTCCACGAGTGCCGGGTTGGCCATGCTCGTCGCTCTCCCCAGTACACGGAAGGCCGGCGGCGCAGGCGCGCACCGGAATTCTGGACATACGAGTACATAGGGGATGCTATGCGGGGCGGGGCGGGTCAGCATGTCGGGTGGCCCGACGCTTCCCGGGCGCCCGACAGCCACCGGCCACCGGCGCTGCGGCTCCGGGCCCGGAGCGGGAAGTCGGGCCGGCCGACTTCCCGCTCCCGACGAGTCCGGTCAGCCGAGTCCGGTCGGACCAGCCCCGTCGGACGAGACCGGTCAGACGAGACCGGTCAGTGGCTGCGGCGGGTGACCAGTTCGGCTAGCACCAGCAGTTCGTCGGCCGCCGACGGCTCCGGAACGGCCGTGGCCAGCTGCGCCATCGCCGCCGCCATCCGCTCGCAGGACTCGCCCTGCGCCCAGCCGCGGCCGCCGGCGCCTTCGACGGACGCCGCGCACTGTGCCAACTCCTCAGGGCTGAGCTGGCGTTCGAGGGCGTACAGCCCGGCGAGCCGGGCCCCCTCGGGGGTGCCGGAGCCCAGCGCCGCGACCACCGGCAGCGACTTCTTCCGGGCGACCAGGTCCGCGCCCACCGGTTTGCCGGTCACCGCCGGATCGCCCCAGATGCCGATCAGGTCGTCGATCAGCTGGAACGCCAGGCCGATCTCCCGGCCGAAGCCGTCCATCGCCTGCACGGCCTCCTCCGACCCGCCGCCGTACAGGGCGCCCATCGCGCAGGCGGCGCCGAGCAGGGCGCCGGTCTTGGCCTCCGCCATCGCCAGGCACTCGGCGAGCGAGACGTCGCTGCGCTGCTCGAAGGCGCAGTCGATCTGCTGGCCCTCGCACAGCTCGACCACGCAGTCGGTGAGCCGGCGGACCGAACTGCGGGCGGCCGGGTGGGCGTCCTCGGCGAGCAGGCGCAGTGCCAGCGAGTGCATGGCGTCCCCGGCCAGGATGGCCTCGGTGGTGCCGAACACCCGCCAGGCGGTGGGCCGGTGGCGGCGCGTCTCGTCCCGGTCGATGACGTCGTCGTGGAGCAGCGTGAAGTTGTGCACCAGCTCGACGGCGGCGGCCGCGGCGGTGGCCTCGGCGGCCGTGCCGCCGAGCGCCTGGGCGGCGGCGAGGACCATGGCGGGCCGGATCGCCTTGCCGGAGGGGGCCTCGACGGGCGAGCCGTCCGCCTCCCACCAGCCGAAGTGGTAGCCGGCGACCTTGCGCATCGCGCCGGGCAGTGAGTCGACGGCGGCCCGCAGGACCGGATCGACCAGGTTGCGGGCCCGGGCGAGGACGTCCGCCGCCTCGTTCCCCTCTTTGTGGTCCCGCTCCAGTGTGGAGCTCGTCATGGGTTTCTCCCCCTGTCGGCCTGCGGTGAGGCGGCCTGGTGTGAGGTGCCGGTCGTGGGTCGGCCGACCCGGTCGGCGGCCGGGCCAGTCGGCGGCCGGCCCGCTTTCCGGACGTGCCGCGGCGCACCGCCCGGCCGGGGTGTGGGTGCCCCGACCGGGCGGCGTGGAATTCCGACCGGCTCCGGTCGGTCGGTGCCCGGCCCCGGGGCCTGGGCGCGTGCCCGGATATCGCGCGCCCGGCCGGAATGACGGAGCCGCGCCCCGGACAGCGCCTAGCGCTGCGCGACGTCCACGTTCTCCAGGACGCCGACCGCGTCCGGGACGAGAATCGCGGCGGAGTAATAGGCGCTGACCAGGTAGGAAATGATGGCCTTGTCGTCGATTCCCATGAACCGCACCGAAAGGCTCGGCTGGTACTCGTCCGGAATTCCGGTCTGATGCAGGCCGACGACGCCCTGGTTGTCCTCGCCGACGCGCAGCGCCATGATCGAGCTGGTGTGCCCGCCGACGATCGGGATCTTGTTGCACGGGAAGACCGGCACCCCGCGCCAGGCCGTGACGTGCTTGCCCTCGACCTCGACCGTGCCGGGGACGAGGCCGCGCTTGTTGCACTCGCGGCCGAAGGCGGCGATGGCCTTGGGGTGGGCGAGGAACATCTTGGTGCCGCGTCGGCGGCTGAGCAGCTCGTCCATGTCGTCCGGGGTGGGCGGGCCGGAGTGGGTCTGGATCCGCTGGTCGTACGCGGCGTTCTCCAGCAGGCCGAACTCGGGGTTGTTGACGAGCTCGTGCTCCTGGCGCTCGCGCAGCGCCTCGATGGTCAGCCGGAGCTGGTGCTCGGTCTGGTTCATCGGCTGGTTGTAGAGGTCCGCGACGCGGGAGTGCACCTTGAGGATGGTCTGCGCGACGCTCAGCTCGTACTCGCGGGGCTTGAGCTCGTAGTCCACGAAGGCGCCGGGCAGCTCGTACTCGCCCCGGTGGCCGGCGGAGAGGTCGATCGCGGCCTCGCCGTGCTTGTTCTGCGCCTGCTGGAAGCCGTTCAGGTACTCGATGACCTGCAGTTGCAGGGCTTCGGAGCGGTCGTGGAGCTCCTGGAAGGCGGGCCAGGAGAGCGCCATCACGGTGCCGGAGGTGGCGGCCCGGACGGTGTACGGCCAGGTGCCCTCCTCCTGCTGGAGGGCCTCGTCGCCGAGGTGGTCGCCGTCGGCGAGGGTGCCGACCACCGTCTCCTCGCCGTACTTGCCGGTGCCGAGCCGTTCGAGCTTGCCGTGCGCGATGAGGAAGACCTCGTTGATCGTCGCACCGGCGGAGACCAGTACGTCGCCGGCGGCGAACTCCCGCTGGACGAAGCGCCCGGCCAGCTCCGTCAGGACGGCCTCGTCCTGGAAGCCGCGCAGCACCGGCACCTCGGCCAGCGTCGGCGGGACGATCCGCACCTCGGAGCCGGTCTTGACGAAGCTCACCCGACCGCGGCCGACCGAATAGCGCAGGCGGCGGTTGACCCGGTAGGCACCGCCGGACACCTGCACCCAGGGCAGCGTCCTGAGCAGCCAGCGCGGGCTGATGCCCTGCATCTGCGGCGCGGACTTGGTGGTCGTGGCGAGGTTCCGCGCACCCGCCGTGCTCAGACTCTGCTGCTGCCGGATCTCAGGTTGCGCGCTGGGCGCGGGAACACCGGCATTGGTTTCGGTCGACATAGGGGGAGCCCTTCGCATGCCCGATGAAGTGTCGCCTTGCGCATTCATGTTGCAGCTTCATGGTGGGCCCATTCGGGTGCATGCCGCAATCACTCATTCGAGTGGTTCGGGATAACCGAACAAATAGTACGACTGGATCACTCGATCGATATCTGTTCGACAGATTATTCGAACTTATCGGGAATACCGCCTCCCATCTTCCCCCATCGACACCCCCTCCGTCGCCACCCCTTGACGCCCGCACACACGGCGCCCCTCCCGTCCGGGCCCGGGGAGCCGGCCGCTAAGGTGCCACCTCACAGGGCCGCCAGGCCAGTTGACGAGCACGGCCGACCACGAGCCCTGACCCTTCGTCACCCCATGCCCTGGGAGGCAGTCTTGACAGCCCCCGTCCGTGTCTGGCTCAACCGCACCTACGCCGAGAACGTCTTCTTCATCGAACAACTCCGCACCGCCCCTCGCCCGGTGGCGGTGCACGCGACCCACGCCGACCCCGACTCCCCGGTGCTCGCCGCCGCCGACCACGGCACCCTGGAACCCGCCGACCTGCCCGCCGACGCCTACGTCGGCTACGCGCTCGACTACTGCGCCCGGCACTCCATAACCGTCTTCCTCCCGCAGCTGCACCAGCTCGCCATCGCCCTCGCCCGGCCGGAGTTCGAGGCGATCGGCACCACCCTGCTCTGCCCGCCGGCCACCGCCATCGCCACCTACACCAGCAAGGCCGACGGCTACCGGGCGATCGCCGCCGCCGGACTGCCCACCCCGCCCTGGTGGCGGGTGCGCACCGCCGACGAACTGCTCGACGCCGTCGACCGGATCGAGGCCGCCGGGCACACCGCCTGCCTCAAACCCACCACCGGCGCGGGCGGCGCGGGCTTCCGGGTGCTCACCCGGGACCCGTACGGGCCGCGGCGGCTTCACGGCTGGGACCACCGGGTCCAGGTCGAGCAGGTGGCCGCCGCCCTGTCCGCCCGACCGGGCGCGGGGGACGAGGAGGACGAGCGGGACGAGCCCGTCGACCTGCTGGTGATGCCCTACCTGGACGGGCCGGAGGTCTCGGTGGACTGCCTCGCCGACCGGGCCGGCCACCCGCTCACCGTGGTCGGCCGCACCAAGGCGGGCCGCCGCCGCGGCTTCACCACCGATCCGCGGTACCTGGAGCCGGTCCGGCGCCTGGTCGGGGCGGGCCGGATGGCCTACCTGTCCAACATCCAGTTCCGCGAACTGGTCGGGCGACCGGTGGTGATCGACGTCAACACCCGGCCCGCCGCCGGGCTCCACCAGCTGCGGCTGTGCGGCCTCAATCTGCCCTGGGACGCCGTCCGGCTGGCGCTCGGCGAACGGCCGGAGCCCACCGGGGTGGATCCGGACGTGCACGGCGTCGAGTACACGCTGGTCTCCGGCATCCAGCCGGTGCTACAGCGCCGGGCGCCCGCCCCGGTCTCCCTCGTCCGACAGCGGTAGCCCGGACGCGACGGCGGGCGGCTCGTGCGGGGCTCACCCGCGACACGCGGCTCGGCGCGGCCGAACCGGCGGCAACCCCGGTGCTACAGCGGGCCGTTCCAGTCGAGCGTCGGCTCCAGCACGCCCTCCAGGGTGAGCAGCCAGCGCTTCACGTCGATCCCCACCCGGCCGCCGCCGAAGCCGCCGATCCCGTCCGCCGCCACCACCCGGTGGCAGGGCACCAGCAGGGCGACGGGATTGGCGGCCATCATCTGGCCGACCGTCCGCGCCGCCAGACCGGGCTCGGCCACGTCCTCGAACACCCCGCTGAGGGCCGCCAGTTCGCCGTAGGTGATGGTCCGGCCGTACGGCACCTCCCGCCAGAGCGTGCGCAGCACGGTGCGGTGCGGGCCGGAGCTCAGGCTCCAGTCGATCGGCAGGCCCAACTCACGGCTGCGGCCCGCCAGATAGGCGCCGATCCGGTCCCGGACGGCGGCGGTCTTCGACGCGTCGGTGCACGGCGGCAGTTCGCCTTCCCGCCCGCCGTACCCGGCCGCCGCCACGCCCAGCGGCGTCACGGCGATGTGCATCGGGCCGCTGGGCAGCGGCGTCTCCACGGTCAGCCAGGACATCGACCAGGACTGCGGCACGCTCGGGCCCCCACCCTCCGCCGGACCGGCCGCCGGCCACCCCGGCGCCCGCGGGGCGCACGACGTCCGCCCGCCCCGCACGCCATCGTACGGCGGGCGGGGCGGCGCGCCTCCGGCGTCGGCGGGCACCGGAACCGTCGGCTGCGGCGGGCACCGGGGCCGTCAGCGCCGCCCCTTCAGCTCGGCCGCGAGCGCCCGGGACCAGTGCGACAGCTCGGCGCGGTCCGGCGCCCGGCCCTCGCACAGCAGGGTGAGCTGCGCGTCGTTGATCCGGTTCGGCCCCGGGATCTCCAGCAGGTACGCCAGCTCCGCCAGTACGGTGGCGAGCCGATCGGCGTCCGTGCGGTCCAGGGTGGCCGCGGACTCGTGGTGGCTGATGGTGAGCGAACCGGGCATGGTCAAACCTCCTCCGTCCACCCCCACTCCCTCCACGGTACGACCGGTCCGGCCGCGGCGCCCGCCGCGGGCGGCGGGGGTGCGACGGCCGGACCTGGTCGCGCTCCGGAGCCGGCCGGGCGCGGTGGGCCGCACCGGGGCCGGGGGTGCGCCCCGGAGCCGTTCGGGGGTGGTCGGCGGATCCCGGGAAGGTCGGACCAGCGCGGGTCAGGGCGCGCCCTCCTGGTCGCCGTGACGCCCGTCCTCGCCGTACCGGCTCCCCTCCCACCGGCGGTTCCGAACCGCCGGAACCGCCAACACCACCGTACCGGCCGCAAGTTGCCAGACCGCACCGAGCAGCAGCACCTTGTCCACGCCGATCCGGTCCGCCGCCGGTCCGGCCGCCGCCAGCCCGAGCGGCCCCAGCACGAACGCGCCGAGCGCCCCGAAGGAGTTGACCCGGCCGAGCACCTCCGGCGGCACCCAGCTCTGCATCGTCGTGCTGAGCAGCGTCCCGCTGACCGCCGAGCCGACCCCCGCCACCAGTGCGCCGGCCACCACCCACGGCAGCGGCGCACCGGCCGCGAGCGCGGCGGAGGGCAGCGCCCAGGCCAGCGTGGCCACGGTGGCCACCGCGAGCGGCCGCTCGGGCCGGCGCCCGAGCATCACCAGCCCGCCCAGCACCGCGCCGACGCCGTACACCCCCATCACCAGACCCCAGGCCCGGGCGCCGCCGAGGTCCCGCTGCGCGGTGAGCGGGCCGAGCACCAGGAACGGCGCCCAGACCAGCAGGTTGAACAGGCCCATCTGGACGGTGGTGATCCAGAACCACGGCCGGGAGGCGAACTCCGACCAGCCGGCCCGCAGTTCGGCGAGCATCGACTGCTCGCCTCCGGCCGCGTTCGCCGCCCGGTCGGGCAGCCGGAGCCTGGCCAGGGCGAACGCGCCGACGCCGTACGTCACCGCGTCGGCCAGCAGGACCACCGCCGGGCCCTGCGTCGCCGTCACCAGGCCGGCCGTCGCGGGCCCGGCCACCGTGGCCACCGAACGGGCCAGCCCCAGCAGGGTGTTCGCGTCGGCCAGGAGCTCCTTCCGGCGCACCAGGCCGGGCACGATCGCCCCGAGCGCCGGCAGGAACAGCCCCTCCCCGACCCCCCACACCGCCACCAGCGCGACCATCGCCCAGACCGGCGCCCGCCCGGCCGTCAGCAGCGCGGCGAACACCGCCTGGACGAGCCCGCGCAGGACGTCCGAGCCCAGCATCACCCGGCGGCTGCCGAACCGGTCCGCGATCACCCCGCCGGCCAGCAGCACCAGCACCACCGGCAGGATCCGGGCCGCCATCACCCACCCCAGGTCGGTTCCGCTGCCGCCGCCGTCGAGCACCGCGAAGGCCACCGCCACCGGCGCCATCGAGGAGCCGAGGAGGGAGGTCGAGTAGCCGACGAAGAACCACGCGAAATCGCGCTCGCCCAGCACGGCGAGCCGGTCTCCCAGCCGCCGGCGGCGGGCCGGGATCCGTTCCGCATCCACTGCCATGGGCGGCAGTCTGCCTCCGGACGGGAACGGCGTTCAAGGGTTTTCGGGGAAAAGTTGAGTCTTTTGGCCTCAATATTTCACGCTCTGCCGACTGCCGCAGTAAGCGGCCTCAAAAACGGCCGTTCATCTGCGATTTACTGCGCTTCGCAGATAGCCTTCAGGGGTCCGACCCGAGTTGATTTACTGCGGAAGAGGCCCCGCCATGGCAGAGCTCCCCCCGGTCGAGTACGCCGTCGCCGTCGAGCGCTACCTGGCCGCCTCCGGGCTCGCCGAAGGCTCCCGGCGGATCTACCGGATCGCCCTGAACACCTGGGCCTGGGCCCTCGCCGACCGCCCCGCCCCCACCGGCCCCGAACGGCGGCGCGCCCGGCCGCCCGTCCTCCCGCTCGCCCTGCTCGACCACCCGGACGCCGCCCGCCGCCTGCGCACCGCCGCCGACCGCCGCCGCGCCGACACCGACCCGCGCACACTCAACCGCGAACTCTCCACCCTGCGCGCCGCCGTGGCCTGGTGGCGGGCCCAGCGCTGGCTCGACGACGACCCCACCACCGACCTGCACCCCGACCCGCGGCCCGAACCGACCGTCACTCCCCTGACACCCGACGACCTGCGCGCCCTCTTCACCCTCCGCGCGCCCCTGCGCGAACAGTCGCTCTGGCACCTGCTCCACGAGTCAGGCGCCGCCATCGACACCGTCCTCGCCCTCGACACCGACGACCTCGACCTGTCCCGGCACCGCACCCTCCACCGGCCCGGCCGCACCCCCGTCCACTGGCGGAGCGGCACCGCCCGGCTGCTCCCCCTCCTCGTCGCCGGCCGCACCGCCGGCCCGCTCTTCCTCACCGACCGCCGCGCCCCCGCCGGCACCCCCGCCCCCGACCGCTGCCCCCACACCGGCCGCGCCCGCCTCTCCTACCGCCGCGCCGCCGAACTCCTCACCGCCCACACCACCCCCTTGACCCCCGGCGCCCACGGCTGGACCCTGCGTCAACTACGTCCCGGTGCACCTCCCTCACTGGATTCCGACGGCCGGGCACGACACCCTGGCACCCCCGATCGAAGGGACCCCGAGTGATCCCCGACAACGAGACCCGGCGGCGCCGGGAGGCCGTCAGCCGACTCGCCACGGAACAAGCGGTGCTGATCGAGACCGCGGAGAGCTCCGGCACCGGCTTCCTGGTCGCCCCCGACACCGTGCTGACCTGCGCCCACGTCGTCCGCTCCGACCCGCACCCGGCGGTGACGGTGCACGGGCGCACGCTCCGGGCCGAGGTGGTCGCCCGGGAACCGCGGCAGGACCCGGACGGCGGCATCTACGCGTACCCGGACCTCGCGGTGCTCCGGCTCCCCGAACCGCTGGACACCGCAGGCGTCTGGCTCGCCGATCAGGTGCCCCCCGGCGGCTCGGACGTGATCGTCCACGGATTCAGCGACGCGACCCTGGACGCCGGCACCCACCGGGACACCCTGTACCTCTCCGTCGTCGGCCGCTCCGGCGAAGCGGGCCACTTCGTCCGGCTCAAGAGCGACCAGGTCGTCCAGGGGTTCAGCGGCAGCCTCGTGCTCGACCCCGCCACCGGGCGGGTGTGCGGAGTGCTCAAGACCTCCCGCGACGAGACGGCCGTCCTGGGCGGCTGGATGGTCCCCGTCGACGCGGTGCGGACCTGCTTCCCCGAACTGGCCCGGCGCAACGGACTCGGCCACCGGCCCGGCACGGCCTGGTACGACCTGGCGATGGACCGGGCCGGGCGCCAGGTCCGGCTCTTCGGGGCGTACGGACACCACCGGCCCCGCCAGACGCCCCGGCCGACCCCCGCCCAGCTGCTGACGCAGGGCGCGATGCCCTTCGTGGACCGCCCGGAACTCACCGAACTGCGGGCCTGGTGCGCCGACGGGACCCCGCTGCTGCTGCGCCTGCTCCACGCGCCTGGCGGCTCCGGCAAGACCAGGCTCGCCGCCGAACTGTGCCGGCTGATGGCCGAGGACGGCTGGCTCGCGGGCTTCGTACAGCGCAGCAGCCTCGCGGGGGCGGGGTGGCTGGACGAGCTGACCACCGCCCTCGACGACGGTCTGGCGGTCCTCGCCGTCTTCGACTACGCCCAGGCCCGGCTGGAGGACATCCGCACCCTGGTGGACCACGTCTCGCGGTTCGGACCCGAGCAGCCCCGGCTGCGCCTGCTGCTGCTCGCCCGCACGGCCGAGCCCTTCTGGCGGGCGCTGCAGAGCGGCGTCGACGACTGGGCACTGGCCGACGCCAGCGTCGTGGAACTCCCCAGGACGATCCCCTCCGTCCCCTCCGTCCCCTCCGCCGCCGCCGCCACCGCCACCGCCACCGCCACCGCCACCGCCACCGCCACCGGGGACGCCTCACCCGCCGCGCTGGTCGTCTCGGCCTTCGAGGTCTTCGCCCGACGACTCGGCCACGACCGCCTGCCCGTACCGAGGAGCCTTCCGTCGCGCGCCGGGCGGGAGGACTCGCTGCTCGGCGTGCTGGCACTCGCGCTGGACGCCGTCCTCACCCTCGCCCGGGGAAGCAGCTGGTCCGGGCACGGCGATCCGCTCGAACGGCTCTGCGACCACGAGGTCCGGGTCTGGCACGCGCAGCTCACGGCGTGGCTGCCCGCGGAGCCGGCCCTGGCCGGCGAGGCCGGCCGGCTCCTGGCGGAAGGGCTCCTCCTCGTCCCGGTGCTCGCCCCCGGGCGACGCTCGGACCGGCTGATCGCCCTGCTGGAACGGGTCCGGGCCGAGGCGTTCCCCCACCATCCGCCCCTCAACATGAACGTCGTCAACGCCCTCCTGCGCATGCTCTACCCGGCCGAGGACGGCCTGGTCGCCCCCGTCGGCCCGAGCCGGATCGGCGAGATCCTGGTCCGACGGGTGCTGAGTACGCCGGAGAGCTCGGGACGCTCCGAGGAGTACCTGCTCGCCCTGCTGGACCCGCCGCACCCCGCCTCGCCGCAGCAGCGGATCGCGGCGGCCACCGAGACCGTGGAGATCCTCGCCCGCGCCCGCGGCTGCACCGGGGTGGGGCGGGTCGTGGACCACCCCGCCCACCCGGCCCTGGACGCCGCACTGGCCCGGAGCATCGCCGAGCGGCCCGACGCGCTCCTGCCGGCCCTGGCCGCCAACGGCGCCGTACTGCCGCACGCCGAACCGCTGGCGGCCCTCATGCTGCCCGCCGTACGGGCGTGCGGACCGGACGTCCTCGCCGCCGTCGAGAGCCGGCTGCCCGGCTACCCCTCCAGCATGTCGCCGGTGGCGGCGCTGGTCCTGAAGCGCCTGCTGGACCAGCCGGACCCCGAATTCGGCGAGGAGGACCAGCTGCGCAGGCTGCGCCGCCTCATCAGCTACAGCCTCCGGCTCGACGAGACCGCCCCGGACGGACCCGCCGCGGACGGACTGGCCCCGGGCGGACTGGCCCCCGGCGGACCGGCCCCGGGCGGACCGGCCCCGGGCGGACCGGCCTCGGACGGACTGGCCCCCGGCGGACTCGGCGCGGACGGCGTCCGCCCCGGCGACTCGGCGCTGACCGCCGCCCAGCAGGCCGTCCGCCTCAGCCGGGACCTCGTCCGGCAGACCGGACGCCACCTCCCCGAGTACGCGAGGGCGCTCCACAACGTGAGCCTCCTGCTGCACCGCGCCCACCGGACCGAACCGGCGCTCGAACACGCCAGGTCGGCCGTCGCCCACTACGAGGAACTCCTCGCCGGGGCGGACGGGGACGACACCCTGCGCCAGACGTACCTCCTGGACACCGCGACGGCGCTGAGCACCCTGGCCCTGGTGCGGATGGAGGACGGCCAGGTGAGCGCCGCCCTCGACGCGGCCGCGCACGGCGTCGAGCTGTGCGAGGAGGCCGAACCGGGGGCCCGGCAGGACGACACCCTGCTGACCTGCCTCCAACTCCTCGCCCGGTGCGGGCAACTGGCCGGCCGACCCGTCGAAGCGGTGGCGGCCGGCTACCGGGCGCTCGCGCTGCTGCGCGAGCTCGCCGACCAGCAGCCCGGCCGCTACCTGGCCAGGCTCCCGGAGGCGTTGCACCGGCAGGCGATCGGCCTCGTCCGGGCCGGACGGGACGACGAGGCGTACCGCGCGCTGCGGGAAGCCGCACAGCTGCGCGCCGCCCTTCCGCCCGGCGACCGGCAACGGCTCGCCGCACAACGGTCCTCGCTCCGGATGCTTGTCCAACTCTCCTCGGAGATAACCGAGTTCACCGACGAGCGCGCACACTGGGTGGAGCAGCTGGCGACCATGGGCAATCATGGCAGGTGAGGCCGTCGCCACCTGCGGCCCTACGACGGCAGGTAGGAGCATGATGCCCACGGACTCTCAGGACCTCGCCGCGCCCGCCCCGATCCGACGCCGCCAGGCCGTCGAGGTCTTCGGGAACCGCTTCGGCCGGCTCTACAACGACGAGGTCGTCGCCCCGGGCGGCACGGCCGGCAACTACCTCCGGTGGCAGTGGTCGCAGACCGGCGTCGTCGTGGTGGCGACCGGCCCCGACGGCATCGCGCTGGTGCCCTCCTACCGCTACCCGGTCGGCGCCGCCTCGCTGGAGTTCCCGCGCGGCGGCTGCGAGCCCGGCGAACCCCCGGAGGAGGCCGCCGCGCGCGAGCTCAGGGAGGAGACCGGCCTCATCGCCTCCACCGTGGAGAGCCTCGGCCTGATCCACGCGGACACCGGCCTGATCGAGAACGGCATCCACGTCTGCCGCGCCACCGTGCTCCCCGGGGGCACCGCCACCGCCCGTCCGGAGGCCATGGAATCGGTGACCGACCCGGTCTGGGTCTCCCCCGACCTGATGGCGCGCTGGCTGCGGCAGGGCCGGATCACCTGCGGCGTCACCCTGGCCGCCTTCGCCCTCCTCCAGGCCCACCCCGACCCGCAGACCGGGGCGGTCAGAGGGTGACCACCCGCTCGAAGGGATCGAGCTCGCGCAACGGCCGCGGCTGCGCCCGGCGCTGCGGGTCCGGGCCCGCCGCACCCGGGCCGTTCACCACGTGGAGCGACAGGTCGCGAACGCCGTCGGTCGCCGGGGAGACCACCTCCAGGCCGGCCCCCAGCCGACCGGCGACCGGGTCCTCGTCCAGCCCGAAGCGCATCAGCCGGACCTCACCCCGCAAGTGCTCCCACGCCAGACCCCCGACACGGCGGAAGGTGCGCTCGAACGCCTCCAGCGTCCACGAGCTGAACTCGTCGACCGCCGAACGCAGCACCGCCGTGTCCGGCTGGATCCCCCGGCGCAGCCGCCCCAACTCCGCGACCAGGGCCACCCGGGAGGGCTGCTCGATCGCCTCGAACACCACCTCCACCGGAAGTTGGGACAGCAGCAGGTTGTCGAGCATCACCGCCGGGAACCCCGCGTACTCGACGAGTCGCCGGCTCCGGAAGACCGGGATGGTGCCCTCGCCGTCGCGCGGGCCGGCCATGCCGACGCCCAGGGCCTGCGGCAGCGCCCGCCGGTAGGACTCGCCGGCCCAGTCGTCCACCGACTGGAGCACGAGGACGAGTTCGGCGCTGCCCCCCGGGCGCGCGCTCCGGTAGCCGGCCAGCCAGTCCCGGAGTTGCTTGTAGAGCAGCGGATCCTGCTCGGAGACCCAGGCGCGAGCGGCTTCGAGGGCCTCCCGCGCGCTCCCGGCGAAGTCCCGCTCGGCGGCCTCGATCCGCGTCAGGACACCGGACTTGAACGCGGCGGCGACGGCCGACCCGTCGTACGGCACCGTGTGCGCGGACGACACCCCGGTCAGCCGCTCCACGTAGGGGACGTCGGGCGCGTTCTCCACGCCCTCGGCCCGGTGGCCGTCGCTGATCCGGTGCAGGGTCCCGCCCGCCCGCAGCGCGACCCGCAGCCGGCCCGCCTCCAGGAGGGCGCCGAAGTCCGAGAGCGCCGCCGTACCCGGGGACCAGCGGACCTTCCGCGCCTCCTCGGCGTCGACGAGCGCTCGGAAGTACCTGTTGTTGAGGCCCTGCGAGTCGCCGATCAGCAGGGTGTCGGCGAAGAGGACATGCAGCAGGACCCGCGACCGCAGGTCCGAGGCCCGGTCGATCGGCGCCGCCGCGTGCGGCTCCACATCGGAGAGGTAGATGCGTTCAGTACCCGCCGCCCGCTGTCCCATATCCATGGCCTGCCACCCCTCGGCGCCCGATACAGTTCCCCTCGCGAAGAAGAAGGATAGGCCCACGGCCCGGGCCGGTCACCGGTTTTCCGGCAATTCGACCCCGGCAACGGCACCCCTTGGAGGAGAAATGTCGGAGCTTGTCCAAGTAGTGACGCCCGAGGGGACATTCTGGGCCCGCATCGAGGAGCAGCGCGGGCCCAGGGACGTCGCCCTGCGCCGCCCCAGCTACCAGCTGGACGACCTCGCGAGCACCCTCCAGACCGTGGTCGGCAACGTGCGATCCGGCCTGCGGGCGGCCGCCCCCGACGAATTCACGCTCGAATTCGGAATCGAGCTCTCCGTCAAGACGGGAGTCCTCGTGAGCGCGGTGACGGGAGTCGACGGAAAGGCCAGCCTGAAGGTGACGGCAACCTGGCGGAAAAGCGGCGAGACCGCCCTTTCCGGCCCGCCGAACGAACCGGAGGAATCGGAGGAATCCGATGACTCGAACGAACCCGCCGAATCCGGCGAACCGGGCGAATCCACACCCGAACCCACCTGATCGACCGCCACGCACCACCCCACGGCCTGCGGCACGCCCCGGCAACGACGAAGGGCCGGCTCCGCCGGATCACTCCGGCGAGCCGGCCCTTCGGGCACCGGTCGCATTGCTTCCTACGCGAGCCCCCTGTCGGGTTCGAACCGACGACCCCCGCTTTACAAGAGCGGTGCTCTGGCCAGCTGAGCTAAGGAGGCACGGTGACCGTCCGCGAGGGATCACGGCGGCACCGGGGGCAGTCTACCGGGCCCGGCAGGTGGGGTGGGGGGATATCCGGGGGTTGGCGGGCTGGGTGGGCGTGATGGAACCGATGCCGAAATCGGGCGGGCTGGGGGCTGACAAGCGGCGGAGGCGCAGGTAGCGTCGCCCGGAGTCGGTTCGTGAGGTGGTTCAGACCACTGGGCGGGCTGACGGAGGCGAACGAACGCCCCTTTACTCGGATCGTCCGGCACGTTCCTGCCGGTGAAGGAGAGAACAACCATGGCTTCTGTCACGTACGACCAGGCGACCCGCGTCTACCCCGGGGCGGACAAGCCCTCGGTGGACGCGCTGGACCTGGAGATCGCGGACGGCGAGTTCCTCGTGCTGGTCGGCCCCTCGGGCTGCGGCAAGTCGACCAGCCTGCGCATGCTGGCCGGTCTGGAGGACGTCAACAGCGGCTCCATCCGGATCGGTGACCGGGACGTCACGCACCTGCCGCCGAAGGACCGGGACATCGCCATGGTGTTCCAGAACTACGCGCTGTACCCGCACATGACCGTCGCCGAGAACATGGGCTTCGCGCTCAAGATCGCTGGCGTGAACAAGGCGGAGATCCGCACCAAGGTCGAGGAGGCCGCGAAGATCCTCGACCTGACGGAGTACCTGGACCGCAAGCCGAAGGCGCTGTCGGGTGGTCAGCGGCAGCGTGTCGCGATGGGCCGCGCGATCGTGCGCCAGCCGCAGGTCTTCCTGATGGACGAGCCGCTGTCGAACCTGGACGCGAAGCTGCGCGTCTCGACCCGTACCCAGATCGCCGGCCTCCAGCGCCGCCTGGGCATCACGACGGTGTACGTCACCCACGACCAGACCGAGGCGCTCACCATGGGCGACCGGGTCGCGGTGCTCAAGGGCGGCGTGCTCCAGCAGGTCGACACCCCGCGCAACATGTACGACCGGCCCTCCAACCTGTTCGTGGCCGGCTTCATCGGCTCGCCCGCGATGAACCTGGTCGAGGTCCCGCTGGTGGACGGCGGCGTGAAGTTCGGCGGCTCGGTGGTCAACGTCTCGCGCGACGACCTGGCCGGCGCCGGCACCGACAAGTCGGTGACGGTCGGCATCCGCCCGGAGCACTTCGAGATCGTCCCGGCGGGCGGCATCGAGGGTGTCGCGGTGACGGTGAACGTCGTCGAGGAGCTCGGCTCCGACGGCTTCGTGTACGGCACCACCAAGATCGGCGGCGAGGACAAGGAGCTGGTCGTCCGCGTGCACGGCCGGCAGATCCCGGCCCGTGGCGAGACGATCCACGTCGTGCCGATCGCCAACGAGACCCACGTGTTCTCGACCAGCTCGGGCGCCCGTCTGAGCAGCTGAGCACGGCGCGCCCTGCCGGTCGGTCGACCGGCAGGGCAAGCTGGCACGACGGAGCCCGTCGGACCATTCCTGGTCCGGCGGGCTCCGTCCGTACACCCCCACGTCAACACGGTGGGGGGACGAACCCGGACACGGTGTCACTCGATGGTGTCACGGAGGGCGATCCGGCCCGTACCCACCGCTACTCTCCTGAGGGTGAAGCAGCTTGTACGCCGTATCGGCCAGACCGTCGCCCTGACCCTGCCGGTCGTCCTGGTGACCACCGGCACCCTCGCCGTGACCCGGGTGCCATGGGCCCCGCCGACCAACCTCGACCAGCAGGTCGTGGCGGCGTCCAGTGGTGACGGCACCGGGATCGGGCGTTCCGCCACCGCCACCGCGGGCACGTCCCCGGACGGGCTCGCCCCGCAGGAGTCTCTGCGGGTGGTGCTGCTGGACGAGCTGCGGGCCAAGAACCCGTCCGCCGCGCTGGACCTGCTGGAGCGCTCGATGCGCGAACAGCCGTCGCTGACGCCGTACTGCACCTCGCTCGCCGGAGAGCTGGGCAAGGCGGCGGTGCGCAAGTACCAGGGCGACGTCCAGCGGGCCCGGTCCTTCGCCCGCCCGGTCTGCGACGGGTCGTTCGCGGCGGGCATCGCCGGCTGACCCCCTCGGCCGCGGGCCGACGAGGCCGTCGGGCCCACCGGCAGCCGCGGGCCGACGGCGCCCGCGGCCTCGGGTTCCCACCCCCGGTGGGCGCCCTATTCTTCAGGCATGACCGCTGACTCCGGCCCCACCGCCGACCTCGCGTCCCCGCCGACCCACCCGTCCCGGCCGACCACGACGCCCGTCACCCAGGCCGTGATCCTGGCCGGCGGCCAGGGCTCCCGGCTGCGGCCCTACACGGACGACCGCCCGAAGCCGCTGGTCGAGATCCCCGGGACGGGCACGCCGATCCTCGGCCACCAGCTGACCTGGCTGGCCTCCGAGGGCGTCACCGACGTGGTGGTCTCCTGCGGGCACCTCGCCGCCGTGCTGGAGGAGTGGCTCGACAAGGCGGATCTGCCGCTGCGCGTGCGCACGGTGGTCGAGGAGGAGCCGCTCGGACGCGGCGGCGGCCTCAAGTACGCGGCCAAGGCGCTGCCCCGCCCGGACGAGCCCTGGTACGCCACCAACGGCGACATCTGGACCCGGTTCAGCCTGCGCGACATGGCCGCCTTCCACCACGAGCGGGACGCCGTCGCGACGCTCGCGCTGGCCCGACCGCGGATCCCGTGGGGGGCGGTGGAGACCGACCAGTTCGGCAACGTGCTGGACTTCATCGAGGCGCCGCCCTCGCCGTTCCTGATCAACGCCGGGCTGTACGTGTTCAGCCCGGAGTTCGCCGAGCTGCTGCCGGACGTGGGCGACCACGAGCGCACCACGTTCCCGCAGCTGGCGCGCAGCAAGCGGCTGGCGGGCTACCAGCTGCCGCAGGGCGTGTACTGGCGCGCCATCGACACCGCGAAGGACCTCACCGAGGCGGCCAAGGAGCTCGCCTCCGGGGCCGGCCGCACACCGCAGTAACCGCCGCTCCCCCAGCCTCGCGCCCCAGCACCCGCGCCCCAGCACCTCAGCCCCCTGCGCACGACGATCGGCCGGGTGCTCCGCCAAGGAGCACCCGGCCGATCGCGTCCACGGGCCGTCAGGTGGACGTGGGCGCCCCCGGGTGGGAGGAGCGGGCGCCGCCGGACAGGTCGGCGAGCGGGCCGCTGCCCAGCACCCCGCCGAGCAGCCCGGGGCTCGCCCCCGAGCTCGGGCTGGGCTTGGACGCCGCCCCCGAGCCGGCGGGGGCCGGGGTGCTGCGCTGGGCGGGCGAGGAACCGGCCGACGGCGCGGCGGCGGCCGGCGCGGCGGGGGTCGGGGTCGTGCCGGCCCCGGTCTCCGCCTTGGTGGAGTGCCCCTTGCCGCTCGGCGTCGGGCTGCCCGGGCGGGTTGCCGGGGCGGAGGAGGGCGGGGTGGTCGGGCTCGGCGTGGGGGTGGCCGGGCGCGGGGCGGGCGAGGGCGAGGTGGACGAGCCCTGGCCGCCCGGGGTGCCGGTCGGGGCGCCGCTGGGCCAGACCGGCGTGCCGTAGTCGGTGGCCGGACGGGCCGGTGCCTGGTGCGTCCGGGCCCCGGTCCGCACCGCCGCGCCGAACATCGAGCCGAGCAGCAGGGTCGCCCCGACCACGACCGTGGTGACCACCGTGCCGCGGCGCAGCACCCGGCGGCGCAGCGCGGCGGGCGCGTCGGCGCCGTAGCGCCGCCAGGCCTCCAGGTTGAGCCGCCCGTCCAGGGAGGCGAACGGCGCTCCGGCGATCAGCAGCGGGCTCCAGGCCGCCAGGAAGATCAGGTCGGGGGTGTCGTAGACCGGCACGGCCCGCCAGCTGACGGTGAACAGCAGCGCGGCGGAGAGGAGCATCGCCGCCCCGGCCGCGAGCCGCTGCCAGAGGCCGAGGACGGTCAGCACGCCGACCACGACCTGGGTGAACGACACCACCAGGCCGGCACCGACCGGGTGCGCCATGGCGAAGGCCAGCAGCGGTTCAGCGACCTTCCAGGGGTGCAGCGAGGCGAGCCAGCGCATCATCGAGCCGCGCTCGCCGCCGTCGAAGTAGACCGGGTCGCAGAGCTTGCTGAACCCGGCGTAGACGGACAGCGAGCCGAGGACGGCGCGCAGCGGCAGCAGGACCAGGCCGAGGTCGACCCGGCGGCCGGGGTACCAGGGCTGCTTGCCCTCGGCGGCCGTCGCGGAGACCTCGGGGAGCTCGCCGCTCGGGGTCCAGCCCTGCGGTGCGCCGACCGGGCCGATGCCCGCGTCGGTGGCGGTGCCGGCACCCTCCCGGGGCTGGCGCGGGACGGTCCGGGCGCCCGAGTAGGACGGGATCACCCGGGTGTCCGACACGCCCGGGCCGCCGCCGTCGGGTCCGGAGCCGGTGAGCCGGACGGCGTCCAGCAGCTGGGTGGCCGCGAGGTCCCCGGGGGGCGCCTGCCCGGTCCAGGTGACGGCGGTGACCCGGCCCTTGCGGCGCGGCGCACCGCCCCCGGCGGCCCCCGCGAGCGCCGGGACGGCGGAGGCGGGCACCACGACCTGCGGGGTGACCAGCGGACGGCGGATCAGGCCCTGGTTGGCGTACGGGTCGCCGAACGCGGCGCCGGTGGACAGCAGTCCGGCCGGGGCCTCGATCAGCGGCGCCACCGGGGCGCCGAGCCGGAGCCGGAAGCTCGCCTGGGTGATGCTGAGGCGCGCGGGGTCGGACGGCACCTTGACCGTGTCAAGGCCGGGGCCCGCGTCTATCCCGGTGCTGCCGCCGCCGAACAGGGGGCGCCGAGGTGTTCTGGTGTCCACGCCCGTCTAACCGGGTGACCACCGCTTAGGACACTCTCCCGAGTGGATGTCCGGCGCATACTTGAAATGATCATGAGAAAAGCGATCGGGCCTGGTCGGGCCCGATCGCTTTTCACTCGGATTGCGGAGAATTCAGAAGTTCCCCTGCGCCCCGCACACCGGCTGTGCTCAGCGCTTGGCGCGCAGTCGCGCGGCCTCGTAGAGCACGATGCCCGCCGCGACACCGGCGTTCAGCGACTCGGTCAGCCCGGACATCGGGATCCGCACCCGCATGTCGCAGGTCTCCGAGACCAGCCGGGACAGACCCTTGCCCTCGCTGCCCGCGACGATCACCACCGGGCCGGTCAGCAGCTCCAGGTCGCCCAGCTCGGCCTCGCCGTCGGCGGCCAGGCCGACCACCATGAGGCCGGCCTTCTGGTAGGCCTCCAGGGTGCGGGTGAGGTTGGTGGCCCGGGCGACGGGCAGACGGGCGGCGGCGCCGGAGGAGGTCTTCCAGGCGCCGGCGGTCATACCGGCCGCGCGGCGCTCGGGGATGACCACGCCGTGCGCGCCGAAGGCGGCGGCGGAGCGGACCACGGCGCCGAGGTTGCGCGAGTCGGTGACGCCGTCCAGCGCGATGATCAGCGCGTCCTGGCCCGAGTCGGAGGCCTCGACCAGCAGGTCGTCGGGGTGCGCGTACTCGTACGGCGGCACCTGGAGCACGAGGCCCTGGTGGTTGAGCCCGCCGGTCATCTGGTCCAGCTGCGGGCGCGGGGCCTCCATCAGCGGGATGCCACGGTCGTTGGCGGCCTGGAAGGCCTCGCGGACGCGGTCGTCGGTGTCGACGAACTGCTGGACGTACAGCGCGGTGGCCGGGACGCCGCCCTGAAGGGCCTCGACGACCGAGTTGCGGCCGAAGACGAGCTCGGCGCTGCCCGCGCCGCCCCGGCCGCCGCGACCGGCGCCGCCGGCGCGGCGCATGCCGGCGCGGGCCTTGGCGTCCCGCTCGCGCTTGACCGCGGCGTTGGCGGCGCGCTGCTTCGGGTGGCCCTTGCGCTCCGCTCCGGGCGGGGTCGGGCCCTTGCCCTGGAGCCCCTTCCGGCTGTGGCCGCCGGTACCGACAGACGCGCCCTTCTTCGACCCGGGGTTGCGGCGGTTCCTGCGCTGGCTGTTGCCGGCCATGGCTGTACTTCCTGTCTGTCCGGCATGCCCGGCCGCCCCGTTCTGTCCGGCGGCGGCCGACTGCATGCGCTACGTCATGCGGGAGGGCCGCACCGGTCCGGTACGGCCCACCCTCACCCCGATCGTCAGATGGGGTTACTGGCTGTTGATCGTCCAGCGCGGGCCGGACGGGGTGTCCTCGATCACCAGCCCGGCCAGGCCGAGCTGGTCGCGGATGGCGTCCGCGGTGGCGAAGTCCTTGCGCTGACGCGCCGCCTGCCGCTGGTCCAGGACCAGGCGGACCAGCGAGTCGACCACACCGTGCATGCTCTTCATTGTCCCAGGCTCGCCGCGCTCCGACCCGGCCCACTGCGGGGCGAGCGGGTCGAGACCCAGCACTCCGAGCATCGCACGGACCTCGGCCAGACGCGCCACCGCGTTCTCCTTGTCGTCCGCGTTCAGGGCGCTGTTGCCCTGGCGGACGGCGGTGTGCACGACGGCGAGCGCCTGCGGAACGCCCAGGTCGTCGTCCATCGCCTCGGCGAAGGCCGGCGGCACCTCGGGGGCGGCGTCGACCGCCCCGCAGCGCTCGACGGTGCGCTGGATGAAGCCCTCGATCCGGCCGAACCCGGCCTCGGCCTCACGCAGGGCGTCCTCGCTGTACTCGATCATCGAGCGGTAGTGCGGGGTGCCCAGGTAGTAGCGGAGCACGATCGGACGCCAGCGCTGGACCATCTCGGAGACCAGCACCGAGTTGCCCAGCGACTTGCTCATCTTCTCGCCGGCCATGGTGACCCAGGCGTTGTGCACCCAGAAGCTGGCGAAGGCGTCGCCGTAGGCCTTGGACTGGGCGATCTCGTTCTCGTGGTGCGGGAAGATCAGGTCCAGCCCGCCGCCGTGGATGTCGAAGGCCGGGCCGAGGTACTTGTGGACCATCGCCGAGCACTCCAGGTGCCAGCCCGGCCGGCCGCGGCCCCACGGGGTCTCCCAGCTCGGCTCGCCCGGCTTGGCGGCCTTCCACATCGCGAAGTCGCGCTGGTCCCGCTTGCCGGTCTCGCCCTCGCCCTCGGGCTGGCGCAGGTCGGCCAGCTTCTGGTTGGAGAGCGCGAGGTAGTCCGGGTACGACTTCACGTCGAAGTAGACGTTGCCGTCGGCCGCGTAGGCGTGGCCCTTCTCGATGAGCCCCCGCATCATCTCGACCATCTCGGGGATGTGCCCGGTGGCCCGCGGCTCGACGGTCGGCGGCAGGCAGCCGAGCGCGGTGTAACCGTCGTTGAACGCCCGCTCGTTCTCGTAGGCGATCTGCCACCACGGGATGCCGAACTCGCGCTCCTTGGCGATCACCTTGTCGTCGATGTCGGTGACGTTCCGGGCGAAGGTGACCTGGTAGCCGCGGTAGGCGAACCACCGCTGCATGATGTCGAAGTTGAGACCGGACCGGATGTGCCCGATATGAGGCGCCGACTGGACGGTAGCGCCGCACAGGTAGATCGAGACACAACCCGGTACAAGCGGGACGAAGTCGCGTACCTGGCGGGTGCTGGTGTCGTACAGGCGAATGCTCACAGCGTCAAGCGTAGTGGGCAGGAGGGGGTGCCCCGCGACATTCCCCGGGAATGATATGCCGCACTCCCGGGGAACCACGGGCCGCGCGGGCCGGTCAGATGTTGCCGACCACCTTGCGCGGGCTGAGCCGGACGACCACCCGGACGTCGTCCGGGCCGTCGAACCCGTACTCCTCGCCGCGGTACTTGCGGGACAGTTCGTTGATCAGCTCCCGGCCGCCCTCGGTGGTCATCGTCGCCGAGCCGCGCACCTCGACGTACTCGTACGGGTTCTCCGGCGGGTTGACCACGAGCGAGATGCGCGGGTCCCGCACCAGATTGAGGTGCTTGCGGCGGCCCTGGACGGTGGAGAACAGGATGTCGTCGCCGTCCCGCGTGACCCAGACGACCGAGGACTGGGGGCTGCCGTCGGGCTGGATCGTGGACACCACGGCGAAACTCTTGCGGTCGAGCAATTCCTTGGCGGGGCCAGAGAGTTCGACGCCCATCGAGAACCTCTTCTCATCGTCGGCGGTACGGCCCGAGGGGAAGCCCCGCCCGGGCCCGAAACCGCACACTACCGACCGATCCACCGCCACGCCGGGTGAACACTCGTCAGGACCCGCCTATTCCGGCCCTGCTGACCGCGCCCGGCTCAACGCCGTTCGTACACCAGGGCCGTGGCGATCGCGGCCAGCCCCTCGGCCCGACCGGTCAGGCCCAGGCCGTCCGTTGTGGTGCCGGACACCGACACCGGCGCACCGGCCGCGGCCGACAGCGCGGCCTGCGCCTCGGCCCGCCGCTTGCCGATCTTCGGCCGGACGCCGACCACCTGGACCGCGATGTTGCCGATCTCGAAGCCCTCCGCGCGCACCAGCCGGGCCGCCTCACCGAGCAGCTTCACCCCGGAGGCGCCGGCCCACTCCGGCCGGTCGGTGCCGAAGTGCGCGCCCAGGTCGCCGATCCCCGCGGCCGAGAACAGCGCGTCGCAGGCCGCGTGCGCGGCGACGTCGGCGTCCGAGTGCCCGGAGAGCCCGACCCCGGCGTCCGGCCACTCCAGTCCGGCCACCCAGAGCGGGCGGCCGGCCTCGAAGGCGTGCACGTCGGTGCCGATGCCCACGCGCGGCAGCACGGGGGGCGGGGCCTGGGCGGCGGGCGTCAGCGGGTCAGTAGGCATCGGCGGCCCTCCGGCGGGCGAGTACGGCCTCGGCGAGCACGAGGTCCAGTGGACGGGTGACCTTGAACGCCTCCTCGTGGCCGGGCACCACGACGACCTGGCCGCCGTAGCGCTCCACCAGGCCCGCGTCGTCGGTGACCGGCGGCGCGCCGTCGGCGCCCGCGGCCTCCTCGGCCAGCGCCTTGGCGTGCACCCCGACCAGGGTGGCCCGGTCGAAGCCCTGCGGGGTCTGGACCGCGCGCAGGGTGGCCCGGTCGGGCGTGTCGAGCACCGGCTCGGGGCGGCCCGGGCTCGGCTCGACCCGCTTCACCGTGTCGGCCAGCGGCACCGCGGGCACCACCGCCCCGGCCCCGGCCCGGACGGCGGCCGCCACCGCGTCCACCACCTCGACCGGGACGAGCGGGCGGGCCGCGTCGTGCACCAGGACGATCTCCACCTCGGCCGGGATCGCGGCCAGGCCGAGCCGGACCGATTCCTGGCGGGTGGCGCCACCGGCGACCACCCGGATGTCCTTGCCGTCCAGCCCGTGGCTGTCCAGCAGGGCGACCACCTCGGCCACCCCGTCGGCGGGCGCGGCGACCACGACCAGGCCGACCGCCCGACTGCGGGCCAGCGCCCGCACGGCGTGCACCAGGAGCGGCACGCCGCCCAGTTCCCGCAGGGCCTTCGGGGCACCGGGCCCCAGCCGCTCACCGCGTCCGGCGGCGGGCACCACTGCTGCTGCGACTGCTGCTGAGGCGTTCAGGTTTCACTCCTTCGGAGAAGTGGGTATGGCCTTGGCGTGCCCGGCGGGCGCTACGGGCCCCTTCCGAAGAATTACGGTCCAACCGTCCGCCGCACAATCCCGCAGAATCGGTCTTGCAGGACGGAAAACGGTCTTGCCGGGCCTGGACCGGCTCGGGGCGGGGGCGTCGTCCGGACACGCCTCAGCGCCCGAAGTGCCACTGCACCACCCCGGGACGCTTGGTCCTGGGAGCGGCGCGCCGACACCGGGCGCTGTGAGCGGTGGGCGGCAGCCCGACTGCGCTACGAGGCCAGCACCTCGTCGAGCAGCGTCTCCGCCTTGTCCTCGTTGGTGTTCTCCGCCAGCGCGAGCTCGCTGACGAGGATCTGGCGCGCCTTCGCGAGCATCCGCTTCTCGCCGGCCGAGAGGCCGCGCTCGCGCTCACGGCGCCAGAGGTCGCGCACAACCTCGGCGACCTTGATAACGTCGCCAGAGGCGAGCTTCTCCAGGTTCGCCTTGTAGCGACGGGACCAGTTGGTCGGCTCTTCGGTGTACGGTGCGCGCAGCACCTCGAAGACCCGGTCCAGACCCTCCTGGCCGACTACATCGCGCACGCCGACGAACTCCGCGTTCTCAGCGGGCACGCGGAGCGTCAGGTCTCCCTGCTGCACCTTGAGCACCAGGTAGGTCTTGTCCACACCTTTGATCTGGCGAATTTCGATGGCCTCGATCAGCGCGGCCCCGTGATGGGGGTAGACCACCGTGTCGCCAACCTTGAACGTCATGTGACAGGACCCCTTCCGTGGCTTTCCAGAATAACACGCTTTTCAGCGCACCCGAAGGGCGTTTTCGCAGGTCAGGGCCGGTCTCGGGGCTTGACAAGGACCCCCATGACGTGCTGCGACCGGTGTTCGAGGGAGGCTTCCCGCAGGTCGGAGGCGGTTCCAGCGTTCGGCGAAACCTTGCGCAACACCCGGGAAACCATGATTGGATCTTGGGTTTTCACCGTTTATCGGGCCGTATCCACATCGTTATTCGATCTTGGTCGAAGCTTGTCCCGAGGGTGACCCGGACACGCCACAAGTGCGGCCGGACGGCCGCCCCGCGAACCCCGGGAGTGCGACACGGGGACCACCCCGTGAGGAGCGCATAAGTGAGGTCGATAATCTGAGGCCTGACCTATCGACACGTTGACTTAGGAGAAGCCGCCGCCGTGAGCCGCAGCCTTCGACGCGGCAGCATCGCCGCCATCGCCGCCATCGCCATCGCCTCGCTGTCGTCCTGCGCCGCCGGCAACACGCCGGACACGCTGCAGGTCAAGCCCGACAACGCGGCGGCAACCCTCGGAACGAACCTTCGGCTGAACAACATCGTGGTCGTCACCGGGGACGAGTCCTCGGGCGAGCACAACGGTCCCGCCAACGTGACCGTCAACATCGCCAACACGGGCAGCACCCCGGCGGAGCTGCAGTCCGTCACCGTCGGCAACGGTGCCACCGCCGCGTTCTCCGACGCCGCGGGCGCCCCGCTGTCCACCATCGTCGTCCCGGCCGGCGGCGCCGTGGCGATCGGTGGCGAGGGCAACCCGTCCGCCAAGGTCGCCTCGGTCGGCGTCCAGGTCGGCGGCTTCGTCCCCACCTCGTTCACCTTCAAGGACGGCCAGAAGGTCGACGCCCAGGCCGGCGTGAGCCCGAACAAGGGCCTCTACAAGGGCTTCGGCCCGACGTCGGCCCCGGCCGCCGCGCCCACCAAGGGCGCCACCACCGCCGCGACCACCCCGGCCGCCGGCACCACCACCCCGGCCGCCCCGGCCACCACCGGTGCGGCCACGCCGTCCGGTGCCGCCACCCCGGGTGCCACCCAGTCCGCCGGCGCCCACTGACGCACCACCCGGTGTCCGGCGGGCCCTCCCGGGCCCGCCGGACACCAACGCGAAGGCCCCCTCCGGCAACTGCCGGCGGGGGCCTTCCGCGTCTGTCCGCGCCCGCGGTTTACGGCTCGAACTTGTAGCCCAGGCCGCGGACCGTGACCAGGTAGCGCGGGGCGCCCGGGTCCGGCTCGATCTTGGCCCGCAGGCGCTTCACGTGGACGTCCAGGGTCTTGGTGTCGCCGACGTAGTCCGCGCCCCACACCCGGTCGATCAGCTGCATGCGGGTGAGCACCCGGCCCGCGTTGCGCAGCAGCATCTCCAGCAGGTCGAACTCCTTCAGCGGGAGGTCGACCTTGGCGCCGTCCACGGTCACCACGTGCCGGTCGACGTCCATCCGGACCGGGCCCGCCTCCAGGGCGCCCGGGCCGCCGCCGTTCTCGCCGGCACCGCCGTCCTCGCCGCGGCGGCGCAGCACCGCCCGGATCCGGGCGACCAGCTCACGGGTGGAGTAGGGCTTGGTGACGTAGTCGTCCGCACCTATTTCCAGACCGACCACCTTGTCGATCTCGCTGTCCTTGGCGGTGACCATGATCACCGGCACGTTGGAGCGCACCCGCAGCTGACGGCAGACCTCGGTGCCCGGCAGGCCCGGCAGCATCAGGTCGAGCAGGACGAGGTCGGCGCCGTTGCGCTCGAACTGCTCCAGGGCGTCGGGGCCGGTGGCGGCGACGGCCACCTCGAAGCCCTCCTTGCGGAGCATGTACGACAGGGCGTCGCTGAACGACTCCTCGTCCTCGACCACCAGTACTCGGGTCACGATCAGGCCTCCGGGGCAAGCTGGGGGGTTGCGTCTGACAGGGGGTGTTCCCGCTCCCCCGTGGGGAGCGGACGGTCCGTGCGGCCTGTGGTGGCCGTCCGGTCCGTGGTGAGGGTTCTGGTGGGCGCGGCGGCGGCGCCACGGCCGCCGGTGGCACCGCGGGTGCCGAGGTCGCCGGTGTCGTCGAGGTCGTCGCCGTCCTCGGCCTCGGGCGCCTGCCCGGCGGGCAGGCGGATGGTGAAGGTCGAACCCTGGCCCTCGACGCTCCACACCGAGACCGTGCCGCCGTGCGAGGCGGCGACGTGCTTGACGATGGACAGGCCGAGGCCGGTTCCGCCGGTCGCCCGGGAGCGGGCCGGATCGACCCGGTAGAAGCGCTCGAAGACGCGCTCGCGGTCCTTCTCCGAGATGCCGATGCCCTGGTCGGTGACCGAGATCTCGATCAGCTCGCCGTCCGCCTCCCCGAGCGCCGCGGCGCTGGAGATCCGGCGGGTGGCGATCGCCACCCGGGTACGGGGAGGACTGTAGTTGACGGCGTTCTCGACCAGGTTGCCGAGCGCCGCGGCGAGCTGGCCGCGGTTGCCGTGCAGGTAGAGCCCGGCGATGCCGCCGGCCGTGATCAGGATCTGCTTGGCGGCGGCCTGCTGGCGGCAGCGGTCGATCGCCTCGGCGATCAGCTCGTCCACCGCGACGGGCTCCGGGTCCACCATCAGCCGGTCGTCCTGCACCCGGGAGAGGTCGATGATCTCCTGGACCAGGCTGGCCAGCCTGGTTGCCTCGATCTGCATCCGGCCGGCGAAGCGCTGCACCGCCTCCGGGTCGTCGGACGCGTCGGCGACCGCCTCGGAGAGCAGCGACAGGGCACCCACCGGGGTCTTCAGCTCGTGGCTGACGTTGGCCACGAAGTCCCGGCGGACCGCCTCCACCCGGCGGCGCTCGGTCTGGTCCTCGACCAGCACCAGCACCAGCCGGGAGCCCAGCGGGGCGACCCGGACGGAGACCGCGAGCGGCTCGCCCGCACGGGCCACGCCAGGGCGGGGCACCTCCAACTCGACCTGGCGGATCTCGCCGTCCCGGCGGGTGGCGCGCGCCAGCGAGAGCATCTGGTCCACGGCGACCGCGCCGCCGCGCACCAGTCCCATCGCGTACGCCGCGGAGCTGGCCTTGACCACCTCGTCGCCCTCGCCCAGCACGATCGCGCAGGAGCGGAGGACGGAGAGGACGGTGTCCACCCCCGGCGGCAGCGGGGGCTCCGGGGTGCCGGCGCCCAGGCCCTGGTGCCGACCGTGGTGTCTGCTGCTGGTGCCGCCGTACCTGCCCCTGGCCTGCTCGCGCTCGCTCCAACGGAAGGCGATGGAGGCCGTGAGGCCGACGCCGAGCCCGGCTATGGCGCAGGCAGCGGCGGCGGCCACGTTCACGTCCATGTGGCCAGCGTAAGCGCACGGCCAGGCCACTCCCCAAGGGCCCGATCAAGGCATCGGCCACGCGTTGCCGAGAATTCACCTTCACGTGGCCGCTGATTCACCACACCGGCCGTGCATCGTCGCCCGGACGGCCCAGAGTTGGCCATGCAGCCCGTGTGGGAGTGGGCGGCGGGCCGAACCACCGGCCGTCGCCTCAGGTGTGCGCGTACGATTCGCGCCACCAGCAGCGGTCACCCGGACGACAAGACGATCGTCGGACGGGCCGGCCGGTCGGCACCGCCACCGACACAGCTACTGAGGAGAGAGCATGCGCGACGCGTACCACGAGGAACTCGATGCGATCGGCGACAGCCTGGTCGAGATGGCCCGACTGGTCGGCTCGGCCCTGGGCCGGGCCACCACCGCACTCCTGGACGCGGACCTGGCGCTGGCGGAGAGCGTGATCGCCGCCGACGAGAAGATCAACGACCTCCACCACGAGCTGGAGAACCGCGCGATCGACCTGCTCGCCCGCCAGCAGCCGGTCGCCACCGACCTGCGCATCGTCGTCACCTCGCTGCGGATGAGCTCCGACCTGGAGCGCTGCGGCGACCTCGCCCGGCACGTCGCCAAGGTCGCGCGGATGCGCTACCCCGACTCCGCCGTGCCCGGCGACCTGCACTCCACCGTCCTGGAGATGGGCCAGCTCGCCCAGCGCCTGGTGGCCAAGACCGGCCTGGTGATCGCCACCAAGGACGTCGACAAGGCACTGGAGCTGGAGCAGGACGACGACGCCATCGACTCCCTGCACCGCGAGCTGCTGTCGCACCTGATCGACGACCGCTGGCACCACGGCATCGAGACCGCCGTCGACATCACCCTGGTCGGCCGCTACTACGAGCGCTTCGCGGACCACGCGGTGTCGGTCGCCAAGCGCGTGGTGTACCTGGTGACGGGCGAGCACGTGGCCGAGTTCGTGGCCGCCTCGGAGGCCGCGGCGGCGGAGTGACCTCGTGCGGGTGCGGTGCGGCCGCCTCGGGGCTCGGCGTCTCGGGGCTCGGCATATCGGGATCGGGATCGGGCTCGGGCTCGGGCTCGGGCTCGGGGCTTCAAGGGGCGGCCGCTCCCCTCGCGGGGTGAGTAAACCTGCGACAGGGGTGGTGGGGGCGCACGACGCCCCGTACATCCCACCACTGCGCGCCTGTTGACGCTCCCTCCGATCGGCGGCTTCACTCGACGTTGGGGGCACAGGACTGTGCCCGTCACTAGGAGGGAACAGCTCGATGAAGGCCAACCCCACCCGACCGGCACGCGCCCACGAAACCGTCGAGCCGCCCACCCCGAAGCTCCTGCCCGTCCTCGCGGCCGGCTGCGGCTGCGGCCCCGGCTGCGGCTGCGGCTGCCAGTCCGGCGCGCCCTGCCAGTGCGGCGGCGCGGACGGCGGCTGCTGCGGCGGCCACTGAGCGGTCCGCCGCCGAGGAGTTCCCGAGGTGCACGGCCTTCCGTCGGCCGTGCACCTCGTTGCGCGTCCTGGTGCCGCGGGTCCGCGGCACGGCGTCACCGTGCCGCCCCGGGCGTCAGAACTGGACGTCGGTGCAGGAGTAGAAGGCGTTCCCGGTGTCGGCGATCGTCCAGACCGCGACCACGACCTGGTGGCCGGTGCGCCCGCTCGGGACGGTCGCGGTGTGGCTGAGCGTGCTGGGCACCTGCTTCCCGCCGTACGGGGCGATCAGGAAGGGCGTCAGGTCCAGGCTGTCCCGGGTGACCGGCTGGCTCGCGTCGTAGCCCGGCTTGGTCAGGTAGTAGCGGAAGTCGGTGGTCGCGTGCCGGGCGGTGAACGTCCAGGTGAAGGTGAGCTGCTGCCCCGCCGTCACCGCGGTGGTCGGCCAGGCACCGCCGTGCGGGTCGTCCAGCTCGGCGAAGCGGGAGTTGCCGCCGGCGCAGATGGTGCCGTCGGCGGGCCCGGCGTTCGGGAAGCCCTTGGGGCCCTCGACGCTCTGCGGCTCCCACTGGATGTCGCCGCAGTCCCACGACACCCCGCCCGCTCCGCAGAGCGCGGCCCTGCTGGGCGGCGTCGAGATGTACCCGTGGGACTGCGCCGGGACGGCGAGGGTGAGCGGCACCGCGAGGGCGGCGACCACCGCCCCGACGATGTGACGTGTGCGCATGATGCTCCTCCGTGGGGGTGGATGGAGAGTGCGCCGGGACGCAGACGCGCGCGCGTGGGGGTGCGGCGGCCGGGACGGGGAGATCCTTGGCATGCCTGCGGCAGTCCGGCGCCCTCACCGTAGGAGCGGACTCCGCCACCCGTCAATGGTCTGAACCACTATTGGGACGAGTCCGGATCCGGCCGCCGAATCCGGACTCAACTCGACTTCCGCACAGGCCGGTTGAACGACGAAGGCCCCGCCCCCGGCGAACCGGGAGGCGGGGCCGTTTCGCCAGGCGGGTTACTTCTTGCCCTGGTTCTTGACCGCCTCGATGGCCGCGGCGGCGGCGTCGGCGTCGAGGTAGCGGCCGCCCTTGGTGACGGGCTTGAAGTCGGCGTCGAGCTCGTACACGAGCGGGATGCCGGTCGGGATGTTCAGGCCCGCGATGGCCTCGTCGGAGATGCCGTCGAGGTGCTTGACCAGCGCGCGCAGGCTGTTGCCGTGGGCGGTGACCAGGACGGTCTTGCCGGCGGCGAGGTCCGGGACGATGGCGTCGTACCAGTACGGGAGCATCCGGTCGACGACGTCCTTCAGGCACTCGGTGCGCGGACGCAGCTCGCTCGGGATGTCCGCGTAGCGGGCGTCACCGGCCTGCGAGTACTCGGCGTCATCGGCCAGCACCGGCGGCGGGGTGTCGTACGAGCGGCGCCACAGCTGGAACTGCTCCTCGCCGAACTCGGCCAGGGTCTGGGCCTTGTCCTTGCCCTGGAGCGCACCGTAGTGTCGCTCGTTCAGGCGCCAGCTGCGGCTGACCGGGATCCAGTGGCGGTCGGCCCTGTCCAGGGCGATCTGCGAGGTGCGGATCGCACGGCGGAGCAGCGAGGTGTGCAGCACGTCCGGGAACAGGCCCTCGGCGGCCAGGAGCTCGCCACCGCGCGCGGCCTCCTTCTCGCCCTTCTCGTTGAGGTCGACGTCGACCCAACCGGTGAACAGGTTCTTCTGGTTCCACTGGCTCTCGCCGTGGCGGAGCAGGATGAGTCGGTACGTCGTGTCAGCCATGGCCCCCAGCTTAATGGAGGCAGGAAAAGCGCTGGTCCGGACCTACGGCAGATGTGTAATGTGTGCACCGCCTATCTGACACTTACATACGTCGGCTGACCGGACCTGCCCGTGCCGCTCGGCGGACGCCTGCCCCGGGAGCCCCCCACATGCCCGTCGCCCTGTTCACCAACCCCCGGATCCGAAAGCTGATACAGGAGACGGTGGGCGGGCTGCCACGGGAGTTCTGGTGGCTCTGGGTGAGCACGCTGGTGAACAAGCTGGGCGCTTTCGTGCTCACCTTCCTCGCGCTCTACCTGACCACCAACCGGGGGTACTCGGCCTCCTACGCGGGCCTGGTGGCCTCCCTCTACGGCCTCGGCTCGGCGGTCGCCGCGATCGGCGCCGGCGTGCTGACCGACCGGATCGGCCGGCGCCCGACCCTGGTCGCCGCCCAGCTCGGCACCGCACTGTTCACCGCCGTACTCGGCTTCACGGACGGCCAGGTGGCGATCGCCACGGTGGCCTTCCTGGTCGGCCTCTGCAACAACGCCACCCGGCCCGCGACCTCGGCGATCATCGCCGACCTCGTCCCGGCCGAGGACCGGGTCCGCGCGTACTCGCTGAACTACTGGGCGATCAACATCGGCTTCGGCCTCTCCGCCGCCGTGGCCGGCCTGATCGCCACCCACGGCTACCTCACGCTCTTCCTGCTCGACGCGCTCTCCACGCTGGTGTGCGCGGTGGTGATCTTCATCCGGATCCCCGAGACCAAGCCGCAGGACTCGCCGCAGCACGGGAAGGGGACGGACGAGCCGACGGTCGGCCTCGGCGCGGTGTTCCGGGACGGGCGGTTCATGGCCGTCGTCGGGCTCAACCTGCTGCTCGCCCTGATCCTCCAGCAGGGCAGCACCACCCTGGCCGTCGACATGGGTGCCGCGGGCATCAGCTCCACCGAGTACGGGCTGGTCATCGGCCTGAACGGACTGCTGATCGTGGTGCTCCAGATCCCGCTCACCCGGTGGATGGAGGCCCGCTCCCGGACCGCCATGCTGATAGCCAGCTGCCTGATCACGGGCTGGGGCTTCGGGCTGGCGGCGCTGGCCGGGTCGTCCGCGTGGCTGTTCGCCCTCTCGGTGGCGGTCTGGACGGTCGGCGAGGTCCTGAACGCGCCGACCATCATGGGACTGGTCGCCGAACTGGCGCCGACCCACGCGCGCGGCCGCTACCAGGGCGTCTACTCGCTCTCCTGGTCGCTCGCCTCGTTCCTCGGCCCGGCGATCGGCGGTCTGCTGCTGCAGCACGCCGGCTCCGCAGTGCTCTGGATCGTGTGCGGGGTCTGCGGCACGGTCGCGGCGGCCGGGCACGTGGTGCTCGGGCGGCGCACGGACGCGACGGCGGGCCGCGCCGGGGCGGTGCCGGAGGTCGCGGTGACCGAGGTCGCGGTGACCGAGGTGACCGAGGTGACGGAGGTGCCGGTGACCGAGGTGACGGAGCCCGCCGCGGAGAAGAAGGCTCCGGCGGGCATCTGAGGGCGTCGGCCCCGCTGCCGGGTCAGTCGGCCGCCGGGGCGGCCAGGTGGGCGAAGGCGGCCAGGTTGCGGGTGGACTCCCCGCGCTTGGTCCGCCACTCCCACTCGCGCCGGATCGCCGAGGCGAAGCCCAGCTCCAGCAGGGTGTTGAACGGCTCGTCGGCGTTCTCCAGCACCGTCCCGAGCAGCCGGTCCACGGCGTCCGGGGTGAGCGCCTCCAGGGGCAGGCGGCCGGCCAGGTAGACGTCGCCGAGCGGGTCGATCGCGTACGCGACGCCGTACAGCCGGGTGTTGCGCTCCAGCAGCCAGCGGTAGACGGCCTCGTGGTTCTCGTCCGGTCGGCGGATCACGAAGGCGTTCACCGACAGGGTGTGGTCGCCGACCCGCAGCGCGCAGGCGGTGCTCAGCTTGCGGGTGCCCGGGAGCGTCACCACCAGCGTGTACGGGTCGGTGGCGGCGGGCTCCCAGGCCGCTCCGGCGTCGTCCAGGGCGGTGCGCAGGAGGGTCAGGGCCTCGTCCTTGGTGCGGATTGCCATGGGGGTGACGTTACTCGGCGGTACCGGGGGCGCGCACCAGCGGTGCGTACCCCCGGCCGCCGCAGTCGGGCCGCAGTCGGCTCGTGGTCCGGCCGCGGTCAGGCCGCGGTCAGGCCAGCCGCCGCCGGGCGGCGGCCAAGCGGCCGGCCGGGCGGGCCAGGCTTCCGGCGTACACCTCGGCGGTGCCGGCCGCGGCGGTGTCCCAGCCGAAGCCGGCCGCGTGCCGGGCCGCCGCCGCGCCGCGCCGGGCGACCAGGCCCCGGTCGGTGACGTACGGCTCCAGCGCGTGCGCCCAGGCCGCCGGGTCGTGGCCGTGCACCAGCGTGCCCGTCTCGCCGTCCCGCACCGCGACCGGCAGGCCGCCGACCGAGGCCGCCACCACCGGGGTGCCGCAGGCCTGCGCCTCCAGAGCGACCAGCCCGAAGGACTCGCTGTACGAGGGCATCACCAGCGCCGTCGCCGCGTGGTACCACTGCGCGAGCTCGGCCTGGCCGACCGGCGGATGGAACCGCACCACGTCGCCGATGCCCAGCTGGGCGGCGAGCTTGTGCAGGCTCTCCGGCCGGGCCAGTCCGGTGCCGGACGGACCGCCGACCACCGGCACCAGCAGGTGCTCGCGCAGCCCCGGGCGGCGCGCCAGCAGCTCGGCGACCGCCCGCAGCAGCACGTCCGGGGCCTTCAGCGGCTGGATCCGGCCCGCGAAGAGCAGCACCGCGGCGTCCTGCGGCAGGCCCAGCCGGGCCCGGGCGGCGGCCCGCGCCGACGCCCCGCCGGGGCGGAAGACGTCCAGGTTGACGCCGGGGTGGACGACGGCCAGCTGGTCCGGCCGGGCAGCGTAGTGCAGCGCCAGCTCGGCGGCCTCCTCGGTGGTGTTGGCGATCAGCCGGTCGGCCGCCTCGACCACCTGGGTCTCGCCGATCACCCGGGCCGCGGGCTCGGGCGTGTCACCCTCGGCCAGCGCGGCGTTCTTCACCTTCGCCATGGTGTGCATGGTGTGCACCAGCGGCACCCCCCAGCGCTGCGCGGCCAGCCAGCCGACCTGCCCGGAGAGCCAGTAGTGCGAGTGCACCAGGTCGTAGTGGCCGGGGCGGTGGCCCGCCTCCGTCCGCAGCACCCCGTGGGTGAAGGCGCACAGCTGGGCGGGCAGGTCCTCCTTCAGCAGGCCCTCGTACGGGCCGGCGGTGACGTGCCGGACCAGCACGCCGGGGGCCAGCTCGACGGTGGGGGCGTCGTCCGAGCAGATCGCCCGGGTGAACACCTCGACCTCGATGTTGAGCGCGGCCAGGCGCTTGGCCAGCTCGACGATGTAGACGTTCATCCCGCCGGCGTCCCCCGTGCCGGGCTGGTGCAGCGGCGAGGTGTGGACACTCAGCATCGCTATCCGGCGCGGGCGGCGGCGGCCCGGGACGAGCGACTGGAGCCGGCCCCGCGCGGGCGCGGCGGGCTGGGCACGGCGTACCGAACGGACGGGGTGCTGGATCACCTGGCTGAAGCCTCCTCTGTGCGGCCCGTCTCGGCGGCCCGCGCACGGGCCGCCCGCTGTCCGGTGTGCGCTGCCCCGTCCCGGGCACACATCACCACCAGACAGCCAACCACCCGGCCCGCGTCCGGCATTCCCGGTCCGGCGGACGAGATGCCGGACGAGATGTCGGACGGGGTGACGTCCCAGGTCACAGCGGTGCCGACGCGGACCCGACTACCCTTCCAGGCATGGCTGCCTCCTTCGACTCCGCGACCGCACCCACCCGTGGGCGGACCGGACGGCCGGTGGGGACGGTCACCCGGGGCACCACCAACACCAATCGGCTGCGGCGGATGGACCGCTGGATCGCCCACACCCTCGGCCGCACGCTGCGCGCCGGTGGCCGCCCGCCGGTGGCGGTCGACCTCGGCTACGGCGCCGCGCCGTGGACGGCCGTCGAACTGGCCGGGCGGCTGCGCACGGTGCGCCCGGACGTCCGGGTGGTCGGGATCGAGATCGAGCCGGAGCGGGTCACGGCCGCGCTGCCGTACGCCGAACCGCCACTGCTCACCTTCCGGCGCGGCGGCTTCGAGGTTCCGCTGGACGGCGGCGCGCCGGCCCAGCTGATCCGGGCCGCCAACGTGCTGCGGCAGTACGACGAGTCGGCGGTGGCCGGGGTCTGGGAGCGGCTCTGCGCCCGGCTGGCCCCGGACGGGCTGCTGGTGGAGGGCACCTGCGACGAGATCGGACGGCGGCACGTCTGGGTCGCGCTCGGCCCGGAGGGGCCCCGGACGGTGACCTTCGCGGCCCGGCTGAGCGGCCTCGGCCAGCCCTCCGACCTGGCCGAACGGCTGCCGAAGGCGCTGATCCACCACAACGTGCCGGGCCGACCGGTGCACGCCTTCCTGGCCGACTTCGACCGGGCCTGGGCGGCGGCCGCGCCGTACGGGGCGTTCGGGGCGCGGCAGCGCTGGGTGGCGGCCTGCACGGCACTGGCGGGCGACTGGCCGCTGGTGGACGCGCGCGGGCGGTGGCGGCAGGGCGAGGTCACGGTGCCCTGGAGCGCGCTCGCACCGTAGCGGGTCGCGCGGCCGGAGCCGCCGGCCAGGCACGGACCGGGGCCGGTGCGGGTGAGCGACTCGCCGCATTCACTCGAACGAGTTATCGAATACCACTGGCGTGTTGACGCCCCATCACGTCACGATGGACGCCGCCGGACGACCCGCCCGTGCGCCGTCGCCGCCCGGTGCCACGGCGTCCACCTGCGGCCCCCGACGTCACCCTCGACCAGGGTGATCCGCGTCACCCTCGCCCGTCCCCCTTCCTTCCCCGCCGACGCGGGGATCCCAGCCGTCGTCCGAGTCAGATCACCGCACCGCCACCGGCGTGGCAAAAACCACAACGGCGCCGGTCGGCCAGAGAAATCCCCGGAGATCACGTTATGGTCGCGAGAAGTTCCCCGGCGCACGGTGCCAGGCGGGCACTGCGGACGGGCGCTGACCGTTACGCACTCGGGGAAAGGGAGGAACCACCGATGCCCGCAACGGGAGACGGGCGGGCACCTGGTGCCACGAGCCTGTCGGGCGCCCAGGCCGGCGCCCCCGTTGACCATGCCCGCAACCGCCCGGCCCTGACCGGCCCGACGCCGGCCGGCCCGGTGACGGCCGCTCCCCCGATACCGCACCCCCGGCACCAGACCGGACACACCTCGGCCCCCGCCGACGCCCCCGCCGCGGTGGCCGCCAGCAGCACCGCTCCGCTCAAACTGCTGGTGATCGAGGACGACGCCTCCGACGCCCAGCTGATCAAGGCGGCGGTCGCCGACAGCGGCACCTCGATCGAGATCCACTGGGCCCGCGGGCTGGAACAGGCCACCGAACTGCTCGCCGTGTCCCCGTCCGGCACCCGGCGCGGGCGCTCCCGCGGCAGCGAGTTCAGCTGCGTGCTGCTCGACCTCGCCGCCCCCGCCGACCTGCCGCACCCGTCCGACGACTCCGACGGCCTCGAAGGCCTGCACGAACTGCTCCGCCGCGCCCCGCACACCGCGGTCGTGGTGCTCACCGACGCGGCCGGCGCCGAACTGGGCGCGGCCGCCGTCGCCGCGGGCGCCCAGGACTTCCTGATCAAGCACGCGACGGACGGCCCGCTGCTGGGCCGCGCCCTGCGCTACGCCGTCGAGCGCAAGCGCGCCGACGAGTCGCAGCGCCGCCTCGTCGAGGCCGAACTGCGCGGCCAGGAGAACGCCCGGCTCCAACGCCACCTGCTGCCCACCCCGCTGCTCGACGGCGCGGGCCTCTCCTTCACCCGGCGCTACCGCCCGGGCCGCCGCCGCGCCCTGCTCGGCGGCGACTTCTACGACGCCGTCCGCACCGACGACGGCACCGTCCACGTCGTGATCGGCGACGTCTGCGGCCACGGCCCGGACGAGGCCGCGCTCGGCGTCGCCCTCCGGATAGCGTGGCGCACCCTCGTCTTCGCGGGCCTCACCGGCGAGGCCCTGCTGACCACCCTCCAGCACGTGCTGGAACACGAGCGGCGCAGCGACGAGATCTTCGCGACGCTCTGCATGCTCGTCATCGAGCCGGGCGGCGCCAGCGGCGGCCTCGACTCGCTCGGCGCCGGCGAGCCTGCCCGGCTCTACCTCGCCGGGCACCCGGCGCCGCTGCTGCTCGGCCGCGACCACCAGCCGGTCACCCTGCCCGCCGACCTCGCCGGTCCGGCGCTCGGCCTGCTGCCGTGCCACGACGGGCAGGCCGCGTGGCCCGCCCACCAGCTCGAACTCCAGCCCGGCTGGCGGTTGTTGCTCTACACCGACGGGCTGATCGAGGGCCGGGTCGGGGCCGGCTCCCGCCGCCTCGGCCAGGACGGCCTGGCCGACCTCATCGGCGACCACCAGTCCGCCGGGCTCACCCGGGGCCGGCTCGTCGACAGCGCCATCGCCGAGGTCGAGGAGTTGAACGGCGGCGCGCTGACGGACGACGTCGCGGTGCTGCTGCTGGAACGCAACCCGGTGCAGCTGATCCTCGGCTGAGCCGGCTGGATACGGCGAGGCCCGGGCGGGTGAACTCCCCGCCCGGGCCTCGCCGTTGCCTGGTCGTCGCCCGATCGCGCGGCCTACCAGGGGCCGTACGGACCGGTGTTGCTGCGGCCGCCACGGCCGCCACCACCGGTCAGCTCCCGGATCGCCGGACGCACGTCCACCATGTAGACGATCGACGCGACCAGCCCGGCGAGCGTCCCGATGCCGGTGAAGAAGTTCACCCCGAACAGCAGGTCCCAGCCGAAGGCGATCGCCAGGATCGCCAGCCAGAACGGCTTGGTCTTCTTGTCCGCCGCCCGGTAGGCGTCCTCACGGCGGGTGACCGCGTCGCCCAGGGCGAACAGCTTGAAGCCCAGGATGGCGACGGACAGCCACCAGATCGGGTTCAGATAGGCCAAGTCCAGAATCTGGGCCACTCCGCCCATCACGCTCTCCTCTGTCTCTCGCCTCCGGCGCTCCGGCCACCGCCCATCCTGGCACGGTCGACCGTCCGCTCTCCTGTCAACGTCCTGCGGTCACCGGATGTGCCCGTCCGGCGGCCCTACCCTCACTCCGCGCGGTCGGTGGCCTTCCGGGCGCGGGCGGCCTTCTTCGGGGCGGGCCGGGCGTCGGCGGCCGGGGTGTCAGTGTCGGTGTCGTCCTCGACCAGCTCGGCCTCGACCGGCTCGGACGCCCGGGCGAGCTCCGATTCCCCGGCCGGCTGCCCCGGCTCGGCGGGCGCGCCCGGGCGGGCCCGATCCACCACGACCTTGCCGCGCTCGGCCAGCTCGTCGTACGTCTCCTTGGCTTTCACCGCCAGCTCGACCGCGCGGCCGACCTGCTGGAGGGCGAAGCCCTGCGCCCGCTCCTGGAGGGTCCGCAGGTCGACGGGGAGCGTCGTGACGGTCTCGGTGACCTTGGCCTGCGCCTCGGCCAGCTTCGTCTGCGCCTCCTGGAACCGGGCGGTGGCCTTCTCCTGCGCGCCCTTGCGGTCCGCGGTGAGCGCCTCCACCCGGCCCGGCACCTCGCGCAGCTTCTCGTACGCGAGATCCCCGGCGCCGGCGATGGCGTACAGCGGGGTCGGGTCGCTCAGGGTCTTCTTGATCTCGTCGGTGATCGGCATGCTTACCGGTCCTCCCGGTGGATGTTCTGGGTGGCTGAGCCGTCGGTCGTCGGGCCGGAGGCTGGTGGAACGCCGGTGCCGGTGCCGGTGCCGGCCGCGGGCGACCGCTCGGCCACCGCGCCCCGCTGGACGGCGTTCTCCTTCAGGAAGGCGTCGTAGACCGCGAGCAACGCCTGCTTCTGCTGCTCGTTGACCAGCGGATCGGCCAGGATCGAGGCCCGCAGCTCCAGGCCCTCACCACGCCGCTCCTCCAGGATCCCGGCCTGGACGTACAGCGTCTCCGCCGAGATCCGCAGCGCCTTCGCGATCTGCTGCAGGATCTCCGCGCTCGGCTTGCGCAACCCGCGCTCGATCTGGCTGAGGTACGGGTTCGACACGCCTGCGGCCTCCGCCAGCTGGCGCAGTGAGTACTGCGCGTTCCGGCGCTGCTCGCGGATGTACTCGCCCAGCGAGCCGACGTTCAGTGAGGCCATGCCAGCAGACTGCAACATCCTGCTTGCAGATGCAAGCAGGATGTTAACAACAGCAAACGGCGGGCGGGCTCAGCCGAGGTCGGGGACGCGGACCGGCATCAGGAGCGAGAAGGTGCCCTCCCGGCCCGGCGTGCGGATCGCCAAGGGGGCGATCGGGCCGCCGAGTTCGAGCACCAGTTGCTCGGGCCGGCCGACCCGCAGGGCGTCCAGCAGCAAGTCGCGGTTGACCGCCACCCTCAGGTCTCCGGACGCGGATTCGGGGCCGGGCTCGGCACCGGCCACCGCCAGGCGGCCGTCCGCCGTGAGGGTGAGGACGGTGACCGCGCAGTCCGCGCCGTTCGGGCCGGAGGGCAGGGTGCGGGTGGCGCCGGTCTCGACGGCGCCGCGCAGTTCGGCGGCGGACAGGTCGATCCGGTGCTCCGGTTCGAGCCGGGTCAGCACCCGGTGGTCGGGGTAGTCGAAGTCCAGGGCGGCGCCCTCGATCCGGTGGCCGCCGGTCTCGGCCCGGACCAGGCCGCCGCCGAGGGTCACCGCGACCTCGGCCGCGCCCGCGCCCGCGCCGAGCAGCGCGCGCAGGGCGTCGACCAGGGCGGTGGGGACGATCGTGCCGCCGTCCGGCCGGGCGGGCGCCGTGGTGGCGGGCACCTCGGCGAGCGCCATCCGGTAGCGGTCGGTGGCGACCAGGCGCAGCACCGGGCCGTCCGGTTCGAACAGCACCCCGGCGAGCGCCGGGGTTCCGGGGTCGCCGCCGACGGCGAAGCGGACCGCGTCCAGTGCGGCGGCCAGTTCCTCGGCGGGGACGGTGAAGTGGGCTTCGGCGGGGGTGGTGCTCATCGGTTGCTCCCTCTGGTCGATCATCACGCGGATCAGGGAGAGCTCGCGGCGGGCGTCGGCGAGGCCGTCCTCCAGCCGGCGCAGGTGCGCGTCGAGCACCCGCGCGGCCGCGCCTGAGCCGGGCGCCGCGCCGAGCACGGCGCGGATGCCGGCCAGCGGCAGGCCGACCCGGCGCAGCCGGGCCAGCAGGCGGGCGTCGGCGAGTTGCCCGGGCCGGTACCAGCGGTAGCCCGTCTGCGGGTCGACCCAGGCGGGGGTGAGCACCTCGGCGCCGTCGTAGTAGCGCAGGGTGCCGACGCCCAGGCCGCTGGCGCGGGCCAGCTCGCCGATGCTGTGCAGCTCGCTCTCCATGCCGGTGACTCTGCGGGCTCGACCAGGTCGAGGGTCAAGCCCGGCCGGCGAGGTGGGCGAGCTTCGACGGGTTGCGGACGATGCGCAGCTCGGCGATCCGGGGCCGACCGTCGGGCCCCTCGACGAAGTCGAACACCGAGACGGCGTCGATCGCGCCGTCCTGGGTGACCAGCAGCCCGGGCTGGCCGTTGACCAGGACCGGCCGGAGCTCGACGCCCTCGCCCAGCTGGCCGAGCACCCCGAGCAGGAAGCGGGCGACGTTGCCGGCGCCGGTGACCGGGCGCAGCGCGGCGCGGACCACGCCGCCGCCGTCGGTCCAGGAGGTGACGTCGGGGGCGAGCAGGTCCAGCATCCGGTTGAGGTCGCCGCCGACGCAGGCCGCGAGGAACTCGTCGGTGGCGCGGCGGCGCAGCTCCGGCGGGGCGTCGTAGCGCGGCCGACGGGCCCGGACGTGCGCCTTGGCCCGGCTGCCGACCTGCCGGCAGGCGGCCTCGGTGCGCTCCAGCGCCTCGGCGATCTCCCGGTAGGAGAAGCCGAAGGCCTCGTTGAGGACGAAGACGGCCCGCTCCAGCGGGGACAGGCTCTCCAGCACCACCAGCAGGGCGAACGAGACCATCTCGACGCGCTCGACGTCGGCGGTCGCATCCGGTTCGGCGACCAGCGGCTCGGGCAGCCAGGGGCCGACGTAGGCCTCGCGGCGGACGGCGGCCGAGTCGAGCCGGTTGAGCGCGAGGTTGGTGACCGTCCGGGCCAGGTAGCCGCCCGGGTTGGCGACCGGGCCGCTGACCCCGCTCCAGCGCAGCCAGGTGTCCTGGACCAGGTCCTCGGCGTCGGCGACGCTGCCGAGCATCCGGTAGGCGATACCGAAGATCATCCGGCGGTGCCGCTCGAAGTCGTCGAGGGCGGGGTCGGTGAGAGTGTCGGTCACCGCTCCGACGCTACCGCACGGGCCGTGGCGAGCCGAGGCCTCGTCAGCCGCGGAACGCCTCGTACGCGGGGGCGAGCAGGGTGGCGAGGTCGCGGCCGCGCACGGTGACGCCGGAGCGGCCGAGACGGCGCAGCGAGGGCTCGTCGGGCTCCTCCTCGGGCCCGGGCGGGGCCGGGCGCAGGGTGAAGCCGCCGCCCCAGTAGGCGGCGACGTTCACGGCGGGGGCGTTCACGGCGGGGGTGTTCCCGGGTTGGGCGTCCCCGGGTTGGGCGTTACCGGCGGGGGCGTTACCCGGCGGGACGGGGGCGGGGCGGTCGGGTGTCATGCGTCCTCCTCGGCGACGGCGTCCTCACGGGTGAGCGCGACCAGTTCACGCAGCGCCTCGACCGGCAGGTCGGTGAGCCAGCGCTCCCCCTCCCCCACCACCGCTGCGGCCAACGAGCGCTTGGCGGCGAGGAGTTCGTCGATCCGCTCCTCGACGGTGCCGACGCAGACCAGTCGGCGGACCTGGACGTCCCGGCGCTGGCCGATCCGGAACGCGCGGTCCGTGGCCTGCTCCTCGACCGCCGGGTTCCACCAGCGGTCCAGGTGGATCACCTGGTTGGCGGCGGTCAGGTTGAGGCCGGTGCCTCCGGCCCGCAGCGAGAGCAGGAACACCCTTGGCCCGTCCGGGGACTGGAAGCGCTCGACCATCTCCTCGCGGCGGGCCCGGGGGACGCCGCCGTGCAGGTAGAGCACTTCCTCCCCGAGCCGGCGGGCCAGGTACGGGCGGAGCATCGTGCCGAACTCGGCGTACTGGGTGAAGACCAGCGTCCGGTCGCCCTCGGCCAGCGCCTCCTCCAGCAGTTCCGCCAGCCGGGCCACCTTGCCCGAGCGATCGCCCAACGCCGAGCCGTCGTGCAGCAGTTGGGCCGGGTGGTTGCACACCTGCTTGAGCTTGCCGATCGCGGCCAGCACGGTGCCGCGCCGCTCCACGCCCCGGATCCCCTCGACCCGCTGCAGCAGGTCGGCCACCACGGCCTGGTAGAGGCCCGCCTGCTCGGCGGTGAGGCTGCACCAGACGGTCATCTCCTGCTTGGCCGGCAGCTCGGCGGCCACCGCCGGGTCGGACTTGAGCCGGCGCAGCACGAACGGGGCGGTACGGCGCTGGAGTTCGGCGGTGCGCTCGGGGCTGCGGTGCAGTTCGACCGGGATCGCGTAGCGCTCCTTGAAGCGCTCGGCCGGGCCGAGCAGCCCGGGATTGGCGAAGTCCAGGACGGCGTGCAGTTCGGCGAGCCGGTTCTCCACCGGGGTGCCGGTCAGGGCGATCCGGTGGCGGGTGACGGGCAGCGCGCGGACGGCCCGGGACTGTGCGGTGCCGGCGTTCTTGACGTACTGCGCCTCGTCGGCGACCACCCGGCGCCAGCGGATCGCCCGCAGCGCGGCGAGGTCGCGCTGGACCAGCCCGTAGGTGGTGATGACGAGGTCCGCACCCCGTACGGCTTCGGCGAGTCGGTCGGCGCCGAGGCGGCCGGAGCCGTGGTGGACGTGGCGCCGCAGCGCGGGGGCGAAGCGCTCGGCCTCGCGCTGCCAGTTGCCGACCAGGGACATCGGGCAGACCAGCAGGGTGGGGCCGACCGCCCCCTCGGCCTGCTCGGTGGCCAGCAGGGCGAGGGTCTGGACGGTCTTGCCGAGGCCCATGTCGTCGGCCAGCACGGCCCCGAGGCCGAGCCCGGCCATCGCCCGCAGCCAGGCCAGGCCGCGCTCCTGGTAGGGGCGCAGGGTGGCCCGGAAGTCGGGCGGCAGCACGGGGGCGGGGGCCGGGGCGGCGCGCCCGGCCAGCAGGTCGCCGAGCGGGCCGTCCGCGCGGACGGCGGTGACGGACAGCCCGGCGACGGTCGCCTCCGGATCGAGGGCCAGCCGCAGCAGGTCGGCGGTGGCCAGCACGCCGTCGCGCCGGTCGGCGAGGAAGGCGAGCGCGGCGGCGATCTGCTCCGGGTCGGCCTCCAGCCAGGTGCCGCGGACCCGGACCAACCCCTGCTTGGCGGCAGCGAGTTCGGCCAGTTCCTGCTCGGTCAGCGGCGCCCCCTCCGGGCCGAGCGCGGCCTGCCAGCGGAAGGCGACCACGGCGTCCCGGTCCACCTGGGAGGCGACGGCGAGCGAGCCCGGCGCGGGCGGGGTGGTGGCCCGCAGGGCGAGCCCGAGCCTGGGCCGGCGGCGCCACCAGGCGGGCAGCAGCACGCCGAAGCCGCCCTCGGCGAGGGCGGGCGCGGCGGTGCGCAGGAAGTCCAGCGCGCCGGCCCGGTCGAGCGGCAGGGCGGCCGGGCGGGAGCGGTGCCGCAGGCCGTCCAGGGCCGGCCAGCGGTGGGCGGCGCGGGCGAGCTCGGTGACCAGGACGTCGGCCGGGTCCGGCGCCTTGCGGGCCAGCGCGGCGTGGGCGGCGCCGCCTTCGTGCAGGTCGGCGGCACGGACCAGCAGGGAGGGCTCGTCGACGGCCTGGAGCAGGAACTCCAGTTGCCAGGCGTCGTCGGAGGGCCGGCCCTCGGGGTCGTCCGGGTCGGGACCGAGCGGCTCCAGCAGGCGGAAGCAGAGCCGGAGCGCGGGCGCGGTGGGCTCGGCGGCGGCGTACCAGGCGGCGAGCCGGCGGCGCAGTTCGGCGAAGCCCTCGGACTGGACGTTCGCGAGGCCGCCGTCCGGGGTGGTCAGGGCGTGCAGCCAGCGTTCGGCGGCGGCCCCCACCGCGGCGGTCCCCATCGCAGCGGCCGTCGGGGCGTCGGCTCCCAGCGCGGCGGCCGTCGGGGCGGGCGCCGGAGCGCCACCGGTTCGGGCGTCGCCGGTCCGGGCACAGCCCGGGCCCAACGGGGGCGTGCCGGCCAGGGCGGCCCGGGCCTCGGCGTCCACCAGCGCGCCCAGCGCGGCGTCCAGCAGGGCCTCGCCGGTGCCGGCGCCGCCGGCCGGCCACTCCCCCAGCAGGACGGGCGGGCAGCCGTCCGCCAGTGCGGCGGCCTCCCGGCGGCCCGCCGGGGTGGGGTCGGGCCGCCAACGGGCCTGCGGGCGGCCGTCCGCCAGGACGGGCAGCGGCAGCACCCGGCCCCGGCCGACCGTTCGCCAGGCGAGGTCGTGCACGCCGGTCAGCCAGCGCAGCGAGGGACCCTGGACGACCTCGACGCGCCCGGTGCCGGGCAGATCGGTGCTGGTGACGGCCCAGTGCGGGTCGAAGACCTCGCCGAGCAGTTGGGCGGCCGCGCCGGTGTCGAAGAGCAGCGCGGGGACGCGCCAGGGCGCCAGGACCGCCGCGCCCCGGACCGGGGTGACCGGCAGGTCCGGCGAGGGCGCGGGCAGGGCGCCGGTGGTGGGCAGCAGCAGGGTGGCCCAGCGCTCGGGGGCCTGGCCGGCGAGCCAGTCGAGGCCGGGCCCGATGCCGCCGAGGACGGCGGCGAGTTCGCCGGCCGGGCAGGCGTAGGGGTGGGCGCGCGGGGCCGCCCGGCCGGGGCGGGGCTCGGCGGCGCCCGGATGGGCGCGGGCGTCCTCGGCCCACAGGGCCAGCCGTCCGCCCGCCCGCCAGAGCGCGTGCAGGACGAACATGCGGGAGGCCTTCCGGTCGGCGGAACCGTCCTTCGCAGCCTAACCGGGCGGTCCGACAGCGCCGCTCCGCCAAGTCTTTCGCGAAACGCCGAGGGCTGTGGTTGAAATTTGAACGAAATCGGCCTACGCTGAACCCAACAAGTTGAAGCCTAAACAAATGGCTTCGGACCCGAGGAGGAGCCATGGGCCTGTTCAACCGCACCAAGACCGCCACCCCCACCGCCGTCGCCGAGACCCCGACCGGCCCGGACCTCGCCCACCTGACCGGCGACTGGACCATCGACACCACGCACAGCGAGGTCGCCTTCTCGGTGCGCCACGCCATGGTGACGAACGTCAAGGGCCGCTTCACCGAGTACGACGGCAAGCTGCACCTGGACGGCAGCACCCCGGGCAACTCCTCCGCCGACCTGGTGATCAAGGTCGCCAGCATCGACACCAACCAGGCCCAGCGCGACGAGCACCTGCGCACCGGCGACTTCTTCGCCGCCGACACCTACCCGGAGATCCGCTTCCGCAGCACCTCGGCCGAGCGGCTGCGCGGCGACACGTACCGGATGAGCGGCGAGCTGACCATCAAGGACACCACCCGTCCGGTGGTCCTGGACCTGGAGTACACCGGCAGCGCCACCGACGCCTACGGCGCCGAGCGGGTCGGCTTCGAGGGCAGCGCCGTCCTCGACCGCACCGAGTTCGGCCTGACCTACAACGCGGCCCTGGAGACCGGCGGCGTGCTGATCAGCGAGAAGGTCAAGCTCAGCTTCGACATCTCCGCCGTCAAGGCGGCCTGACCCGGCCGTCCACGACCGCCACCCGGGCCACCGGACCCGCCGCGCGGCCCGGTCCGCCCACCCGCCGCCCCTGCCGACCCCCGACGGCAGGGGCGGTGTCGCGTCCCAGGGTTTCCGGCGGCCCGTCCCGACGGCCCGGTCTCACCCGAGCAGCGCCGCGTCCGCCGCCGGCAGCCAGCTTCCCGCCGGCCGCCGCAGCCAGCCCTCGGCCGCACCGAGCCCGGCAGCTGCGGCGCCCAGTGCGGCCAGCCCCGGGTGGCGCTCGCCGGGCCGGTGCACCAGGCTGACCAGGCTCAGCGGCACCGGCTCCACCAGCGGCACGTTCACCACCCCCGGAATCCTCGGCCCGCCGACGGTGGTCAGCATCGGATCGCCGTGCCGGGCCAGGTAGCGGGCCGTCTCATCCACGCCCACCGGCGGCACGTACGGCGCGGCCGGCGTCAGGCCGTGCTCGCGCAGCAGGCGGACGCCGAGATCGGCCCACTCGGTGGTGGCCGGGTTGCCGGCGCAGACGTCGACGGGATGCCCGGTCAGCTCGGCGACCCGCAGCACCGGACGGCCGGCCAGCGGGTGGGTGTCCGCCATCATCACCGAGATCCGCTCCAACCGGACCGGCCGCTGGGCGAGTTGGTCGCGCAGCGGGGCGGGCAGTCCGGCGAACCGGCCGAAGGACACGTCCAGCCGGTGGGCCAGCAGTTCGGCGGCGGCCGCGGCGAGGCCGCCGTGGAAGCGGGCCAGCAGTTCGCCCTCCGGCCAGGCGGCGCGGGCGCGTTCGAGCACCCGGTCGGCGGTGAGGTCCGGGCCGGTGACGTCGCTGTTGAGGTCCAGCAGCAGCGGCCGGGCCGCGGCGCCCGCCAGGATCTCGTCGTGCAGGGCGAGGAGCCGGCGCGCCCGGGGCAGCAACCGCTGCCCGGCCGGGGTGAGTTCGACGCTGCGGGTGGTACGGGTGAACAGCGCGTCGCCGAGCAGCCCTTCCAAGGTCCGGACGTCCCGGCTGAGCGCCTGCTGGGCGACGTGCAGCCGCCCGGCGGCCCGGCCGAAGTGCAGGCTCTCGGCGGTCGCGACGAAGCCGCGGAGCAGTCGGGGGTGCAGGTCACGGGGCATGGGCGGCAGATTAACAACAACCTGCTGTGAATGCGACGGAACAGGTGTTGGACCGCCGCCGGGCACCGGCGGGAGGCTGATGGGCGCCCCCCTCACCCTCCCCAGGAGCCCGATGCCCTCGCGCGCCCTCCTCACCTCCTACCGGCGGCTGTTCGCGGCCCCCGGCGCGGCCGCCTTCACCCTCGCCGGACTGCTCGGTCGGCTCGCGTTGTCGATGAACGGCGTCTCGCTGGTCGTGCTGCTCGCCGAACGGCGCGGCTCCTACGCGCTGGCCGGCACCGTCTCGGCGGCCGGGCTGATCACCGGCGCGATCGGGATGCCGCTGCTCGGTCGGCTGGTGGACCGGTACGGGCAGGCGCGGGTGACCGTACCGGCCGCGCTCTACAACGCCGCCCCGCTCGCCGCCCTGTTGCTCTGCCTCCGGCTCGGCGCACCCGACTGGACGCTCTACGCCTGCTGGGCGGCCGGCGCGGCCGCGCCCAACCTCGGCGGCATGGCCCGGGCCCGCTGGGCACACCTGTACCGGGCCGACCCGGCCGCCCGGCACCTGGCCAACTCCCTCGAACAGGCCCTGGACGAACTCTGCTTCACGGCCGGGCCCGTCCTCGCCATGACGCTCTGCACGGCGGTCGCCCCGGAGGCCGGACTGCTCGCCGCCGGGGCGCTCGGCACCACCGGCGCCCTCCTGTTCGCGGCCCAGCGGCGCACCGAACCACCGTTGCCCGCCCGCTCGGAGGGCGACCGCCACGGCTCGCCGCTGCGGGTGCCCGGGCTGCGGGTGCTGCTGCTCGCCTTCCTCGCCACCGGCGTCGTCTTCGGCTCGACCGAGATCACCACCGTCGCGTACGCCGACGCGCTCGGGCACAAGGCGGCGGCGGGCGCGCTGCTGGCCCTGGTCGCGGGCGGATCCTGCCTGGCCGGGCTGCTGTTCGGACTGCTGACGCCGCGTCGGGCGACCGGGGTGCGCTTCCTGTCCGGGGCCGCGGCGATGGCCGGGGTGCTGCTGCTGCCGCTCGCCGCCGGGCTGGGCGGGTCCGGGCCCGGCCTGCTCGGGGTCGCGCTGTTCGCGGCCGGCACGGCCACCGCGCCGACCATGGTGACCGGCATGACGCTGGTCCAGGAGCTGCTGCCGGGGCGGCAGTTCAACGAGGGGATGGCGGTCGCGGTGTCCGGCATCGTGGTCGGCATCTCGGGCGGCGCGGCGCTCGCCGGCGCGGTCGCCGAGCACGCCGCCCCCGGCACCGGCTACGCGCTGCCGGCCTGCGCCGCCGCGCTCGCCCTGCTGATCGCCCTGGCCGGGCGGCGGCACCTGCGCGCCGGCGGGGTCGGGGCGGCACCCGCCGCCGGGGCCCCTGCGGAAAATGCCGAGCGGACTGTCAGAGCCTCGGTCTAGCGTTCGAGGCATGGCGGAAATCACCTATGTCCGGGGCAATGCCACCGCGCCGCAAGGCAAGGGCGTGAAGGTGATCGCGCACGTCTGCAACGACCTCGGCGGCTGGGGCAAGGGCTTCGTGCTCGCGCTGTCCGGACGCTGGCCCGAGCCCGAGGCCGCGTTCCGGCGCTGGCACCGGGAGCGGGCGGGGAACGACTTCGGGCTCGGCGCCCTGCAACTGGTGCGGGTCGAGCCGTACGTCTGGGTGGCCAACCTGGTCGGCCAGCGCGGCATCCGGACGGGGCGCTCCACCGGGGTGCCGGTCCGGTACGAGGCGATCGACACCGCGCTGGCCGCGCTGGGCGACCACGCGCGGGAACTCGGCGCCTCCGTCCACATGCCGCGGATCGGCTGCGGGCTGGCCGGCGGGCGCTGGGAGCGGGTCGAACCGCTGGTGTCCGCGCGGCTGGTGGAGCGAGGGGTGCCGGTGACGGTCTACGACGTCGGCTGAGCCGGCGCCGCCTGCGCTGACATCGCCTGCGCCGCGAGGCTCTCGGCGGACCAGCTGTACACGCACTCGGGCAGCACGTACCCGCCCGGGAACACACCCTCCTGCACCCGCGTCCGCACGCCGCCCTCGCGCTCGTAGAAGGCGATCGCGCGGACGTTGTCGCGCAGCACCTCCAGGTACAGCCCGGCCCCGGGGTGCCGTTCGGCGACGTGGGCGCGGGCCGCGGCGAACAGCGCGCGGCCGACGCCGCCGCCGGTCCGCCCGGGACGGACGTGCAGGTTGTCGACCAGTACCCGGCCGTCCGGCTGCGGGACGAGGTAGATGAACCCGACCGCCTCCCCGGCCTGTTCGGCGATCAGCAGTTCGGGCTCAGCGGCCGGATCGCCGTAGTCGACGGTCAGCCGCAGCTCCCACAGCTCGCGCCGCTGGACGGGCAGCCCGTCGCCGAGTACGTCCGCGGGGACGATCCCGCGGTAGGCGGTGCTCCAGCTGTGGGCGTGCAGGTCGGCGACGGCCGCGGCGTCCTGCGCTCCGCCGCGCCGGATGGTGGTCTGCACGGGACTGATCATGTGACGAGCCTCCCACAGATTGGAGTTGAACATGTTCAAGCGAAACCTCTACAGTGCTCACATCATTTTGAACGCGTTCGAAATGGCGGGGGTGGTGGATGTGGCACCGAGCACGGAGGGGACGCCCGGTGCCGCGTCCACCGACACGGGTCGGAGCTTCGTCTCCGGTTAGGCTCGTGCCCGTGGACGACCTGGCAGCGACGAACCGAACGGACGGCACGAGCGGTGCGGCCGACAGCGGGCCCATGCCCGGCGGCCGGGCGCAGCCGAAGACCGACAAGAGCGAGCAGACCCGGGCACTGATCCTGGAGACCGCGATGCGGCTCTTCCAGGAGCGCGGCTACGAGAAGACCACCATGCGCGCGATCGCCACCGAGGCGGGCGTCTCGGTCGGCAATGCTTACTACTATTTCTCGGCGAAGGAATTCCTGATTCAAGGGTTCTATGACCGAATGACGTACGACCATGCGGCGGATGCCAGGAACCGCATGGCCCATACGCGGAACTTTGCCGAGCGCCTGGAAATCGCGCTGACCTCCTGGCTCGACACGGCCGCGCCGTACCATGAGTTCGCCGCGCAGTTCTTCCGCACGGCCGCCGACCCCACCAGCTCGCTGAGCCCGTTCTCCAACGAGTCCCACCCGGCGCGAGCGACCGCCGTGGAACTGTTCCGCGACGTGTTGCAGGGATCGGAGCTGGCCCCCAAGCTGGACGCCGAGCTGGGCGAGCTGCTGCCCGACGTGCTCTGGCTGCACCTGATGGTCGTGGTGCTCTACTGGGTCTTCGACCGGACCGAGGACACCGAGCGGACGCGGGAATTCGTCCGCCGGTCCACTCCCATGGCGGCCCGGGTGATCAACCTCTCGCGTTATCGGGTGTTCCGCCCGATCGTCCGCGATGCCAAGGGCCTCATTCAGGACTTCATCCTGCCCACCATCGGGAAAACCGCCGTCAAGTAACCCGCCCGAGGGCAGCTCGGACGCGTCGAGGGCCGGACCGCAGCGGTGCGATCCGGCCCTCGGCGTGGCGGTCACTCAGAAGCCGTCCGGGTTCCAGGGCTGCAGCGGCGTGCGCAGCAGCAGGTCGGCGGCGGCCGCCGCGCCGGGGCGCAGTTCGGTGAGCAGGCCGGCCGCGAGCAGCCGGGGCGCCGTCTCGCCGCCCAGGTAGAGCGACGCCAGCTCGGAGGCGTCCAGGGCGAGGTCGGCGTCGTCCGTGGTCCGGGTGCAGCGGCCGGTGCCGTCCGCGGCGACCTCGATCGCCCAGCGGCCGGAGGCGTAGCCGAGCCGGTCCTCGACCTCCAGAACCACCCGGCCGGGCGCGCCGTACGTCCGGGCGTCGAACGCGGCCGCCACGTCCAGCACCCGCAGCCAGGTGAAGTCGGCGTTGTCCACGTACGGGGTGGCGGCGCGCGGGTCCTGGAGCAGCAGCGGCAGCGGGTCGTCCGGGCCGATGTTCTCCGCGACGACCTTGTGCACCCAGTCGACGGAGAGGACGAAGCGCCACAGTTCGGCGGCGGTCGCCCGGTCGAGGGCGAGGAAGTCGGCCACGGTCAGGGTGCAGTTCGGGTAGCTGCCGTCCCAGGTGTCGTCGACCCGGTAGGCCACCAGGCCGGTGACCGTACCGTCGGCGTCCCGGTGGACGGCCGCGAACGGCTCCTTGAACTCGTTCCCCGGCACCTTGAGTTCGCCGGTGTTCCGCTTCCACCACAGCTCGTCGCGGGCGATCGCGCCCGGCTGGGTGCGCCGCCAGCGCTCGTGCAGGTCGGGGCCCAGCTCGCGGGCCTGCGCCATGGTCACGAAGTCGATCCGCCCGCCGGGCACGGTGGGCAGGCCGTCGCGCAGACCGCGGGTGCGGTGCAGGTCGATGTTCCAGCCGTGGCCGCGGGTGGCCGGGCCGAAGCCGTAGCGGCCGTAGATGTTGTACTCGGCGGCGATCAGGATGGCGACCGCCGAACCCCGCTCGGCGGCGGCCGCGAGGTCGCGGCGCATCAACGTGCCGAGCAGGCCGCGGCGGCGGTGGGTGGTGCTGACCGTCACGGCGGTGACGGCGTCGGCCCGGACGGTGGCCCCGCCCGGGACGGTCAGCTCGACGTCGAAGCTGCGGAAGGTGGCGATGCAGCGGTCGCCGTCGAAGCCGGCCAGCATCCGGCCCGGCTCCCACTGCAGGCGGCGGAAGTCGGCCGTGCTCTCCGCGTGCGAACGCAGGAAGCCCAGAGCGAGCGCCCGGTCCCACGCGGCCACCTCGCTCTCGGCGATCGCGCGGATCTGGAGGCCGTTCACGATGTCGACGGCCCCGTCATCGGTTGTGTTGCCCATCGGGCCACCGTACGGGCGCCGCTTTCGGGCGGCATCCCATTTATTCCGTGCCCGATGCGTGGTGCTCCCCCGGCACCACCACCCAGTGGTTGCAGTGCAGGACTCGGTCGGCGAAGTCGACGTCCAGCTCGCCGAGCAGCCGGAAGCCGAGCGCCCGGCAGATCCCGTTGGACGGGCCGTTGGCCGTCGCCGGGAAGGCGTGCACCGGGCCCCACCGGCCGTCCCGGGCGGCCGCGTCCAGCAGTTCCCGGACGGCCGCCTTGGCGAGGCCGCGCCCCTGGAACTCGGGCAGCACCATCCAGCCGATCTCGGCCACGGCGGCGCCGTCCTCCTCGTGCGACCAGAGCGTGACGGAGCCGGCCACCACCTCCGGCCCGGCGCCGTCCGGGACGATCACCTTGATCCACGAACGGTCCTCGGCGACCTCCACGACGTCCTTGCGCAGCCGCTCCCGCACCCGCTCCTCCGGCAGCGGCCCGCCCAGCTGGGCCATCATCACCGCGTCGCACCGCATCCGGACGTACGCCCCGACGTCCCCCGCCTCGACGTCCCGCAGCCTCATCGCGTCTCCTCCCGAGTGATCGACGCGGCCACGCTAGCGCCCGCCGCCGACAGCCCCGACGCGAGCCGGACGCGCACATCGGGCCCTGCGGGCGGGCGCGGAAGCGGGCCGGGCGCTACGGGCGGGCGTAGAAGTCGGGGGTGCCCATGATCCAGAGGCTGGCCTGTTTGACCGGCCTGCCGACGCGGGGGGCCTCGATCATCTGGTCGTCGCCGATGTAGAGGCCGACGTGGTGGATGTCGACGGCGCGGCCGGTGTCCGTCCAGAACACGAGGTCGCCGGGGCGCAGCTGGCGGTAGCTGACCGGGGTGCTCTGGGCGTACTGGTCGGCGGCGAAGTGGTTGAGCTGTTTGCCGCCCTCGCGCCAGGCCATCATGGTGAGCCCGGAGCAGTCGTAGCCGGCCGGGCCCTCGCCGCCCCAGATGTAGGGCAGGCCGATCTTGGAGCGGGCGAAGGCGATGGCGGCGGCGGCGCCCTCGGCGGACCACGCGCCGCCGGCGGCGGGAGGTGCGGCCGGGGTGGCCTTGGCGGCGGCCTCGGCCGCGGCGGCCGCTTCGGCGGCGGCCTTCTCGGCGGCGGCGCGGGCGGCGGCCTCGGCCTCGCGGGCGGCGATCGCCTCCAGGGCCTCGCTGCGCCGGCGCTCCAGGTCGACGGTGGTGTGCCGGGCGGCGGCCAGGTCGGTGAGCAGTTGTTCGCGGCGGCGGTCGGCGGCGGTGACCGCCTCCTGCTGGGCCGCGAGCCGGGCCTCGGCCCTGGCCCTGGCGGCGCCGACCTCGGCGGCGGCCTTCTCGGCGTTCTCGGTGGCGGCGCGGGCGGCGGCGGAGGCTCGGGTCGCGGCGGCGGCGGTGGAGGTGGCGGCGTCGAGGATCTGCCGGGTGCGCTCGCTGGCGACGCCGATCACGGCGGCGCGGTCGCCGGCTTCGCGCGGGCCGTGGGCGCCGAGCAGGGCGTTGAGGGCGGAGAGTGCGGCGCCCGCGCCCTGGCGGTACGTTTCGGCGGCGAGCTGGGCGGCGTCCTCGGCGGCCGCGGTGCGGTCGGCCTCGGCGGCGGTGGCGCTCCGGGCGGCAGCGGTCTCGTCGGCGCGGGCCCGGACGAGGGCGAGCTGGGCGCCGTTGTAGGCCTCGACGGCCTGTTCGGCGCTGCGGCCGGCCTGGTCGAGTTCGGTCCGGGCGGCGGCGAGGCCGGCTTCGATGGCGGTGACGGAGGCGGCGGTGCGGTCGGCCTCGGCGCGGGCCCGGTCGATCTCCCCGGTGGTCGGGTACGGGTCCTCCGTCCGGGCGGGGCCGGCGGCCGGTTCGGGGTCCGCCGGGGCGGCCTGGGCTGCGGGGAGCAGCCCGAGCAGGGCGGTGAGGGACAACAGGAGGGTCGGCAGGAGCCTGCGCGCCACGAGACATCCCCTTCTCACGGGTCCGGAGGGGACGGCGGCGGACGGTCCGCGGCGCTCGGGCGGGGCGGCCGGGCGGAGCAGGTCCGACGAATCATCCCATCACATGACAGAACGGTCACTCGCCGATCATGTTCTCAACTCCGGCGCTTTTCACACCTCGGACGCACTCCGCCGGGCGGGTGACCATCAGATGATCTGACCACAAGTCACCTTCAGCCGGGCGCACAGGGTATGCGAACTACCGGTGGATCCGGCGGGTGTGCGGCCGCAGGTGGGGGTGTCGCCCGGACCGGTGCTCCACCCCGGTCGGACGAACCGCGTACGTCCGATTGCGCCCCGCCCGGATCGCACGACGGCGCTGCTGCGCCCCGAGGGACGGGCCCGCGCCGGGGCCGCCCCCGCCGTACGGCCCACCCGCCGCCGGGGAGTTCGCCGCCCCGGCCCCGGCGGCGGCCGCCGAGCGGCGGTCCGCCAGCCGCGCCTGACGCCGGGCCAGCGCCCGGGCGGCGTGCGCGTCGAGGTGGGCGGTGGCCCGGGCGGACATCCGCTCGGCCACCCGGTGGGCGGCGGGGTGGTTCGCGGGCACCTTGTCGGGAGCGCCGGCGATCAGGTCGAAAAGCCAGGTACGGGCCCGGTCCGCACGCCGGTGCAGCAGGCGCTCGCGCCGGAGCGCACGCGCCCGGCGGCGCGGGCGCGTGGCATACCGCCAGCGGGCCCACGGGCTGCTCGGGCGGGCCAGCCGGATCGCCCCGATCCAGGACAGGCCGGGGACCATGATGCCGAGCAGGCCGGTCCACATCTTGCCCTTGATCAGGGTGATCACCGAGGCCAGGGCGTTCACCGAGATCACCGTGATCAGGCCCCACCTGGTCTCCTGGCTGGGCACCACGCCGAGCGGCACGTACCCGACCAGCAGGAGGGCGGTGAACAGGATCCCGAAGATCACCGCGTCCACCGACTTGCGGCCCTGCTCGCTCCAGTACACGTCGTCCAGGTGCAGGATCAGCGCGAACTCGTCCAGCACCAGACCGCAGCCGATGCCGAAGACCAGCCCGAACCAGTCGATCCACGGGTGCCCGCCGTACGTGGCGAACACCCCGACGCCGCCGACCAGCAGGAATCCCAGGCCGAACACCATGTGATGGATGTGCAGGCCGCCGGGGGTGACGTTGCCGAACCACCACCGCACCTCGGCGCGGATCATCCGGACGCTGAACCGGATGCACACGAAGGAGGTGATGAAGCCGACCAGCAGCAGGAACAACGGCTGTTTGTGCGCGGCGACGATGTGCTCGCGGTAGCCGTCCAGCAGTGTGGTCATGCGTCTTACCTTCGTTCCTGGTCCTGCGTGCGGCCTGCCGTGACATGGCCCGGAGCCCAACACCGGTCCAACGCGCGGTCAGAACCCGCGAGTGCGTTTGGCCGCCCGGCGCGGCACGACCGGGTACAGCGACGGGCGCTCGCCGCCGACCGGCAGCTTCATGAACATCCGGGCGATCTCACCGCCGAGGTTCACCCCGATCGCCAGCGCCATCGCGATCGCCGCCGCCCGGGAGACGGACACCAGGCCCGCGCTGGCGTGGCCCTGGGCGAAGGACAGCATCCCCAGGTAGAGCGCCGAACCGGGCATCAGCGGGCCGATCGCGGCGGTCACGTACGGCAGCGCGGAGCCGTTGCGGTAGCGCGCCATCAGCTGGCCGAACAGGCCGACCAGGCCGGCCGCCACCCCCGTCGCCACGATCGGGGAGATGCCCGCGTTGTACGCCAGCACGCCGTAGCTGGCCCAGCCGATGCCGCTGTTCAGGGTGACCAGCGCGAGCGAGCGGCGGTCGGTCTGCAGCAGCGTGGCGAAGGCCAGGGTCAGCAGCATCGCGGCGATCATCTGGACCGGCGGGTAGGTGACGCCCGCCAGGCTCTCGTCCGGCCGCAGCTTCGCCTCGAAGCCGACCCCCAGGTAGAGGATCAGCATCACGCCGATCACGATGCCCGCGACCAGGTAGATCACCTCCAGCAGGCGGGCCGCGGCGGTGATGTAGAAGCCGGTCAGGCCGTCCTGGACGGCGGCGACCAGCGCCCGGCCGGGCAGCAGCGCGAACAGGCCACCGGTGATCACCACCGAGCCGCGCAGGCCCCAGTCGTTGAAGGACAGGATGATCCCGGAGGCGGCGGCCGGCATCGCGGCTGCCACGAACTGGTAGAACTCCGGCAGCCGGCGCCGGGCCAGCGTGGAGGCCAGCCGGTCGCCGAGGACGGCCGCGACGAAGGCGCTGGCGAACACCAGCCAGGCCTTGTCGTCGATCCGCCCGCCGACCAGGAAGGTGGCCGCGCCGGCCAGCAGACCCGTGGTCAGCGCGAGCATCCAGCCCGGGTACGGGTGCCGGTTGCGGCGGATCAGGGCGAGCCGGCGGTAGGCGTCGTTGACCGTGACCTTCTCCGCGGTGATGTCCGCGACCAGCTCGTAGACCGCGTTCAGCCGGGTGTAGTCGGAGGTGCGGCGGCGCACCACCCGGTCGGCGGTGATCGGCGGCTCGACCAGCGAGGGCTGGTGCGAGATGCCGATCAGGGTGAAGGTCACCTGCGGCTCGCAGCGGTCCAGCCGGTAGGCGTGCGCGATGCCGAGCATCGCCGCCTCGACGTCCTCGGCGGCCTCGCCGCTGGCGAGCAGCAGCTCGCCGATGCGCAGCGTCAGGTCGAGGATGCGGGGGACGTTGCGGGTCGCACCCGCGGAGGGGTGCAGCTCGCGGGCGGTCCGTTCGAAGGCGGGGCGCTCGGACATCGGCATGCGCAGCAGGGTGCGCATCCGGTCCGGCCAGGGCGCCTCGCCGGGGGCACCGGCGGTCAGCTCCGGGACCGGGATGCCCATCGGCGGGGTGTAGCCGGCGGCCCGCCACTCCTCGGGGGTGAGGGTGTCCTCGGCGACCGATCGGCGGCGGGCCGGGCGCGCGTCCTCCGGGCCGGGCGCCTGCCCGGGCACGGGGTGCGGCCCGAGCGCGGGGTGCGGCCCGGACCCGGCGGGCGCCCCGGACTCGGGGGCCGGCTCCGGCTCCGGCTCCGGGGACAGCAGGCCCCTGGTCTCCGTGATCGGCGGGACGAAGGGGACGACGGTGGCGGGCTCGACGGTCGGGGCCGGATGGCCCAGCAGGCCCTCGGTGGGCGGCGCCTCGGCGGGGTTCACCGGCCGTACCGGCGGCGTCCGCCGGGTCTGACGGACCGCCCGGCCTCCCCTCGCCCGCTTGCCTGCGCCCGGTCGGCCCCGCTTAGGCACTTCCGCTCCTTGCCGCCCCTGGTGGCCGTCGGCCACCGTTCGATCTCGGGTTACACCTTGCCTGATCGAACTGCCGGACGCACATGTACGTGGCGTACCCCGGCGGGGGCCGCGGACGCCTACCCGGCGCGGTGGCGGTCGGCGGACGCCGCGCCGGAACGGCGGGCCCGCAGCAGTTCGACCGCCACCGGGACCACCGAGACCAGCACGATGCCGACCAGGATCGCCTCGATGTTCTCCCGGACGAACGGGATCTGGCCCAGGAAGTAGCCGAGCACGGTGACACCGGCGCCCCACAGCACGCCGCCGACGAGGTTGAAGACCACGAAGGTGCGGTAGTTCATCCTGCTCACCCCGGCGACGATCGGGGTGAAGGTGCGCACGATCGGCACGAAGCGGGCCAGCACGATCGCCTTGGGACCGTGCCGGTCGAAGAAGGCGGCGGCCTTCTCCACGTTCTCCTGCTTGAAGAGCCGGGAGTCGGCGCGGCGGAACAGGCTCGGCCCGACCTTGCGGCCGAACAGGTAGCCGACCTGGTCCCCCGCCACCGCGGCGGCCACGATCAGCGCGCAGACCAGCCAGAGCGGCTGGTGCAGGTAGGTGCCGCCGGCCACCAGCAGGCCGGTGGTGAACAGCAGCGAGTCCCCCGGCAGGAAGAAGCCGATCAGCAGGCCGGACTCGGCGAAGACGATGGCCAGGATGCCGATCAGACCGAAGGCGGAGATCAGGTTGGTCGGATCGAGCCAGGACGGGCCGAGGGCGAGGCTGGTCACGGGCGGACACTCCTGGGGGTCGAGTCTTGGCAATGAAATGGTAAAGCATTTACCAAGACTCGACAGATCCCGGGATGGTTCCCGGTCCGGGGGGGGGGGGGGGGCCCCCCCCCCCCCCGTGCGCTGGGCCGGCCGAGGGAGAGCGAGAGGAAAACACAGGCAGGACAG